>CAZDVL010000015.1:0-28859 GCA_964508745.1 uncultured Anaerolineaceae bacterium | reverse complement strand
TTAGCTGTCGTGGATCATGTCCGGCTCGCTGTACAGAAACGCGCCGGGAAAATCCGCCGCGACGACCTTGCGCTTGCCGCTCACGCTCTCAATGTCCAGGCGGATCACGGTCGTCCGCGCGAGTTCCTCGGCCACCGGCGGGCGGTAGTCCACGCCCGCGCGCAGGTGCGGCGCGTATTTGTTCAGCAGCGCCTGGAGCGCGGCGGCCGCCTCGGCCTCGTCCTCGACCACCGCGGCGCAGCCGAACACGGTCACGCCGGCGTACTCGACGCTGAACGACAGCGCCACCGCCGACGGCAGCAGCCGCCCCATCTGCATCACGCTGAAGCAGGCGCGCGGGTTGGCGCTGATGAGGTCGCGCGTGCGCCCGCTGTGCGCCGTGTGGACGTACAGCGCGCGCCGCGCGCCGTCGTAAACAAACAGGTTGGTGTTGACAAACGGCTGGTCGCCGCTGGCAAGCGCCAGCGTTCCGGCCGCCGCGCCCCGCAAAAAGGCCTCAATCCAGGCTTCATCCGTCACTTCACGGTCGCTGCGGCGGACTTTCGCGCGTGCATCTGTGGTCATTGGTGTTCTCCGTGAAACAGCAAGGCAGCTCACGCGCCAGTATAGCACGCTGGCGTTGAGGCATTAAGGCCAGCACATTCCGCGAGCGGTTATCCTATGCTATACTGCCAGAGAACAGGCAGCGCCCTTCACGGCAACAGCAGGTGCGACCGATGCCCGGAAATCAGGAAGCTTACGAACAGTATATGAACAGCGGCCACAACGCCGCCTGGGATCAGGATTGGTCGGCGGCGATCAGCGCCTACGGCCGCGCCCTGCAGGAATTCCCGGAGGACGCCGACGCGCACATCCACATGGGCCTGGCGCTGCTGAAGGCGGGCCGGCTCGACAGCGCGCTCAAGGTCTACATGCGCGCCCACCAGATCAGCCAGACCGACCCGATTCCGCTGGAAAAAAGCGCCGACGTGCTGGAACGCATGGGCCGCCTGCGCGAAGCGGCGCAGCAGTATGTCAACGTGGCCGAAATGTACCTGGCCCAGCGCGACATTGACAAAGCCATCGCCAGTTGGGACAAAGCCACCCGCCTCACCCCCGGCCTGGTGGCGGTGCATCTCAAGCTGGCACAGGCCTACGAGCGCGTCGGCAGCGAGCCAAAGGCGATCCGCGAGTACCTGACGCTGGCCTTCAATTTCCAGCGCAACGGCGACTCCGACAAGGCCATGCGCGCCGTCCAGCGCGCCCTGAAACTGAACCCCAAAAACGCCCCGTCGCTGAACGCGCTGCGCGTGATCGAAACCGGCGGCGAAATGCTGCCGCCCAACCGCGACGACCCGGAACAGGCGCATGCCAGCGCCAGCACGGACTTTTCCGACCTGTTCGACACGCGCGAGGACGTGGGCGAGGCCGACCCGCTCGGCCCCGTCGGCGAGGCCATGACCGAGGCGCTGGGCCTGCTCGCCGGGCACGTGGTGGAAAGCGGCAACCTGGACGCCGCCGGCAGCGACGCCCTGCAGGCGATGGAGCTGCAGCGGCAGGGCCTGCACGAGGAAGCGATCAAAGCCTACGAGCGCGCCGCGCCCCACATGCGCCACCCGGCCCTGAAGCTGAACCTGGGCGCGCTGCTGCTGCTGGCGGGCCGCCCGGACGAAGCGATCAAACACCTGGGCGAGGCCGCCATCGTCACCGACCTCAGCGCCGGGGCCTATCACGGCCTGGGCCAGAGCTATTTCAGGATGGGCCGGCACAAACAGGCGTCGCGCTTCCTCATTCAAAGCCTGCAGGCGGTTGACACCACGCTGGCCGCCGACGTTGACGAGGTGCAGGAGCTGGTCGAGGTGTACGACCAGCTTCTCACGACGCTGGACGGCCGCACCGACGAGGCGCTGGCCAGCGTCAACCAGCGCTTT
Organism: uncultured Anaerolineaceae bacterium; assembly: GCA_964508745.1. Classification (GTDB taxonomy): domain Bacteria; phylum Chloroflexota; class Anaerolineae; order Aggregatilineales; family Phototrophicaceae; genus DAOTWC01. The sequence goes on along the minus strand of CAZDVL010000015.1, from coordinate 26,949 downwards.
ATCAACCTGCTGCAGGGCAAGGACTGGAAACAGCGCATCGCCGAAACCCGCCACCAGCTTCAGGAAGCGATGCGCGTGGGCGGCGAGCGCGGTGTCGTGGACATCCTGGTCACCACGCGCAGCGACGAACTCACGACCTCGGTGTCAATGATCGACCGCTTTATCCGCCAGGGGCTGCTGACGCTGGCGATGGACGAGTCGCACCGCGCCGTTGAGGTCTCGCCCTATTACCTGCCGGTGCACGTGCGCATGGCCGAGATCATGATGCGCGAGGGCCGCGTGCGCCAGGCGATCACCAAGTACAACGTGGTCGCGCGCAGCTATATGGTGCGCGGCGAGCACGACCGCGCCGCCTCGATCCTCAGCGAAGTCCTGGAGATGGCCCCGCTCGACATCTCGGTGCGCACCAACCTGATCGAGCTGCTGGAAACCGAGGAGCGCTGGGACGAAGCCCTCGACCAGTACACGGACCTGGCCGACACCTACAACCAGCTTGGCGACTTCGACATGTCGCGCAGCACCTACGCGGTGGCGGAACGGCTGGCAGGCCGCATCGAGGCGTCCACCGAGAAGATCGTGCGCATCAAACACCGCATCGCCGACATTGACCAGCTCCGCCTGGACATGCGCAAGGCGCAGCGCGCCTACGAGGAAATCGTGCAGCTTTCCCCCGACGACGAGCGCGCCCGCCGCATGCTGATTGACCTCAACTACCGCCAGGGCAACCAGGTCGAGGCGGTCAAACGGCTGGATCAGCTTCTGGGCGTCTATGCCAAGAAGCAGCAGGCGAACCGCATCGTCCAGCTTCTTGACGAGCTGGTGACGCTCTACCCCGGCGACCAGAACCTGCGCTCGCGCCTGGCGGCTATCTACCGCCAGTTGGGGCGCAAGAAAGAGGCGATCTTCCAGCTTGACGCGCTGGGCGAAATCCAGCTTGAGGCCGGCCAAACCGACGAAGCCGCCAACACCATCCGCCAGATCATCGCCCTCGGCCCCGACGGCGTGGAGGATTACCGGCGGCTGCTGACCCAGCTCGGCGGCTAGACAGCGCAGGCACACGGAAGACCGGCTATTATGGACCTGTCCTGGATCCTCGACAGCTTTTCCGCCACCGCCCTGTTCGACATCCTGCTGGTCGGGCTGCTGTTCTTCGGCCTCAGCTTCTTCATTCGCGGCACGCAGGGCGTGGCGCTGCTGCGCGGCGTGGTGCTGATCGTCGTCGTGCTGGCGCTGCTGTCCAGCCTGTTCCAGCTTTCGGCGCTGGGCTGGCTGATGAGCAACTCGCTCACCCTGCTGCTGGTCGCCATCCCGGTGATCTTCCAGCCGGAGCTGCGGCGCGGCCTGGAACGGCTGGGGCGCGGCCTGCTGCGCGGGCGGCAGCCGGTGGAAACGCAGCGCGCGCAGATCATCGAGCACATCTGCCAGGCGGCGGAGCGGCTGTCGGAGCGGCGGCACGGCGCGCTGATCGTGCTCCAGCGCAGCAGCAGCCTGGAGGAATACATCCACACCGGCATCGCGCTCAACAGCGATGTCAGCCCGCAGCTTCTGCTGACCATCTTCTGGCCCAAAACCGAGCTGCACGACGGCGCCGCCATCGTTGACGCCAGCGGGCGCATCGCGGCGGCGGCCTGCGTGCTGCCGCTTTCGGCCAGCCGCAACCTGCCGGCGCGCAAGCTGGGCACGCGCCACCGCGCCGCGCTGGGCATCAGCGAGGTGGGCGACGCGCTGTGCGTGGTCGTCTCGGAGGAAACCGGGCGCATCTCGATCGCGGACCAGGGCCGCCTGATCCTGCGCCTCGACGCGCAGCGCCTGCGCACCATCCTGCGCGCCCTCTACGGCAGCGACCGCCCCGACACTTCATCGCCGTTCGCCCGCCTGCGCGACCAGTGGCAGGCCCGCACCGCGCGCTGGCGCAGCACACAGAAGCAGATATGACACAAAAGCCGGCTAAAACCTCCCCCAACCGCTGGTTGTGGGACAACGCGATGTGGTTCGCCGCGTCCATGGCGCTGGCGTTCTTCGTCTGGCTGTTCGCGACGCTCCAGTCCAACCCGGTCCGGGAACGGGTTTTCCGGGTGGTGGACATCCAGGTCGCGCACAACCCCAACCTGATCGTCACCGAGCAGTCGCGCGCGGCGGCCAGCGTCACCGTGCGCGCGCCCGAAAGCGTGATCAACCAGCTTGTGCCCGACGACATCAGCGTGATGGCGGACGTGTCCACCGAGGGGCCGGGCACGTACCGCGTGAACCTGACGCCGGAGGTGTCGCGCCGGGCGTCGGCAGACACCTCACCGCGCCAGATCATGGTCACGCTGGAGGAGCTGCGCGAACAGCTCGTGCCGGTCAAAGTGGCGATCACGCAGGTCCCGCCGCGCGGTTTTGAGGTGATCGGCGCGCCGACGACCAGCGTGCGCCAGGTGTTGATCAGGGGCGCGCTCAGCAGGGTGCAGCAGGTGACCGCCGCGCTGGTCACGCTCGACCTCAGCGAACAGCGCGCCACGCTGGAGGGCAGCTACACGCTCATCCCGGTGGACGCCGCCGGCGAGCCGGTGGCCGCCGTCACGCTTGAACCCAACACGACCGACATCACCGTCGGGATTGGCCTGCGGCCCGGCACGCGCGAGCTGCGCGTGGTGCCCAACTTCCTCGACGAAACGCTGCCGGAAGGCTACGCGCTGACCGGCATCGTCTACAACCCGCAGTTCGTGCTTGTCAGCGGCCCGCAGGAAGTGCTCGACACGATTCCCGGCGCGCTGTCCACCGAACAGATCAACCTCAACAACCGGACCGAGAGCTTCCAGGTTGAGGTGGCGGTGCGCGTGCCCTATGAGAACGTGTTCGTCGTCGGCAGCTCGCTGGTCACGGTTGAGGTCGGCATCACGGCGCTGTCGGCCAGCCGCCAGTTCGACAACGTGCCGGTGCGCATCTCTGGCCTCCCGGACGACTTCAGCGCCGCGCTGGCCCCGCAGGACGTGACGATCATCATCACCGGCCCGCGCGTCGAGCTGGACGCGCTGACACCGCAGGACCTGGAAGTCGTCGCCGACCTGAGCGGCCTGGCGCCGGGCACGCACCGCGTCCAGCCGGTCGTGGCCGCGCTGCAGGGGCAGCTTACGCGCGCAGACATTCTGGTGCTGCCGGAAGAAATTGACGCCGTGATCGCCGGCCCGCCCACCCCTGACCCGGTCGGCGGTTAAACCTGCGCAGCGGGCGCGGCGTCTGTTACAATCACAGCAGCGAAACATGAGAGGTTGTCCCTGTGCCACGCAAACCGATGGTCGCCCTGGTGGGCCGCCCGAATGTGGGCAAAAGCACCCTGTTTAACCGCCTGGTCGGCCAGCGCCTGGCGGTGATTGACGAGACGCCCGGCACGACCCGCGACCGCATCCAGGGCGAGACGGACTGGCGCGGCGTTGATTTCTACGTGGTAGACACCGGCGGCATCGAGGTTTACCAGCCGAAAGGCAGCCGCAACACGTCGCCGCTGGCCGAGGGCAGCGCCGACTTCGTGCCGCAGATCGAGGCCCAGGCGCTGCTGGCCGCCAGCGAGGCCGACGTGATCGTGCTGCTGGTGGACGCCACCCAGGGCATCACCGCCGCCGACGAGCAGATCGCGCAGACGCTGCGCCGCAGCAGCGCCGACAAACCGATCATCGTGGCCGCGAACAAGGCCGACAACCCCGACCGCGCCGAGAACGTGATCGAGTTCTACGCGCTGGGCTTCGAGCACGTGCACGCCATCAGCGCGTTTCACAGCCTGGGCGTGGGCGACCTGCTGGACACGATCGTTGAGGCGCTGGGCGCGCTTCCCTGGGTGGCCGAGGGGGACGACGACGACGACGAACACCTGAAGATCGCCATCGTCGGGCGGCCCAACGTGGGCAAGAGCAGCCTGCTCAACCGCCTGCTGGGCGAGGACCGCACCATCGTCAGCCCCATCGCCGGGACCACGCGCGACGCCATTGACACGCGCATCGTCTGGCACGGCCAGCCGGTCACGCTGATCGACACGGCAGGCATCCGCCGGCGCGGCAAGATCGAGCCGGGCATCGAAAAATACAGCGTGCTGCGGGCGCTGCGCGCCATTGACCGGGCAGACGTGGCGCTGCTGGTCCTCGACGCTGTGGACGGCATCACCGAGCAGGACCAGCACATCGCCGGCTATATCCTGGACGCCTACAAGAGCCTGGTGGTGATCGTCAACAAGTGGGACGCGGTCGAAAAAGACACCTACACCATGTCCACTTACCTGGGCGAGATGAAGGAAAAGTTCAACTTCCTGCCCGGCGCACCCGCCATCTTCATCAGCGCGCTGACCGGCCAGCGCATCCACCAGGTGTTAGAGACGGCCAACCGCGTCTATGAGGCACGCTCGTTCCGCATCCCCACCGCCGACCTCAACCGGCTGATGCGCGCCGCCGTCCAGAAGCACCCGCCGCCGCAGAAGGGCACCAAACAGCTCAAGCTGCTGTTCGCCACCCAGGTGGCTGTGGACCCGCCCGTTATCCTGTTCCACGTCAACGACACGCGGCTGGTGCATTTCTCGTACAAGCGCTTCCTGGAAAACCAGATCCGCGCCCAATACCCGTTCGAGGGCACGCCCATCATCCTCAGCTTCCGCCCGCGCGGCGGGATGCTCGACAGCTAACGCAGCGCCGCCCGCTGCGAGCAGCTCACAGCGGGCGGCGTTTTTGTTGATTTTGCGGCCCCCGGCGCGGCCCGGCGGCCAGCAGCTCCCTCAGTGTGTCAGCTCCAGCAGAATTTCGCGCACGACCGCGCGCACCTGATCCTCGACGCTGCCGTCCAGCCGCACCACCTGCGGCTGCCCCTGCGGTTTCACGCCGCAGGCCGCGCGGATGCGCTCGACATCGCCGGGCCGCTCAAGGCCCAGCTTCTGCCGCGCCGCGATCAGCTTGTCCACCTGGTGCGGCGGGATCACGTGCGCCCCGCCCATCTGCTCCGCCATAAACAGAATCTTGGCGGTGTGTTCCAGCGTCTCCAGGCGCATGTACGCCTCCCAGACGCTGCTGGCCACCGTCAGCGAGCCGTGATGCGACAGCATGATGGCGTCGTGCTCGTGGATCAGCTCGCTGATTACGTCGCGGTCCTCCGGGCTGGCCGGGGTCGCGTAGGGCGTGGTGGGAACCAGCCCCAGGATCATCACGGCCTCCGGGATAATGCACAACTGGAAGTCGTAGCCCGCGACTGTCAGGGCGACCGCCGTCGGCGGATGGGCGTGTACGACGCCGTTCACGTCGGGGCGCTGCTTGTAGCATTCCAGGTGCATGACCAGCTCCGATGTCGGGCGCAGGTCGGCGTTGGCCGCCGTTGGCCGGTCAACGCGCTTGCCGTCCATGTTGACCACGATCAACTGCTCCGGCTGCATGAAGCCCTTGGCCAGCCCGCTGGGCGTCGCCAGCACGCGGTCCGGCCCCAGCCGGGCGCTGATGTTGCCGCTGGCCCCGTCAATGTACGTGTTGGTGTACATCAGGCGGCCAATCTCACAGATTTGCTCGCGCAGGTCCCGCTCTAGCGTTGGTGGCATGGTGTCTACTCGGCTGTCGTCTCAAGCAGGCGCGCCAGAATCTCCAGGCTCACGCCGCCCCGGTCATAAACCTGGTCGTCCAGCGTAATCACCTCAAGGTCGCCGCCGTCAAAGCGCACGCGCACCGCCGGCGTGCCGGTGACGCCGACCGTCTGGCCGAGCGCCGCGTCCGTGGCGACCTGGTTGGCCGTCTGCACGCATTCCACCAGCGCGTCATAGTCCAGCCCGGCGCGCGTGGCGAAGATAAACGGCAGCGTCCCGGTCAGGCCCCCGGTCGCCAGGTCGAACATGATCATGTGCGCGTTCCAGAAGCTGCCGGGGTTGAGGATGTCGCTGCACTCCGTCATGCGCGCCAGCAGCGGCGACCAGTTCTGGTCAATCACCGGGAAGAAGCGGTACTCGAAGCGCGCCCGGCCGGTCAGCACATACTCCTCAATGAACTGGCGCGCCACCGGTTCGTAGTTCTGGCAGTGGCCGCACAGGTAGTCTGAAAACTCCACCAGCGTCAGCGGCGCGTCCGGGTTGCCCAGCACAAAGCCGCCATCCTCCGTGCGCGACTGCGGCACGGCGCTGAAGTCGAGCGCGTCGTCAGCCGCGCCCTCGCCGGCGCAGGCGGTCTTGGTCTCCGCCAGCATGGCCTCGACCTGCATGATGATCGAGATCACGTCAGCGGGCGCCGCGCTCTTGACGGCCTCGCTGGCCGACACCAGGATATCGCCCAGCGCCGCCGTGTTGCAGCCCGGCGGCAGGCCGGCCTCGGCGGTGGCCTCAGCGGTCGCGTCCTGGGCCGCGGCCGGCAGCGCCAGCACAGCCATCAGCAGCAGCAGCACAATTCCGATAATCCGTTTCACAGTTGTTCTCCTTCAAGCTCGTCCCATCTCGATAAAACACAGCCCGCCTACAGCCGCCAGTCAAGCTGCGCGCCGAAGCGCGTCGAGGCGCGCAGCGCGTCGGCCAGCTCAGCGTGAAGCTGCGCGATCACCGCCTGCCGCACCTTCTGCTCAGGCTGGAGCGCGCCGCCGGCGATCTCGACGGCGGCCTCGACATCGGCGACCAGCCCGGTGAAGAACACGATGCCCTTGCCGCCCAGGCCGTCCGCCAGCCGCACCTCCATCAGCGCCACCTCCGCGCCCTTCACGCCCCGGTCGGCGGCGTGGATGGCGGCGGGGACGGTGCGCGTCTCGACAATGCCCAGGGCGTCGTGGCCGGCGGCCAGCCGGCCCGGGCTGCGCCCGCCGCCCAGCGCCCGCACCACGTCACGGTGGACGCCGGGCAGGAAAATGTGATCGTTGAGAGCATCGGGCGCGGCCGCCAGCCCAGCCTTGAGCGCTTCCTCAACTTCAGCGACCGGCCCGCCCACCAGCACCAGAAAGCGCCCCGGCTGCACCGTCCCGGCGCGCAGCAGATCGAGCGCGGCGCGCTTGACCATCGCGTCGGCCGCCTCCACGCCCGCCGCGACGCTGCTGAACTCCAGCAGCGCCAGCGCCGGTTCAATCACCAGCGCGGCAGGCGCGGCGGGCTGCGCGCCGCCGCTGTACTCGCCCGCGTTCGGGGGCGGTGTTGGCTCGCTCACAGGCTCGCTCATACGATGCGGAAGCTGTCCTTCAGCGTGCAGCGCCGCAGCCGGCTGAAGCTGCGGCAGGTCGTCAGGCCCTCGCCGGTGGGGCTGGCGATCGTGAACGACGTGAAGCCTTCGCCGCCATAGCCCAGCCCGGCCAGGCACGGCCCGTTCTTGACAAAGATTGAGCAGTCCACCTCGCGCGCCATGCGGCTCAGGTTGTCCAGGTTTTTGCTGTGCATCATGGCCGTGTGGCGGAAACCGTGTTCAGAGCGCACCGCCAGGTCAATGGCGGCGTTGACATCCGGCATCGGCACCACCGGCATGATCGGCATCATCTGCTCTGACCACACAAGCTGGTGATCCGGCTCGACCACCGCCACGATCTGCCGCACCTCCGCCCCCACGTTGATGCCCAGCTCTTTGAGCAGCACGCTGGCGTTCTGGCCGATGAACTCTTTGTTCATCACCGAGTACGTGCCCGGCCCGCGATCCTCAGCCAGGATGGATTTCAGCAGGCGGCGAAGCTGCCACGACGTGATCAGGTAGCCGCCGTGCCGCGTCATGGCGTCTACCAGGTCGTTCACGACCGACTCGACGGCGAACGTGGTCTTTTCCGTCGTGCAGACCAGGTTGTTGTCGAAGCTGCCGCCGCGCACGATGTCGCGCCCGGCCTGCTCGATGTCCGCCGTCTCGTCTACCACCACCGGCGGGTTGCCCGGCCCGGCGCACACGGCGCGCTTGCCGCTTTGCATGGCCTGGCGCACCACGCCCGCCCCGCCGGTCACGACCAGCAGGCGCACCTTCCTGTGCACCATCAGCGCCTGCGCCGATTCAATCGTCGGCTCTGCGACGCACGTCAGCAGGTTGGCCGGGCCGCCGGCGCTGATAATCGCCTCGTTGAGAAGCTGGATCGTGTAGGCGCTGCACTGTTTGGCGCTGGGGTGCGCGTTGAACACCACCGCGTTGCCCGCGCTCACCATGCTGATGCTGTTGTTAATAACCGTGCTGGTCGGGTTGGTCGTCGGCGTGATGGACGCCAGCACGCCGTAAGGGGCGTACTCCGTGAGCGTCAGGCCGCCGTCGCCGCTCCACGCCTGCGTGTCCAGGTATTCCGGCCCCGGCGTCTTGTTGGCCGTGAGCAGGTTCTTCATCACCTTGTCTTCCGCCCGGCCCATGCCCGTTTCCTGGGCGGCAAAATGCGCCAGCACCTGCGCGTATTCGCGCGCGGTGGCGCGCATCGCCTCGATGATGTGCCGGCGGCGCTCCAGCGGCATGTCGCTGAGCTGCTGGAAGGCGCGCAGCGCCGCGTCCACCGCGCTGTCAGGGTCGTGGAACTGCCCCGCGCCCCGGCCGGGGTCGAAGTTGGTGGGCCGCGCGAAAGGGCCGCTGCGGGCCGCGGCGGGCGCCGCGCCGGGGGCCACTTCGTCGCTCACGTAGCGCATCAGGCGTTCGATATCGGCGTCGTTCAGCTTATTGGAGTCAGTCATGGCGTTTCGCTCGGTCATCCAAAGGTAAAAGCAGTTCGAAAGTCGTCAGGCCGCTGGCGAGGTCGCTGGCGGCGGTGAAGCTGCCGCCGTGCGCCTGCGCGACCGCGTGGACAAAGGGCAGGCCCAGCGCCACGCTGGTGCGCGTGCCCGCCTGCCGCCCGCCCCACTGCGGCGCGCGGCGCATAATCTCGCGCTCGAAGCCGCGCCGGATCGGCCGCCCGCTGTCCACAAAGCGCAGGATAACCGCGCCAGCATGGCCCAGGGCACTGACGGCCAGCGTGTCGCCGCGCACCGTAAACTTTACCGCATTATCGAGCACGGCGGACACCGCGCGCCAGAGCAGCTCGCGGTCAGCGTAAACCGGCAGCGGCGCGTCCGGCAGCGCGGCGGTCACGTCCAGGCCCTTCGTCTCAAAGGCGAAGCGCCCCGCCGCCACACACTCGCGCAGCAGCAGGGCCGCGTCCAGCGTGTCGCGCTCCAGCGGATAGTCGTTCAGTTCCAGCCGCGTCAGGTCAATCAGGTCGCTGACCATGTACATCTGGCGGTAGGCGGCGTGCAGCGACCCGTGCAGCAGCCGCATAATATCCTCGGCGGCGGCGCCGTCGTAGACGCTGGTCAGCACCTCCAGGCTGCTGATAATCAGGCTGATCGGGCTTTTCAGGTCGTGCGCCAGCAGGCCCGCCGTGCCGTGCGCCTCGGCGGTGGTGCGGCCAAAAAGCGGCCCCACCGTCAGCGGGCCGCCGTCGGCGCCGCGCGGCGTGTACAGCCAGCGCCTGAGTTCGGCCCAGTCCAGCGGGTAATCGAGGATGGCGCTGTAGCCGGCGGCCACAGCGGCCGCGCGCCCCGGCAGCCCGTCAGGGTTGAGAACAATGACCGGCGGCAGGTCGTCCTGCAGCACGCGCTGCACGTCCGCCGGGTGCAGGCCGCCGGAGAGGTCAACCAGCGCGACCGCCGGGTTAAGCCGGTGCACCAGCGCCGGCAGGTCGCTCACGGCCGCGGCGCGGTGCAGCGCCCAGCCCCACTCTGGCAGCCGGGCCTCCAGCAGCGCCAGCGCCGCGGGCGCTGGCGCGCCGACCAGGATCGCAGCGGCGTTCATTCCCGCAGCCCCATGACCTCGTAGGTCAGCACGGCCTCGCGCCGGTTTTTGATCTGCACCAGGCCGATTTCCCTGGCGGCGACCCAGCGCTGAACCTGTTCGTAGGTGGCGGCGCTGACCAGAATCTGGCCGCTGCGCGCCAGCCCCTGCAGGCGCGCGGCAACGTTCACCGTGTCGCCGACCGCCGTGAAGCCCATGATCTGCGTCGCGCCGATGTTGCCCACCACCGCCATGCCGGTGTGGATGCCAAAATTGATGCCCATCCGCTGCTGCGGCTCCAGCTCCGCATAGAACCCGTCCAGCACGCCGCGAATGGCCAGGGCGCTTTCGACAGCGTGGCGCGCGTGGTCGTCCAGCGGCAGCGGCGTGTTGAACAGCGCCATCAGGCCGTCGCCCAGAAACTTGTCAATCATGCCGCTGTGCTGCTGAATCACGCCGACGACGAGGTCGTGATAGCGGTTGACAAGCGCCAGCACCTGTTCCGGGTCCGCCTGCTCGGAAATCGCGGTGAACCCCTCCATGTCGGCGAACAGCACCGTGACTTCCTGGAGCTTGCCGCCCAGCTTGACCTGCGCCGGGTCGCGCAGAAGCTGCTCGACCACCGAGGGGTGGACGAAGCGCTCGAAAGTGCCGCGGACGAGGCGCTGCATCTGGCGCATCTGGTCGGACTCTTGTTTGGCGCGCAGGCGCGTCTCGACGCGCGCGATCAGCTCGCGCGGGCTGTACGGCTTGCTCAGGTAGTCGTCAGCCCCGGCCTCAAGCCCGCGCACGCGCTGGTCAATCTCGTTCTGGGCGGTGAGCATCAGCACGGGAATGTGGGCGGTCTGCTCGCTGGCCTTCAGCAGCGCGCACACATCAAAGCCGTTCATGCCCGGCATGTCAATGTCGAGCACCAGCAGGTCCGGCAGGTCGATCTGCGCGCGGGCGAGCGTGCTGGGTCCGTCGCTGGTCAGAAGCACATCAAGGCCGATAGACAGCAGGATGTCCTTTGCAAGCTGGCGGCTGCCAGCGTTGTCGTCGGCCACAAGCACCTTCATGACCGGCCTGCCTCCAGCTTCAATCCAGGTGGCGGGCCAGCACGCTGGCCAGCTCGCGGAAATTGATCGGCTTGGACACGTAGTCGTCGCAGCCGGCGGCCAGCGCCCGCTCACGGTCGCCGATCATGGCGTGGGCGGTCAGCGCGATGATCGGGATGTCCTTCAGCGCCGGGTCGGCCTTGATCTGCCGCGTGGCCGTCCAGCCGTCCACGCGCGGCAGCGACAGGTCCATCAGAATTAAGTCCGGGCGCTCAGACACAGCCATCGCGATCCCCTGCTCGCCATCCACCGCCTGCAGCACAGTGTACCTGAGCGAAATCAGAATGTCGCTGATCAGCGTCATGTTGTCCTGGTTGTCTTCAACCACAAGGATACGGCTGCCATTCATCCGGCCCGCGACCTCCTCTGTGTGGCCCTCAGCGGGACAATCAACCGTTCCAACGCCAGGCGCCGTCTGGCCCAAGTATAACACCGCCGCCGGCGGTCTAACCCGCCCGCGCGTCACGAACCTTTGGTGTAGATCACGGCGTGGTCAACCTGCCAGGTGTCCACGATCGCCATGATTAATGCGTCAGTCGGGCGGTTGTCCGTCAGGTGAGTCTGGCGCGCCGGGCTGCCGGCGGTCACCAGCACGAGTTCGCCCTCGCTGGCGCCGACCACGTCCACCGCGACCGCGTACACGGCGGACGGCGCCAGGTCCACGCCAATTTTACGCACAATGCGCAGCGGCAGACCCTCCATATTGGGGCTTTTGCGCGTCGCGACAACCGTGCCGATGATTTCAGCGATGTACATCCGCGCTATTCCTTGCGCGCCGACGGGTTCTCGCGCCCGACCACGCCCTCGATCGCCGCCAGCGCCGCGCCGTAGCCGGCCATAATGTCGCGTTCCTCGCCGCCCAGGTACACCCGCCCGAAGCTGCCAAACGCCTGCACTTCAAGGATATTGATCTCGGCGGCCTTCTCGGCCTCGTTGGCCGCCAGCGCCGCATAGCCCGCCGGCTCGACCTCCAGCACGTACAGCGTCTGCCCGGCGAGGATCATGTGGCCGTGGCGCATGCGGTTGATAAGCTGCGTCTGGTGCGCGTCAATGTTGCGGATGATCTGGCTGGACACGATGCGCGGCTTGATACGGTCCTCCTCGCGCACGCCCAGCGCCTCCAGAATGGACTCGCCGGCGGCCCGCGTTTCCGCCTGGCTGCTGGAATGCACCTCCAGCAGGCCGTACAGGCGCTCAACGATCTGCATGCCGGGGCGGACGCCTGTCGCCTTCAGGGCGATGTCGGTGATACGGTTGATCTCGATGCCGGGCGAAATTTCAATCCACAGCGACGCATCGCCGGGCAGCGGCAGAAAGCCGCGCGCCACTGTGCCCAGGAAGGCGGCGTGCTGAAGCTGGAGGTTGTCCAGAAAAACGTAGCTGCGCAGGTCAACAGTCATGTTCAGTCTCCACTGGGGTTGCGCACAAAATCAGGTCCCACCAGTATAACACCAACCCCGCCGCGCCGCCGTCAGCCAGGGCCGGCCTCAGCGCGTGAATTTGTAGTGTTCAATCGCCCCCCAATCCGCCGGCGGCCAGTAGCGGATCAGCGCCTCGCCGATCAGGTGCTGGCGTGAAACCGGCCCAAAGCGGCGCGAGTCGCGGCTGCGGTTGCGGTTGTCGCCCATCACAAAATACTGATCCGGCCCCAACTGCCACGAGTTGTCCGGGCAGTTGGACGCGCTGCAGGGCGCGTTGACAAAATACGGCTCGTCCAGCGGCGCGCCGTTGACGTAAACCAGCGTGTCGCGCACCTCAACGGTGTCGCCCGGCAGGCCGATCAGGCGCTTGATCAGCGGCGGGTCGGCCTGCGGGTCGTCGGGCGACTCAAACACGATGATGTCGCCGCGCTCTGGCTCGCCCCACAGGTAGCTCACGCGGCTGACAATGATGCGCTGGCCGGTGAAGAAGCTCGGCTCCATGCTGGGGCCGTCCACATAAAAGCGCACGCTGGCCAGGTCCACCAGGGCATAGATTGCCGCGATCAGGAACAGCGTCTCGATGATCTCGTAGATAAAGCCGCGCTGGCGCAGGCGCGGGCGCGGCAGGGGTGCAGCAGCGGCGGTTTCCAAATCCAGACCCTCCTTGTGTGAACACTACGGCGCGCCAACGCGCGCCACGCTGCCCCAGGCCTGCGGCGGCCAGTAGCGCAGCAGCGCCGCGCCGACAAGCTGGCTGCGCTGTACCGGCCCAAACAGGCGCGAGTCGCTGCTGTCGTTGCGGTTGTCGCCCAGGACGAAGAACTCGTCCGGCCCCAGCGCCCAGGTGCGGTCGGCGCAGCGGTCGGCGCGGCAGGCTTCGGCCAGGTACGGCTCGTCCAGCGGCGCGCCATCAACCCAGACACGCCCCTCGCTGAACGCCACGACCTCGCCCGGCAGGCCAATAATGCGCTTGATGTAATCCTCCGCCGGCTGGCCGCGGTGGTGAAACACAACGATGTCCAAACGCTGCGGCTGCGCCAGCAGATAGCTGAGCCGGCTGACGTACAGGATCTGGTCGCTGTCAAAGCTGGGGTACATGCTTCTGCCCTGCACCAGATAGCGCGAGCTGGACAGGTTCACCAGGGTGTACACCACCAGCACCAGCAGCAGCGTGCTGAGGATGTCGCGCAGCGGCGAAGGGCGGCGCAAACGTGGCTGGCTGAGTGGAACGGTCATGTACTGGTCATTACGGCAGCAATCCGCCGCGCATTATAGTTGCCCGCCGGAGGATGGGCAACGGCCGACTTGCAGGCGGCGCGCGCCAAGTTTTTGTGTATGCAAGGTGTTTTGCGGTTATGATGAATAGAGACGGAGAATTCACCGCCGAGGCACACATTGGCCGGAGAACTGATCCTGGTTGTTGATGACACCCACGAGAACCGCGAGTTCATCGTGAAATACGTCCTTGAGCCGCAGGGGTTTCAGGCGCTGGTGGCGCGCGACGGGCGCGAGGGCCTGGAACTGGCGCTTGAGCACCGGCCGGACCTGATTCTGCTCGACCTGCAGATGCCGCGCATGGACGGCCTGGGCGTGCTGCGCAACCTGCGCGCGCACGACCTGGACATCCCGGTGATCCTGATGACGTTCCACGGCTCTGAGGACATCGCCGTCGAGGTGTACCGGCAGGGCGTGCGCGACTACCTCAAGAAGCCCTTCACCATCCCGGAGATGCAGATCGCCATCGAGCGCAGCCTCAACGAAATGCACCTGCGCCGCGACAAAGAGGCCCTGACCGAGCGCCTGCTCCAGTCCAACCGCGAGCTTCAGCGGCGCGTGCAGGAACTCAACATCCTCTACACCGTCGGCAAAAGCGTCACCGGCATCCTGGACATGAACGACCTCATGCCGCGCATCGTGGACGCCGCCGTTCAGGTCACGCGCGCCGAAGAAGGCGAGCTGTTCCTGCTCGACGAAGGCGGCCAGCTCATGCGCTGCGCCTACCGGCGCAACGGCGCGCGCCACGCCCTGGCCGTCAGCGAACCCGCCGCCAGCCCGCTGGCCGCGCGCGTGGTCGAAACCGGCGAGCCGGTCTTTCACGCCGCCGACGCGCAGGGCGTGCCTTCGCTGGTTTATGTTTCGCTGGTGTTCGGCGGGCGCGTGGTTGGCGTGCTGGGCGTGACCAACCGCACCGCCGGCGCGCGCCCCTTCACGCGCCACGACAGCGCCCTGCTCAGCACGCTGACGGACTACGCCGCGATCGCAATCGAAAACTCGCGCAACTACGAAGCCCTGCGCCAGGCCAAAGAGCGCGAAAACGCCTACATCCGCGCCACGTTCGAGCGCCTGGTCCCGCCCTCGGTGGTGGACCGCATCCTCACGCACCCGGAGACGCTGGAGCTGGGCGGCAGGCGGCAGGAAATCAGCGTGCTGTTCGCCGACATTCGCGGCTACACCGCCTGGAGCGAGGACGAGCCGCCAGAGCGCGTGGTCGAGATGCTCAACGAGTACCTGAGCCTGGCCGCCGAGATCATCCTGGCGTGGGACGGCACCCTCGACAAATTCTTCGGCGACGGCCTGATGGCGATCTTCAACGCGCCCGACGAGCAGACCGACCACGTCCACCGCGCGGCTGACGCGGCGCTGGCGCTGCGCCGGGCCGCCGCCGAGCTGGGCGAACGCCGGAACTATGGGCTGGCCTACAGCATCGGCATCAACACCGGCGAAGCCGTCGTCGGCTACATCGGGACCGAGCGCGCCATGAACTACACGGCCATCGGCGACATCGTGAACCTGGCGAAGCGCCTGCAGGAAATCGGCGCGCCAGGGCAGATACTGGTCGAAAAAACGGTCGTCCAGCGGCTGGGCGCGCTGGCGCAGGCGCGCCCGCTGGGCGAGATCAAAGTCAAAGGCCGCAAGCAGGCCGCGTTCGCCTACGAGCTGGACGGCCTGCTGCCGCTCGCCTAGCTCGGATACGCTCAAGAGCGCACATTTTTTCGCGTGCGCGCCGCCCGCTATATTGACATCTTACACATCACATCGGCCGAGCTTTGTGCGGTTTACACATTGACTTTTTGTTTTAGAATGTATTAGATTTGTATTATATTGTATTTCTTGTGGAAAGTGACCTTCTTTGGCCATTAACAGGGACAGCCCCACGCCGTTATACCAGCAGCTTTACACGATCCTGCGCAGCCAGATCGAGTTCGGCCAGCTCAAGGCCGGCGACCTGCTGCCCACCGAAGAAAAGCTGACCGTCATCTACAGCATCAGCCGCGTGACCGCGCGCAAGGCGCTGCAACAGCTCACCGACGAGGGCCTGCTGGTGCGCAAACCCGGCAAGGGAACGTTCGTCAACATCCCCAAGACCGAGGAGCCGATGCGCACGCTGCGCGGCTTTGCCGAGCTGATGATCGCCCAGCACCCTGACCAGGTGATGGACGTGAACACCTTCCAGATCACGCCGGCGGCGGCCAGCACGGCCGAGATGCTGGCGCTCAACGCCGGCGAGGCCGTCCTGGCGATCAAACGGCGGCACCTGGTGCGCCGCCGCCCGATCGCGCTGGCGGCGATCTACCTGCCCTACACCCTGGGCAAGCTGCTGACGCCCGACGACGTGGCGACGCGCTCGATCTACGACCTGCTCGCCGCCAAAGCGGGCGTGACCATCAAACGCGCGGTGCAGCGCATCAGCGCGACCGGCGCCAACCCGGACAGCGCCGGCCTGCTGGCCGTGCCGGTGGGCGCGCCGCTGCTCCAGGTCAAGCGCGTCACCTACGATATGGAGGAACGCCCGGTAGAGTATATTGAGCTGTGCTACCCCGGCGGCCAGCATGAAATGGTCATGGAGCTTTACCGCTAAGGGCGGCGCGCGATTATCGGCTGCCGCGTTCATCCGGGCACTAAGGCCCTGTAACCCGTTAGACGAGGAGGAGAATCATGCGCGGCGTGCGTCTGAGCGACATCACCTGGAAACAGGCCGCAGACATCATCCCACAGTTCCCGGTGGTGATGCTGCCCATCGGCGGCGGGACCAAAGAGCACGGCCCGCATCTGCCGCTGGGCACCGACCAGATGGTGGTTGACGAGCTGGCGCGGCGCGTTGTTGAGGCGGCGCCGGTGCTGCTGCTGCCCACGCTGGCCTACGCCTACTACCCCGCCTTCGTGGACTGGGCCGGCAGCGTGTCCATCGAAGCGCGCCACTTCACCGGCTTCGTGGCCGACATCGTCCGTTCGATGTACCGGCACGGCTGCCGAAAATTCCTGATCCTCGACGGCGGCGTTTCCACCCACCCGCCGCTGAAAACGCTGTCGTCCGACCTGCACCAGGAGCTGGGCGTGCTGGTCGCCGTGAGCGACATCCTCGGCCTGGGGTCAGAGGTCTACGCGCAGATCGAGGAGCAGGCCAGCGGCGGCCACGCCGACGAAATGGAAACGTCGTGTATGCTGGCGCTGCGCCCGGACCTGGTTAACATGGCGCTGGCGCCGAGGGAGTGGCGCGCCGGCGTGCGCGGCGCGTTCGGCGCGGACGGCGTGAAGAAGTTCCACATCGGCGGCAAAATGAGCACGCCCAACGGCATCAACGGCGACGCCACGCTGGCGACGGCCGACAAGGGCGAAAAGGCGCTGGCGGCGAAGGCGCAGGACATCATCACGTTCGTCGGCCACTTCGCCGACCTGCCGCTGCCAGAGAGCGCGCGGCCATGATGGACACACAGGCCCTGCTGCACCTGGCCGCAACTTACGACGCTGACTTCGGCCCGCACGCTCACCAGATCGTGGTGCAGGAAGCCGCCGGCGCGGTGTTCACCGACACCGACGGCAACCAGCTCATTGACCTGAGTGACATTATCGTCAACATCGGGCACGCGCACCCGCACCAGCTCAAGGCCCTGCGCCAGGCGCTCGACCAGATGATCGGCGGCAAGAGCGGGCTGATGAACCCGGCCCGCGCGCGGCTGGCCGAGCGGCTGGTCAGCCTGACGCCGGACAACCTGACCAAGGCGTACTTTGTCACCAGCGGCGGCGAAAGCGTTGACTGGGCGATCCGCATCGCCCGGCGCGCCACCGGCAAACACGAGATTCTGTCCTTCTGGGGCGGCGTCTACGGGCGCACCTACGCCAACATCAGCCTGAACGGGCTGGTGAAGCGGCGGCGGCAGTTCGGCCCGGTGATGCCCGGCGTCATCCACGCGCCCTTCCCCTACTGCTACCGCTGCCCGTTTGGCAAGCAGTTGGAGAGCTGCGACTTCTTCTGCGTGGATTTTCTTGACGAGATCCTGAAACACGCCAGCACCGACGACGTGGCCGCGCTGATTGTCGAGCCGTACCAGGGGGTCGGCGGGCTGATTTTCCCGCCGGAAGGCTACCTGCTGCGCTTGCAGGAATGGGCCGCCGCCAACGACATCGTGTTCATCCTGGACGAGATTCAGTCGTCGTTCGGGCGCACGGGCCGGCTGTTCGCGCTCGAATGGGAGGGGCTGCGCCCGCAGATGCTGTGCCTGGGCAAGGGCCTGGGCGGCGGCCTGTCGCTGGCGGCGCTGCTGGCCGAGGACTGGCTGTGGGACGCGCTGGCCCCCGGCGAGCTGGGCGGCGGCAGCGGCGGCAGCTTCCTGGCCTCGACCTCGGCGCTGGCCGTGCTGGACATCCTGCACGACGAGAAGCTGGCCGAGCACGCGCACAGCATCGGCGCTTATTTCCTGGAGCGCTTCCGCCAGCTTCAGCAGCGCTTCCCGGCGATCATTGGCGACGTGCGCGGCAGGGGGCTGGCGGTGGCGCTGGAGTTCGTCACCGACCCGGAAACCAGAACGCCCTACCCGGAAATTGTTCAGCACATTGGACGCGCAGCCTACGCGCGCGGGGTGTACATCGGCGGCCGCAGCCACATCCTTGACGTGCGCCCGCCGCTGGTGATCACGCAGGAACAGGCCGCCTACGCCGCGGACGTCATCGAAACCGCGCTGATCGAGGCGCTTGGCTAGCCGCCCGCCGGGTGGCAAGGAGGGGTTAAGACCGGCTCACGACCGACACTGCTCACACCGTCCGTTCTTAAAAGGGGAAAGCAACATGAAACACTCAGCGCCGAAATTGGTACTCCTGTTATTGCTGCTGGTGCTGCTGGCGACCAGCGTCGCCGCCCAGGATGCGCCCGTTGTGCTGCGCTATCCGATCACCAGCGACCCCGCCAGCCTGGAGCCAGGGCTGGTCAAGGAGCTGTATTCCGCGGAGATCGCCCTCAGTCTGCACGCCGGCCTGTTCACCTACGACGCCGCCACCCAGGTCGTGCCCTATCTGGTCAGCGAGTACGAAGTGTCTGCCGACGGGCTGGTGTACACCTTCCACCTGCACGACAGCGCCGTGTGGCACAACGGCCGCCCGGTCGTCGCCGCCGATTTCAAAGCCGGCTGGGAGCGCTATCTTGACCCGGCGGTCGGCGCACAGTCTGCCGGCGCGCCCTGGGAGAACGTCGCCGGCGGGCCAGAGCTGTTCGCTGGCGAGGCCGAGGAGCTGACCGGCGTCGTCGCCCTTGACGACCACACGCTTGAAGTCACGCTCATCCAGCCGTCCAACACCTTCCTGCAGGAGCTGGCCGTCCCGGTGACGTGGGTCGTCCCGGAGGAAGCGGTCGTCGCGGGCAGCCCGACGTGGGTGGACAACCCGGTGGGCGCTGGCCCGTTCAGGTTTGTCGAGTGGGTGCCGAACGTGCGCCTCGTGCTGGAGGCCAACGACGACTTCTTCCTGGGCAGGCCGCAGATTGACCGCCTCGAATACCTGGTCGTGCCCGACACGTCCACCGCGCTGGCGCAGTACGAGGCCGGCGAGCTGGACATCGTCAGCGTGCCGCCCAGCGCCCTGCAGCGCGTCACCGAGGACCCGATCCTGGGCCAGCAGCTCGCCTACTTCACGCGCGCGCAGCTTCGCTTCACTGGCATGAACCAGGACCTGTTCGAGCCGTTCAAGGACGTGCGCGTGCGCCAGGCCTTCATCTACGCCATTGACCGCGACACCATCGTCACCCACGTGCTCAACAACGCCTGGACACCGGCGACCGGCCTGGTCCCGCCCAACATTCCGCAGCACAACCCGGACCTGCAAGCCTACCCCTATGACCCGGCGAAGGCGCAGGAGCTGCTGGCCGACGCCGGCTACCCTGGCGGCGCGGGCTTCCCGCCGGTCGAACTCGCCACGCTCGACACAACGACCGCCGAGGCGATGGCGGCCATGCTCACGGCCAACCTGGGCATCACCGTCGAGATTTTGCAGCCGGAGCGCGGCGACATGATTGACGGGCTGTGGGCGGGCGACCGCTGGCCGTTCTTCTTCTTCGGCTGGACGGCGGACTCGCCTTCCGCCTCGGTGTGGACGTATGAAATGCTGTACTGCGGGCTGGACAGCAACTTCTCCAACTACTGCAACGCCGAGGTGGACGCCGCCATTGACCTGGCGCGCAGCACGCTGGATGTCGCCGAATCTACCGCCTACTGGCAGCAGGCGGAAGCGCTGGCGATGGCCGACGCCGCCGTCATCCCCAACGGTTACTCGCGCTATATCTACCTCGTCAACCCGCAGGTTGAGGGCTTCGCCGCCAACCTGCTCGGCCCGATCGGCTTCGCCAACGTCACCAAAGCCGGTTAAAACCGGGCAGCACACATCCCAGAACTGCCGAAGGGGGCGCGTCGGCCGGCCCCCTCCGGTCACACAGCAGGGCGAGCGCGCATGACACGCTACATTCTTCGCCGCACCGCGTTCATCATCTTCAGCCTGATCGGCGCCACCTTCCTGGCCTTCGCCGCCTCGCGGCTGGCCCCCGGCAACCCGGTGCGGCTGATGGCCGGCGAGCAGAACGTCGCGCCGGAGGTGATCGCCGCCTGGGAGGCGCGCTACGGCCTGGACCAGCCGATTCTGATCCAGTATCTCTACTACGTGCGCAACGTGCTGCAGGGCGACTTCGGGACCTCGTACCACTACATCGGCACGCCCGTCATGGACCTGATCGGCCCGGCGGTGTGGGTCACGCTGCGCTGGGAGAGCGTGGCGCTGGTGGCGGCGATCGCCGTCGCCGTCGTGCTGGGCGTCACGGCGGCGGTGCGGCACAACACCTGGGTGGACACCGGCGCTATGTTCGTCGCCATCATCGGCATTTCGCTGCCCGACTTCGTGCTGGCGACGTTCCTCGTCGTCATCTTCGCGCTGCGGCTGGACTGGCTGCCGGTGGCCGGCTACGAAACGCCGGCGCACTTCATCCTGCCGGCGATCACGCTGGCGGTGCGGCCCTGCGCGCTGATCTCGCGCATGGTGCGCGCGGCCATGCTGGACGTGATCAACCAGGACTACATGCGCACGGCGCGCGCAAAGGGCCTGAACGAGCGCGCAATCGTCCTCAGGCACGGGCTGAGCAACGCGCTGCTGCCGGTGCTGACGGTGGTGGGCGTGGTGGTCGGGCGCATCCTGGCGGGTTCGTTTATCGTCGAGACGATCTTCAACATTCCCGGCATCGGGCGCGTGGGCGTCACGGCGGTGCTCCAGCGCGACTACCCGGTCATCCTGGGCGCGACCATCGTGCTGGCGACGGCTTTTCTGATCACAACCCTGATTATTGACCTGCTGTACGGGGTGCTTGACCCCCGCGTCCGCCTGGCAGACTGACACATGGCCGCCACCCACACAGTGCCCCACCTGAACGCTTCGCCCAGCCCCGCCAGCAGCCTGTGGCGCGACGCGCTCCAGCGCATGGCGCGCAACCGCGCGTCGGTCATCTCCGCGCTGTTCCTGCTGCTGCTGGTGCTGGCGGCGGTTTTCGCCGAAATCGTCGCGCCGCACGACCCCAACGCCGTTGATTTCACCGCCCTGCGCCAGCCGCCGTCGCCGGCGCACCTGATGGGGACCGACGAGATCGGGCGCGACATCTTCAGCCGCGTGATTTTCGGCGCGCGCGTGTCGCTGGCGGTCGGCATCATCGTCCAGACGACGGCGACGGCGGCGGGCATCCTGCTGGGCATGCTGGCCGGCTACTACGGCGGCATGGCCGACATGCTGATTATGCGCGCCGTAGACATCATGTACGCGCTGCCCGCCTTCCTGTTCGCCGTGTTTATGGTGTCGCTGCTCACGCCCAGCGTCAACAGCGTGATCCTCACGCTGGCGCTGGTGAGCTGGCCGCTGATGGCGCGCCTGATGCGCGGGCAGGTGCTGCTGCTCAAGCAGCAGGATTACGTGCTGGCGGCGCGCGCGCTGGGGGCGCGCCCCTGGGAAATCATGCTGTTCCACATCCTGCCCAACTCGCTCACGCCGCTGATCGTCCAGTTCACGCTGGGCATCGCCAGCGTGATTATGGCCGAGGCCGGGCTGAGCTTCCTCGGCATCGGCATCCGCCCGCCGACGCCGACCTGGGGCGGGATGATCACCAAAGGCCGCGAGTTTATCCGCACCGAGCCGCATATGGCCCTCTACCCCGGCCTGGTGCTGGGCCTGACGATGATCGCCTTCAATTTCCTGGGCGACGGCCTGCGCGACGCGCTCGACCCGCGCATGAAAAAGTCCTGACCCGCCCGCCCCACCGCCTGTTGACCACAGCCCGCGCCAGGCTCTATACTTAACCCGCGCAACCGACGCCGGGGTGCCGCCGCATGGGCATCCCCCCTACCCGCAGCATCAGGAAGAGCACAGCACATGACCGACACCGACCACGAAACGCCGGCAGCAGCAGACGAAAGCGCCCTGCGCTCCAACTTCATCCGCGACATCATTGACGAGCACATGCGCACCGGCCGCTTTGGCGGGCGCGTCCAGACGCGCTTCCCGCCAGAGCCAAACGGCTACCTGCACATCGGCCACGCCAAGTCCATCAGCCTCAACTTCAGCACCGCCGCTGCCTACGGCGGCCAGTGCAACCTGCGCTTCGACGACACCAACCCGATCAAAGAGGAGCAGGAATACATCGACTCGATTATCGAGGATGTGCGCTGGCTGGGCTTCGACTGGGGCGACCGGCTGTTCTACGCCTCCGACTATTTCGACCAGCTTTACGAGTGGGCGGTGCAGCTTATCAGGGCGGGCAAAGCCTACGTAGACCACCTGAGCGCCGACGAGATCCGCGAGTACCGGGGGACGCTCACGCAGCCGGGGCGCGAAAGCCCCTACCGCAGCCGCAGCGTTGAGGAGAACCTGGCGCTGTTCGAGCAGATGAAAAACGGCGACCTGCCCGACGGAAGCTGTGTGCTGCGCGCCAAAATTGACATGGCCGCGCCCAACATCAACCTGCGCGACCCGGTCATGTACCGCATCCTGCACGCAGCGCACCACCGCACCGGCGACAAGTGGTGCATCTACCCGATGTACGACTGGGCGCACGGCCAGTCCGATTCCATCGAGGGCATCACGCATTCGATCTGCACGCTGGAATTCGAGGATCACCGCCCGCTCTACGAGTGGTTTATCGCCAACCTGGGCATCCACGCGCCGCAGCAGATCGAGTTCGCGCGGCTGAACCTGAATTACACGGTGTTAAGTAAGCGCCGGCTCATCCGGCTGGTGACCGAGGGCTTCGTGCGCGGCTGGGACGACCCGCGCATGCCGACGCTCAGCGGCCTGCGCCGGCGCGGCTTCACGCCGGAGGCCATCCGCAGCTTCGCCGACATGGTCGGCGTCGCCAAGAGCAACAGCGTGGTGGAGATCGGTATGCTGGAATACTGCGTGCGCCAGGACCTGAACCGGCGCGCCCCGCGCGTGATGGCCGTCCTGCGCCCGCTGAAGGTCGTCATCACCAACTACCCCGCCGGCCAGACCGAGGCGCTGGAAGCCGTCAACAACCCGGAGGACCCGGCGGCCGGCACGCGCACCGTGCCCTTCGCGCGCGAGCTGTACATCGAGCAGGACGACTTCATGGAGGACCCGCCGAGCAAGTTCTTCCGGCTGGCCCCAGGGCGCGAGGTGCGCCTGCGCTACGGCTACTTCATCAGGTGCGAGGAAGTCGTCAAAGACGCCGACGGCAGCATCACAGAGCTGCGCTGCACCTACGACCCGGCCACGCGCAGCGGCGAGGCCCCTGACGGGCGCAAGGTGAAGGCGACGCTGCACTGGGTGGCGGCGGCCCACGCCCTCGACGCCGAGGTGCGGCTCTACGACCACCTGTTCACCCGGTCCGACCCCAACAGCGGCGACGACGGGCTGGACTTCACCGCCTACATCAACCCGAACTCGCTGGAGGTGCTGGCCGGCTGCAAGGTCGAGCCGAGCCTGGCGGGTGCGGCGGCCGGCAGCCGCTTCCAGTTCGAGCGGCTGGGCTATTTCTGCGTAGACCCCGACGCGGCGAACGGCGGGCTGGTGTTCAACCGGACGGTCACGCTCAGGGACGAGTGGGCGAAGATTCAAAAGGCGCAGCAAAAATAGCGAAAGCATTCGCTGGGGAGAAGAACCGATGCGACGGAAGATGATTGCGCTGGCGCTGCTGCTGACGCTGGCCGCGCCGCTGGCCGCGCTGGCGCAGACCGAAGGCGGCACGTTGTATACCGACCCGCAGGGCCGCTTTACCGTTCCCATTCCTGCGGGCTGGACGGACGCCAGCGACGCGGCCGGGGCGCATTTCAGCAGCCCGGACGGGGCGGCCAACCTGTACGTGCGCGCCGTTGATGGCGCGGACCTGGCCGCCGGCATGGCGGCGGCGCTGGAAAGCCTTTTCCCCGGCTGGGACGCCGAGCCGGCGCAGACGGTGCAGGCCCCGCTGCCCAACGGCACCTGGGTGCAGGATGTCTACATCCGGGAGGATGGGCTGGTCATCGCGCTGGGCCAGGCCGCCGGCGACAGCGTGATCGTGATGGTGGCGCAGGGCCAGCAGGCCGCGCTCCAGGCCGTGAACCCGACCACGCTGGCGACGCTGAGCGGCATCGTGCTCTCACAGGCGCAGCTTGACCTGCCCGACTACATCAACCCCGACGCCTTTACCGAGCGCGAAGTCACCGTTGGCGCTGAGGGCTGGCCGCTGCCGGGCACGCTGACCGTGCCGGTGGGCGACGGCCCCTTCCCGGCGGTCGTGCTGGTGCACGGCTCCGGCCCGGGCGACCGCGACCAGTCGCTCGGCCCGAACCGGATGTTCCGCGACCTGGCGCAGGGGCTGGCGTCGCAAGGGGTCGCCGTGCTGCGCTATGACAAGCGCACGCGCGCCCTGGCCGAACAGGTGATCGCTGACCCTGCGTTCACGATTGACAGCGAGTACGTGGACGACGCGCTGGCCGGCGCCGCGTTCCTGCGCACGCTGGAGGAAATTGACCCGGCGCAGGTGTTCGTGCTGGCGCACAGCCAGGGCGTCAGCGTGGCCCCGCGCATCGCCGCCGCCGACCCGGAGGTCGCCGGGCTGATCCTGCTGGCCGGGCTGGGGCGGCCGTTCGAAGTCTCGCTGAACGCGCAGCTTGAGTACCAGCTCGCGCTGGCCGCGGAACACGGTGAGGAAATCACGCCGCAGGCGCAGGCCGCGCTGGCCGGTTTGCAGCAGATCGCCGCCAACCTGGAGGCCGTCCGCGCCGGCGCTGACCCGCTGGAGACGTTTGGCGACCCGGCCGCCGCCGCTTACTGGGCCAGCGTCGTGGCGGCTGACCCGCTGGCCGAGGTGGCCGCTGTCAGCGTGCCGATCCTCGTGCTGCAGGGCGAGCGCGATTATCAGGCCACGATGGAGGATTTCGCGCTGTGGCAGGAAGCGCTGGCGGGCCGCGACAACGTCACTTTCATCAGCTACCCGGCGCTGAACCACCTGTTCATGGAAACCGGCGAAACGGGCACGCTGGCGCTCCCCAGCGAGTATTCCACCGTGCGCGCCTTCGTGGACGCGCAGGTGATCAACGACATCGCCGCGTGGATTCTGGGCACAGGCTAAGCCGCGCCAGCGCCTGAGCAGCAGCGGCGGCCGGGTGGCCGCCGCTGTCTTTTTCCGCGCCGGCCCGGCCCAGGCAGCGGCGCGCCGCCGTAATTTATTGTGAAATCAACCACAAACAAACGAACTTACTACCCGCCGGGCAATTGAGCGCGCCCGCGCCCCGCCTTAGAATATGAATATTGCCCGTGCGACGGCAGGCAGAGGCATTCATGGCGGGAATCGGCCCTCACGGGCTAACCATTCTGATTTTCGGAAGCAGCCTGTACGGGCTGGCGCTGGTCAGCCTGGTGGTGCTGCTGACGATGGCGCGCCAGTTCCGCGCCTGGCGGGCCGATCACCTGGCGCTGGCGCGCCTGGGCGCGCTGCCCGCCGCGGCCGCCGCCGCCCCCCCGCCGCCGCGCATCATCCAGACGCCGCGGACGATCATCATTCCGTCCTACCTGCCGCTGCCCACCCCTGAAAGCCAGCCTGAGCTGGTCGTGCTGCACGTCGAGCCGCCGGACGGGCCGAGCCGCGACCAGCGCGCCGCCCAGCGCCTGGTCGCTTACCTCAAGGCGGAGGCGCTGCGCGTGGAGCAGCTGCACGCCGGCTGACCGCCCACCTTCCCCTCGCGCGCGGCGCGCCCTTTCAGCTATAATGGCCGCATGAGCCAATCACCGGAACCGATCAACCGCGGCTACCTGTCGCGCGCCCTGCTGGTGGGCGCGGCGCTGGCGGCGCTGGGCATCACGCTGTTTGTCGCGCTGTGGGTGGCGCTGGGCGGCCAGCAGGGCGTAGACCAGGCGGCGCGCCTGCTGCTGTCGCTGTGCATCCCGCCGGCGGTGATCGCCGCGCTGCTGGGCGGGTATTTCCTGCTGGCGCAGCCGGGCCGCAAAGGCCGCTGACCGCCGCCGCCGCGCCCTACCCCCTACATATCCCAGACCTGATACTGCCAGTTCTCGCGGCTCAGGCTGGCGTCTTCGTCGTAGCGCATGGTGGCGATGATGACGAGGTCGGCCCAGTGATTGAAGGCGCGGTCGCTGCCGTTGTAGCGCAGGCGAAGCTGCCAGGGCAGCGTGAGCCAGAGATAGGCGAGGCGGCGGCGCTCGTAGCGCGACGTGCGCTCGCGCAGGTCAGAGTACCAGTGCGGGTAGCGCAGCAGCACGCCGGGGAAGCGGCGCGCCAGCTCAGCGTGCGGCTTACGCCAGCAGGCCCCGGCCAGCAGCAGCGCGCCCGGCAGCGCCAGCGGCAGCAGGCCGCCCAGCGCCGGCGCGGCCAGCGCCGCCAGGCAGAGCAGCAGCAGGCCCGACCACAGCAGCAGCGCCGGCAGCGGGTAATACACGGTTTCAACGTCGCCGTACTTCTCGAAGCCGCGCAGGATCGGGTCTTTCAGCAGCCCGCTGATAATCAGTATCTCGCGCGCCAGCAGCGCCATGCACGCCAGCAGCGCGGCCACAAAAACGAGCACAGCTCACGCCTTCCCGGCGGGCGCCGGCAGGCTGTGGCGGCGGTCGTCCGCCAGGTTGAACAGCCGTTTCACGTCCATAGCGCAAGTATAGACACGCGCCGGGCGAGAATCAAAACCCGCGCCGCCCGCCGCGCAGACAACCGTTCACCTGTGAAATCTGTAACAAATGTCACTGCCGAACTGCCGCTGACCGTGTTAATATATCTACTGATTAACATATGAAGACCTGTTAACCGTATCGTTTAAGGGTGTGTGATGGAGATCAGCCAGCGCCAGGCGGCCATGTGCGCCGCGCTCGGCGATTATCACCGGGTGCTGCTGCTGTACGCGGTGGCCACAGAGCCGCGCAGCGTTGGCGATCTCGTCCACCGTCTGGGGATGTCACAGCCGGCCGTTTCGCACCACCTTCGCATCCTGCGCGAGCAAAAAATTGTGTTGTCTGAGCGGCGTGGAA
>CAZDVL010000014.1:0-29726 GCA_964508745.1 uncultured Anaerolineaceae bacterium | reverse complement strand
GGTCCTCGGCGGCCAGCGTCGCCTCAACGACATACGGCGGCAGCGTGTCCAGCCCAATCCACGTGCGCGCGTCGCCCAGCGGATCGGTCACCGTGAACAGCAGCGTGCTGCCGCTGCGGTCGTACAGCTCCGTCGCGCCAACCGCCGGGTCCAGGTAAATGGTGTCCAGCGGCTCTGGCAGGTCGCGCACGGCCTGCCCATACATCACCGCTGTGCCCGCCAGCGCCACCCCCGCCGGCAGCACGAACAACAGGCCAAACAGTCCGATCACGATGCCGCCCCACAGCCGCAGCCGCCGCTGTGACGCCGCTTCGCGGGACTGGCGGCGTTTACGCCGCTGAATAATTTCGGTGGCTGAAGCCATTCACCTGATCATCCGCTTTAGTCGCATGCGGCCTGATTATACGGCGCGGCAGCGCGCACACAAGGCAGCGCCGGCAGTTGTCAAGAAAGCCTGTCAAAACGGGCGGGAATCGGCCGGCGGGCAGGCGCGCGCTACGGCGTTCGCAGCGCTGCCAGCGCGTCGCAGGCCGGGCATGTGCCGTCGGGCCGAATGATCGCGTAGCCGCCCTGCGGGTCGTCCTCGGTGTATGTCTCGAAATCCACATTCCACACGATAATCAGCGCCACCTGGACGCTGGAAAACTGCGCCGCCACCAGCACGGCGTCGCTCAGCCAGCGCGCCTGTTCCTCAACACTGGTGCCGCCGGCCCAGGCAAAACTGGCCGGCAGCGGGCCATAACCCTCTGGCGAGAGGTAGCCCAGTTCGGAAAAGCACAGCGGCACGCCGCTGTCGCGGAAGGGGAACGCCGCCCGCTGGATCATCAGCGGCAGGTAGCGCGTCGGGTAGTCGTCGCGCGGGTCGCCGCCCTGCTGCTGCGGCGGGATGATGCCCTCGTTGTAATGCACGCCGATGCAGTCCGCATACTGCGCCGCGCCGGCGTTAGCCATGCCCTGGTAGAAGCGGTCATCGTTCCACACGCGCGACAGGCCAAACGCGCCCTCCGCGCCCGTGGGCGCCGGCGCGCCGGTCACAACCATAACAGACGGGTCCACCGCTTTGATGGCGATGTGCGCCTGGCGCAGCATTTCGACATAGGCGCGCGGGTCAATCTCGCCGGTTGGCCACTCGCGGTCAATGTTCTGTTCGTTCCACACCTGGATCGCCTCCGGGCCAAGCGCGGCGATTTTGGCCAGCGCCTCAGCGAACAGGGGGAAATAAGCCTCCGCGCCCAGCCCCGCCAGCTCGTTCTTGTCGCCTTTGACGCTGATAAAGGCGCGCATGCCGTTGGCGTGGGCGAAGTTGATGCGGTCCAGCGCCACCTGTTCCAGCATGTCGCCGCCGACCGTGAACGGAATCTGCCACTTCATCCAGGTCATGCCGGCGGTCTGCATCGCGGCGATGGTCTCAGGGTTAAACGTGACCACGTGCCCGCCCACAGGGATAGGCAGCGTGTTGACCGGGGAGGGGCGCGGGACAGGTGTCGGCGGCGGCGCGGGCGTCGCCGTGGCCGGCGCGGCGGCGGTTATGGGTGCAGGCGCGCCGGCCGGCGCCCCCAGCGCGTTAGCGATGCGCAGCGGCGTGACCGCATACGTCAGGTCCGCCCCCGCTGTCGTCTGCGCGCGCAGGCGCAGGCTGTACAACCCGTCGCCGAGCAGGGTGGTGTCCCAGGCCGCGATCACGCCGTTCACCACCGGCGCGCTGCTCATCAGGCTCACCGGCATCCAGAACGGCTCGCCGTCGCCCGGTTCAAGCGCCGCCGCCTCCAGGAAATAGCCGCGCAAACCCGCCGGGTTCACCGTGCCGGTGATCTCGACCACGCCGGTCAGGTGGTAAACCGGCGGCGGCCAGTCAATCCGCACGGCGCTGTCCTGCGCGGCGGCGCTGCCGGCGGCCAGCACAAAGCACAGGGTCAGCAGCAGCCTTCTGGCGTTGCGGCGCATGTTCAATCCTTTGAGCCTGCTTCCACTTCCGTCAGGCCCCCCTTCCCCGGCGGGCTGCCGGAGAAGGGGGGATCACAAACACAGACAGCTACGGCATCCCCAACGGCGTCGTGATGTTGAAGAAGTTGTTGTTGTTGTTCAGTTCCGGGACGGTGTTGTTGGGGTCAATGCCACATTCCAGCGTGACGTTCGCGCCGCCGCCGCTGTTCAACTGGGCCGTCATGACCACATCGCGCGATTCAAAACCGTTGAGGCCGCCAACGCTGGCGCTGAACTCGACGTTCTGCGGGCGGAACGTGCACAGCAGCGGCACGTCGGGCATGAACACGCCGGTCAGGTTGGTGACGCTGGCGATGATCTGGAACGCCTCGCCCTGCTTGATCATGCCCCGGTCATAGCGCAGGCCGGTAAAAGCGACATCCGGCAGCGGCGGCGTGGGCGTGATCGTGGGCGTGGGCGTCACCGGCGGCGGGAACACCGGCACACCGCTCAGGTTGCCGGCCACGGTCACAACCCCGCCAGCGACCCAGCCGCGCGTGCCGTTCGCCAGCTCAACGCGGAACCAGCGGCCGTCGAACGTGTCGCTCAGGCCGATCACCGGCGCAGATTCGCCGACGGCAAGGCTGCCGACGATGGGGAAAATCACGCCGGCCTGCTGCCGCACATTCACCGGCACATTCGGCGCGGTGGCGCGCGGCGACGGGTCAAAGGGCGTGGGCGTCGGCAGCAGCGGCTGCGCCGGCTGGGTAACCACCGGCGGCGCGGCGGTCAGCGTGGCGAAGAACGCGGTCGCGGTCGCGGCGGCGGGGTCCTGCTGCCCAAGCTCCAGGAACGGCGGAATCTCGTTTTCGATGCGCAGCGGGCTGACCACCACTGCCAAGCCCTCGCCCGCGCGCGGCAGAATGCGCAGGCGCAGCTCGTACAGGCCGTCTTCCGCCAGCGTGGTGTCCCACTCGCCCAGCAGGTCATCCAGCACCGGGGCCTGGCTGACGGTAGTGGCCGGCGTCCAGGATACGCCCTCGTCCTGGGGCGTCAGGTCGTTGTTCAGGGCGCGATACTCAAGAAAATAACCGCGCATATCGGCAATATTGGCCGAGCCACGCACCGGGAACACGCCGCGCAGGGTGTAAACCGGCGGCGGAAAGCTGATATTGGCGTTGGGGTCTACAGGCTGCGCGCCCTGAGCGGAAACAGCCGCGCCCGCCAGCAGCAACAGCAGCAGGGTCAGAGCCAGACGTACAGCGGTTCGGGACATACGAAGCCTCCTTCAGCAACGAAGATCGTAAGCTCACTATAGCATAAGATGGCGCGACTTTTACACGCCGCCAATGGTACGTCCCGCCTACGCTGCCGCGCGGCCGTCAGGAGCGGCTGCGGTTGGTCTGGCTGAAACGCGCGCGCAGGTTGTTAGCGTGTTCGGCGGCGTCCAGCAGGCGCTCGTCCACCACCATCGCGTCCACGCCCAGGCTGGCCACAATATCCACCTGGTCCAGCGTGTGCAGCTTCTCCATCACCATCACGCGGATGTGGCCGGGGATCATGTCCCGCAGATGGCGCGTGGCCTCCAGGTTGAGTTCGATTTCCGGCGTAAAGGGGTCGTCGCTGCTGAGGCCGATCACATGCGGGCTGAGGCTGAGCGCGTAATCGAGCTGCTCTGGGCTGTGCACCTGCACGATCGCCGTCATGCGGTTGCGCTGTGCGTCCGAGATCAGCGCGCGCAGCGTGTCCTTGTCGAGCACCGCCGCCGACAGCACCAGCGCCGACGCGCCGGCGGCCCGCGTCTCAATCACCTCATATTCGTCCAGGACGTAATCCTGGCTGATCACCGGCACATGCACCGCGCTCGACACCAGCACCAGGTCGTCCAGGCCGTTTTCGTAGATGATCTCGTCGGTGAACAGCGAGATCGAATCCACGCCGCGGTGGGTATAGCGCAGCGCCGTCCCGACCGGGTCGTAGATGATCTGGCCCTGCTGCGACAGCGTGTGCTTGATCTGCCCGATGATCACCACCGGCTCGTTGGGGTCTGGCACGGTCGAAAGGATCGGGTTGGGCCGGCTCTGCATCCGGGCGAGGGCGCGCACCGCCTCCAGCGGGGTTTTCGCGCGGCGTTCCTTAAGCGCGTACCGCTTGGTGGCGATAATCACGTCCAGTTTCGGCGTCAGCTTGTTGGTCGTCATCCGGCCTCCTCACCCCATTATAACGGCAACTGACAGCGGCGGCTGTCAAGAAGGCGTTACAATCTGGCCGCCCCTGGCCGCGCAGCAGAACAGTCTGCTACACTGTGGGCATGGATAACCTGAAACACCGCGCATCGCCTGACCTCAGCCAGCACCGCGACACGCTGCTGCCGCTGCTGCGCGAGGTGATCGCCCACGACAGCCTGACGGCGGCACAGCTCGACCGGCTGCTGCGCCGCCACCCGCGCCCTGACGGCGGCCTGTACGGGCGCAGCGACCTGATTCACGCCTATCGCGCGCTGGCCGCCAGCGGCGCGCTGCCGCCGCACGACCCGGCCATCATTGAGCGCCTGCGCCGCAAACCCACCCGCACCGCGTCCGGCGTCACCGTGGTGACCATCCTCACCAAGCCGTACCCCTGCCCTGGCGCGTGTATCTTCTGCCCGGCAGACGTGCGGATGCCCAAAAGCTACCTGGCGAACGAACCCGGCGCGCAGCGCGCCGCCCAGAACGGTTTCGACCCCTACCTGCAAACCTACACGCGCCTGCTGACCTACCACAACAACGGCCACCCCACCGACAAAATTGAGCTGATCATCCTGGGCGGAACCTGGTCATTCTACCCGGAAAGCTACCAGTTGTGGTTCATCAAGCGTGCCTTCGACGCCCTGCACGATTTCGGCGCGGGCCTGGACCGGCGCGCTGAAGTGGAAGCGGCGCTGCTGGCCGGGTCACAGCTTCACCCGCAGCGCCTCACAGTCAGCGAAACAGTGGACGGCTCCACACCGGGCCGCACCTATAACCAGGTCGTGCACGACATCTACCGCGACGAGCTGCGCCGCACGCAGGCGGTCGCGCAGGCGGCGGACGCCGGACAGCCGCTCAGCCCGATAGACGAACACGCCACCTGGGGCGCGCTGGAAACGGCGCATCGCGCCAACGAGACGGCGGCCTGCCGCTGCGTGGGGCTGGTGGTGGAGACGCGGCCCGACCACATCAGCGCCGACGAAGTGCTGCGCATCCGGCGCCTGGGCTGCACCAAAGTGCAGATCGGCTTTCAAAGCCTCAGCGACGACGTGCTGCGCCTCAACCGGCGCGGCCACGATGTGGCGGCCACGCGCCGCGCGGTCGCGCTGCTGCGGCGCGCCGGCTTCAAGATTCACGCCCACTGGATGCCCAACCTCTACGGCGCGACGCCCGACGATGACGCCGCCGACTACCGCCGCCTGTTCGACGACCCGGCTTTCCGGCCCGACGAGCTGAAAATCTACCCCTGCTCGCTCATCGAGAGCGCGGAGCTGATGCAGCGCTACCAGGACGGCTCGTGGCGGCCTTACACACACGACGAGCTGCTGGCGCTGCTCAAAGCCTGCCTGCTGCACACGCCGGAGTACTGCCGCCTGACGCGCATCGTGCGCGACATCCCCTCGACCGACATCGTGGACGGCAACCGCAGCACCAATTTCCGCCAGATCGTGGAGGACGCCCTGCGCGCCGAGGGGCGCCGCAGCGCCGACATCCGCGCCCGCGAGATTCGCAGCCGGCAGGTCAGCCCGGACGAGCTGAGCCTGGACGAAACGTGGTACGACACGGCGGCCGGGCGGGAAGTGTTTTTGCAGTCTATCACGCGCGAGCGCGCCGTCGCCGCCTTTCTGCGCCTGTCGCTGCCTGCCGGCGCGCCGCTGACGTCTGAGCTGGACGGCGCGGCGCTGGTGCGCGAGGTGCATGTCTACGGGCAGGCGGTGGAGATCGGCGCGGCGGCGGCGGGCCGCGCGCAGCACGCCGGGCTGGGCACACGCCTGCTCGAACGCGCGGCGGAAATCGCGCGCGCGCAGGGGTACACCCGGCTGGCTGTGATTTCAGCGGTAGGCACGCGCGGCTATTACCGCGCGCGCGGCTTCACCGACGGCCCGCTTTACCAGCACCGCAAACTGTGAGCGCGGCGCTCAGACCGCCGCCATCTCGCCCCGGCGGTACGGCGTGTAGGCCCGGATCCAGGCCTGATCGTGCTCGCGGATAAACTGTTCGGCCTTCTCCACCAGGTCGCGGCTGCCGATAAACAGCGGCACGCGCTGGTGCAGGCTGTGCGGCTGCAAATCGAGAATGCTGCCAACGCCGTCTGACGAGTAACCCCCGGCCTGGCTGGCGATGAACGCCAGCGCCTGCGCCTCAAACATCAGCCGCATTTTGCCCTGCGGCGCGTTCAGGTCCTTGAGGTCGCCAGGGTAGAGAAAGACGCCGCCGCGCAGCAGGTTGCGGTGAAAGTCGGACACCAGCGAGCCGATGTAGCGGTGGCCGAGCGGCTCGTGCCCCTCGCCATAGATGCCCTGCAGCCACTTCACATAGGCGCGCACGCCGGGCGTCCAGTACTTTTCGTAGCCGTGGTTGGCGCTGTAATACTTCGCCCGCGCCGGGATGCGGATGTCCTCATGGCTGAGCAGGAACTCGCCCACGCCGGGGTCAAGCGTGAAGCCGTGCACGCCCTGGCCGGTGGTGTAGACCATCATCGTGCTGGACCCGTAAACCACGTAGCCGGCGGCCATCAGCTTGCTGGCGGGCTGGAGCACATCCTCAAGCGTGCCGCGCTCGCCCGACGAAATCTTGCGGTGAATGGCAAAAATTGTGCCGATCGACACGTTCACGTCAATGTTGCTGGAGCCGTCAAGCGGGTCGTAAAGCAGCACATACTGGCCCGGCTTGAACTGCTCCGGGATCGGCACGAGGTCGTCGCTTTCCTCAGACGCCATCACGCACAGGCGCTCGGTGTGGTCGTTCATCTTGTAGATCATCTGGTTGGCGAACACGTCCAGCTTCTGCTGCTGTTCGCCGTACACATTGTGGTCGTCGAGCGCGCCCAGGATGCCGGCCAGGCCCGCGCGCGTGGTCTCGCGGGCGATCAGCTTGGCAGCCAGCGCGATGTCGTACAGCAGGCCCGTAAAGGCGCCTGTGGCGTGGGGATAAAGCTGCTGCTGATCCAGAATATGCCGTTCAATCGTCACCAGTTTCGACATCTTCGCCTTCCAGAAATAAACAGGGCAGCGCGGTGTGCGCTGCCCCTTATTGTAGCCCAGCCGCGCGCCGGCGGCTAATCCCTCAGCGCGCCGCCGTTACTGCGGCAGGGCGTCAAAGTGCGCCTGAAACGCCTGGCACAGCTCCGGGGCGCTGGCCCCGTAGACATAGTGCACGGTCTCGCCCTGAACCGTGCGCGACCCCGCGCCGCCGCACGGCTGAATCTGCTCGCCCTGCGCCGCAAACGCCTGCGGCTGGCTGCCCAGCGCACAGCTCAGGAAGTTGCGTGACAGGCGATCCTGGTTCACGACCGCCACCGCGCCCACGCGCGGCACCTGTCCGGTCAGCACTCCGCTGATGTCGGACTGCGTGTAGACCTGGGCGGCCACCGCCCCCACACCCTGATAACACTGCATCATCCGGTCAAGCTGGGCGATCAGGGCCGCGACGGCCGCGTTGCCGCTGATCAGCGCCGCGCCGCCGCCGGCGGCTGTGATCGCGTCGGTGATGTTGGTGGCGTCGGTGCGGGTGTAGCCCGGCACATTGGGCAGCAGCGTGCGCGCCGAGGCCGGGTCGCTGGCGGTGTCGCCCGTGGGCGCGGTCCCGCCGATCGAAATATTGCAGGCGGCCAGCGCCAGCATGATACCGGCCAGCCACAGCACCTTCTTCATGCCGAACCATCCTCTCTCATTCAAAGTGCTTTATCGAACCAATACGCAGCCTTACCCGGCGCGTTGCGCGCCTCAGCCGTCGCCGCCAGCGTCCGCGTCCGCCGGGCGCGCGGCCCGCTGTGACTGCTGCCGGGCGCGGTCGCCGCGCCAGCCATCAATAAAAATCAGGATCACGCCCAGCACGATCGCGTGGTCGGCCAGGTTAGAGACGTTCGAGATCAGGCCGGGAATCTGGTAGTGGACAAAGTCGATTACCGAGCCGTGCTGAAGCCGGTCCAGCGCGTTGCCCAGCGCGCCGCCGCACACCAGGCCGATGCCAACCCGCGTCAGCCAGCCGCCCGCGGGCACACGCGGGTAAAAGAAAAACATGGCGATGACAATCACCAGCGCGATGACGAGGAACAGGTCGCCGGCGCTGGGCAGAAAACCGAACGCCGAGCCGGAGTTCTCGCTGCGGGTGAACTGGAAGAACGGCGCCAGCGCCGGAACCGGCTGGCGCGTCTCGCCCAGCGCCATCGAACTCAGCACGCTGTGCTTGGTGATCTGGTCCACCAGCACCACCGCCCCCACGACCACCGCCAGCAGCAGCCAGTTGCGCCGCATCATTTACTCCACAGCTTCGCTCAGGCGGCGATTCTAACCGCCCTCAGCGCCGAAAACCAGCGCGAACCAAGTTTTCGCGCGGTTTGTCCCGGCAGAGAGGCGCGCGTTATAGTATGGTGGGTGACAGCAAACAGTTCATGTCCGAGGTGTGCCCATGCCAACCCCAGGTTTCTACAACCCCGACCGTGTGGAGCAGCTCTTTCGCCCCGATGTCGCCGGCGCGGTCCGGGCGGGCGCCGCCGCCAGCCTGACGCCAGCGGCGCAGGACACGCGCAGAATCATGCTGCTGCTGGTAGACGCGCAGGTTGATTTTGTGCATCCGCAGGGGGCGCTCAGCGTGCCCGGCGCGGTCGCCGACACCCGCCGCACCGTCGAGTGGCTGCTGGCCAACGCCGGCCAGATCACCACCGTCGCCGCCTCGCTGGACAGCCACGTCCCGCTTCAGATCTTCTTCGCCACCTGGTGGGCCGACGCCGCCGGCCAGCATCCGGAGCCGTTCACCGTCATCACCAGCGACGACGTGCGCGCCCGCCGCTGGCGGCCGGTCTATCAGCCGGAGTGGTCAGCGCAGTATGTCGAGAAACTGGAAGCGCAGGCCAGCAAGCAGTTGATGATCTGGCCGTATCACACCATGCTCGGCAGCGAAGGCCACAACCTGATGCCCGCGCTCTATGAGGCCGTTGTGTACTACAGCGCCGCCCGCCAGGCCCAACCCGTCTTTCTCATCAAAGGGCTGATCGCCGAGAGCGAGCACTATTCGATTCTGGAGCCTGAGGTCAAAGTGCCCGGCCACCCGCAGGGCACGTTCAACCGCGCGTTCGCCGACCAGGTGGCGGCGCACGACCTGGTGTACATCGCGGGACAGGCGAAAAGCCATTGTGTGCTGGAAACAACGCTGTCGCTCGTCCGTTATTTTCACGATCAGCCCGCGCAGACAGACAAGCTGCGCGTGCTGCTGGACTGCACCTCGTCGGTCGCACACCCGGCCATTGACTTTGAGCAGATGGCGCGCGCCGCCTACGACCAGCTCGCGCGGCAGGGTGTGCACCTCAGCCTGTCCACCGACCCCCTGCCCTGACAGCCCCCGGCAGCCGCAGAAAGGCGCGCGCATGAAACCGTCCGAACAGTTGACAGCCGAAGGCGTGCTGTTCACCGATGAGTACCAACTGACAATGGCCCAGCTCTACTTCCGCTTTGGCCTGCACGAGCAGCCCGCCCAGTTCGACCATTTCTTCCGCAGCTACCCGGACTACGGCACGCACCAGGCCGGCTACTGCATCAACGCCGGGCTGGAATGGCTGGTTGACTGGATGCAGAACGCGCATTTCCGCGACGAGGACATCGCCTACCTGCGCGGCCAGACCGGCAGCGCCGGCCAGCGCACCTTCGGCGATGACTTCCTGGCCTGGCTGAGGGCGAACGGCTCGTTCGCCGGCATCAGCCTCGCGGCCATCACCGAGGGCCGCGTGGTGCACCCCAACCTGCCGCTGACAACCGTCACCGGGCCGCTGGCGCTGGCACAGATTCTCGAAACGCCGCTGCTCAACCAGCTCAACTACCAGACGCTCATCGCCACCAAAGCCGCCCGCATCCGCCAGGCCGGGCAGGGCCAACTGCTGCTCGAATTCGGGCTGCGCCGCGCGCAGGGCAAGGCCGCCAACGCGGGCACGCGCGCCGCGCTCATCGGCGGCGCGGACTTCACATCGAACACGGGCATCTCGCATGTGCTGGGGCTGCCGCCGAAGGGCACGCACGCGCACAGCATGGTGCAGGCGTTCATGGCGCTCGGCCAGAGCGAGCTTGATGCGTTCCGCGCTTACGCGGATGTCTACCCGGACGACTGCCTGCTGCTGGTGGACACCATCAACACGCTCGAAAGCGGCGTCCCCAACGCCATTACGGTGTTCGAGGAGCTGCGCCGCAAAGGGCACAGGCCGGTCGGCATCCGGCTGGACTCCGGCGACCTGGCGTATCTCAGCACACAGGCGGCGAAGCTGCTCGACGCTGCCGGCTTCGAGGACGCCATCATCGTGCTCTCGAACCAGATTGACGAGCTGGTGCTGCTGCAGATCATCTCGCAGATCAAAAACGAGGCGCCCGCCTACGGCATTGACCCCGACCATCTGGTGAAGCGCCTGGCTTACGGCGTGGGCACGCGGCTGATTACATCTGACGGCGACGCCGCGCTGGACGGTGTCTACAAGCTGGTCGCGCTCCACCATCGCGGCCAGTGGCAGCCGGCGATCAAGCTGTCAGAGACGCCGGACAAAGTGCCGAACCCCGGCCACAAGCGCGTTTGGCGGCTGTACGACCAGCGCGGCCGCGCCACCGCCGACCTGCTGGCGCTGGCCGACGAAGAACCCGCCCAGAGCGACCCGCTCACCCTGCGCCACCCGTCGAACGAAACGCTGTTCCGCACCGTCGAACGGCAGTCGCTCGCGCGCATCGAAGCGCTCCAGGTGGACATCCTGCGCGAGGGGCGGCTCGTCTACGAGTTTCCGCCGCTGGAGGCGGTCCGCCAGCAGCGCGAAGCCGACCTGGCGCGCCTGGACGCCGGGGTGCTGCGGCTCATCAACCCGCACATCTACCATGTTTCACTGACGCAGCAGTTGTGGGATCTCAAGCGCCATCTCATCCAGCGGTATCATGCCTAGCAGCGGGCGCTGCGGAAAGTTACCTGCGATGAAAAACAACCTGACGATCGTCGTTCTCGTGGCGGTGATCGTGCTGGCGGCCAGCATCATTGACCCCTATTTCAACGCGCGCATCCTCGGCACGATTCAGTCGGTGGTCATGATCACGCTGGGGGTTACCGCGATCATCTATCTGTGGCGGCATATGTGAGGGTGTCCAGGCCGACCCGTAAGCCGCATTCTGTTCTAGACGATCATCTCTCTAGCGGCTGCGTTGCCGCAGCCGTCAAGCAGCACACCCGGCGCTTTCTACGGGACGGGCCGCCCCACTGCGCCTGCTTGGCCTTGCTCCCGATGGGGTTTGCCTGGCCGCGAACATCGCTGCCCGCGCCGGTGGTCTCTTACACCACCTTTTCACCCTCGCCCCCTGCTGGGCAGGGGGCAATCCGTTCTCTGTTGCACGTGCCGTCGGGTTCCCCCGCCTGGCCGTTAGCCAGCATCGTGCCCTGTGGAGTGCGGACTTTCCTCATCCTCCACACGGAAGGACGCGATCGTCCGGTCAGCCTGGACACCTGCATTATATAACATAGCGCCCCGCCGCTGAAGCCCGTATAATCTGCCGTCGCGGCCTGAAACGGGATAATGCGATGTTAAAGTACGACCTCGATGGCATCTTCGACCCGGCGCGGGCGCACCCGGACGACGCCCACAGCGCGCTGATGCGCCTGATTCCGCCGCGCAGCCGCGTCCTCGAACTCGGCTGTGCCAGCGGCTATCTCTCCGGCTACATGGAGCAGGCGCTCGGCTGCCGCGTGACCGGCCTGGAGTTCGACGCGGGCGCAGCGGCGGTCGCGGCGACGCGCTGCGCCCAGGTCTTTACCGTTGACCTGGACGCGCCGGGCGCGCTGGCATACGCCGCTGATGGCGCGCCCTATCAGGTCCTGCTGGCGGCGGCGGTG
The DNA here is from genome assembly GCA_964508745.1 of uncultured Anaerolineaceae bacterium. Taxonomy (GTDB): domain Bacteria; phylum Chloroflexota; class Anaerolineae; order Aggregatilineales; family Phototrophicaceae; genus DAOTWC01. The sequence goes on along the minus strand of CAZDVL010000014.1, from coordinate 17,727 downwards.
CTGGAGCACCTGCGGCAGCCTGAACAGATTTTGTGCGAAGCGCGCGCGCTGCTGGACGCGGACTCCCGCGTGATCGTCTCGCTCCCCAACATCGCCCACTGGCGCTCCCGCCTGCGCCTGCTGCTGGGGCGCTTCGACTACGACGATTACGGCATCATGGATCGGACACACCTGCGCTTCTACACGCTGCGCACCGGGCGCGCGCTGCTGGAGGGCCAGGGCTACCGGGTCGAACAGGTTTATATCGCTGGCAGCGGGCTGCAAAACCTGCTCAACGCGCTGGCGCGGCGGCTGCGGCTGCGCCCGCCCCCTCTGATTCTGCCGGGGCTGCTGGCGTATGAGCTGATCTACGCCGCCCGGCCGCCAGCAGCGAGCCAGCCGTAACATGTCACAGCCTGTTCAGCGCGGCGGGCGGCGTCTGTGTGACCGCCGCCCGCCGTGTTTTTCAGGAACAACCCCGCCCGTTAGCTGCCGGCGGCCTCGGTGATGCTGAGCGTGAAAGCGCCTTCCTCGGCGTCCTCGAAACCGGCCACCTCCAGGATAAGCACTTCGCCGCCGTCCAGGCCGGCGCCCAGGAAGCCTGACCCGATGGTCTCGCCTGGCTCCAGGTCGTCGTTCTCGGCCAGCAGCTCGCCGTCGGCGCTGTAGATACGCAGCACGGTGTCGAGCAGGTTGTCGGCGTCGCTAACCACGATGTCCACCGTCGTCGCCTCAGCCGGCGCGGTGAAGGTGAACATCACGCGCACGCCGGGGGCCAGCTCGCCGTCAACGCTGTCGCCCACCGCGATCTCGCCGCCTTCGACGATCTCCACCTGGGCGGCGGATGCCCCGGTCAGGTAATTGACCGCGGCCTGAAGGATCACGTCACCGCCGGCGAACAGCGTGTCCTCGTTCACCGGAACCTGCACGGTGGGCACAACGCCGATGCCCTCGATGTGAATCTCGCCCTCCGCGTTGACCGCGCGGCCGATGGTGAACTGGAAGGTCTCGTCCTCCGGCATGTAGAACTGCTCGACGCTGCCGCCCAAGCCGGCAGTCGGGTACTGGCCGACGATCGCGGCCCGGTCCTGCAGCGTCATGTTGTAGCTGAAGAACTCACAGGCGCTGGCGCAGCTTGGCCCCACCAGCACCGCGACCGCGCCGTGATAGCGCAGGTTCTCCGCCGGCAGGATGAACTGGTCAACGCGGTTTTCGTCGAAGAAGAACTCGCCGGTGTCCTTGCTGAAGAAGCCGTTGTTGCCCAGCACCAGCGGCTCGTTGAAGAAGTAGGCGGCCATCTGGTCGGCCAGCCAGCCGCTGCCGCCGCCGTTCTGGCGCATGTCAATGATGAGGCCCGGCACGCCGTTCTCGTTCATCGTCTGGATCATGCGCTCCCAGAGCTGGATGGTGAGCACCTCGTTGTCGAAGAAGCTGTAGATTTTGACGTAGCCCAGGCCGCTGTCGAGCAGGCGGAACTCCAGCGGCAACTCAAAGCCGGTCAGCCCGACGCTGAACGACGAGAAGCTGAAGCTCTGGCGCTCCGGTATCGTGGTCAGCGTTTCCGTCTGAGGCTCAGCGGCGCCGGGGTTCTGGTAGGTCACGTCCACGTCGGTGCCCACCGGGAAGCGCGTCGCGTAGCGCATCTGCTGCAAACGCAGCACATGCTCTGTGCTGAACGGCATGGACCAGGGTCTTATGCCGCTGATCACGTCGGCAATCGGCTGGCCGTCGAACGCGATAATCTCCGCCCCGCGCTCAATCCCCGCCTCGTCCGCCGGGCTGCCGACCAGGATATAGCTGGCAATCACCCGCCCGTCGTCCAGCTCGCGGATCGCCATACCTATGCCGCCGTCCGTTTCCTCCAGGAACAGGTCAATGAGCGCGTTGAAGGGGCCGCTGACGTGGCCGTCCGGGATCGACCAGGCGAAATCGCGCAGCGCCAGCAGGTAGACAAAGGCGTCGTCATTCGCCTCAGCTTCCTCAAAGCGCGGGCGAAATTCCTCGATCTTGGCGTCCCAGTCAATGCCCTTGTTCTCGGTGAAGGCGTATTCGTTGCGCATCTTGGCGATCATCGCGTCGAAGGCTTCGGTGTAGCTCATGCCAGAGAAATCGGAGACCTCAGAGGCTTCGCCCTCGATCAGGTCAATGACCGGGTGGCGCGTGCGGTCAAATGTGAACGGCTCGCTGTCCATCTCCACAATGGTGTAACCCTCCGGCAGCAGCACAATCGGCTCGTCGCCGGTGAACAGCCTGCCGTCAGGGCCAAAGCTGCTGGGGAAGCCCTGTTCGTCGTCCGGCGCATACACGATGTACCGGCCGCCGATCACCTCGCCCTCCTCGTTGGGGTCGGGCGAGATGCGCGTGGAGACATACGCGGTGGACCAGCCGCCGCCAAACAGATCGCGCTCCTCCAGGAACGGGTCGCCCCAGATGTTTGTCCAGTAGGCAATGGCGAAAATCTGCACGCCGCCGGCGCTGGCCGCGCCGTTGCTCACGTCGCGGCGCTCGCCCTGCGGCTCAATCGGCAGCGCCAGGCTGTACGTGAAGGGCGACGTAAAAAAGTCGGACGTGATCTGGCCGATGGTCTGCGACGCCTTCGACATCACAAACCCTTTGTTGCGGTCCACGAACCCGGCCTGATCTTCCATAATGATCAGCGGCGAGGCCACGCCAGCGGTAAAGAACGGGTTGCTGTAGGCCACCGAGCCGGTGACAGCGGCCGGCCCGCCTTCGTCGTTGACGATCTCGGCGGGCAGCACAGCGCCGCCCCCGTCCTGCGCGCCCACCAGCGCCGCGCCCAGCAGCAGCGCGGTAATTGTGAGCATCACACTGAGTCTGCGCAGCATCGTTAGCTCCTTTTTCAGCCTGCTATATCACCGGAACACTTGCAAGCACACCGCATACTACTATAGCGCAGCCTGCCGCCCCGCCGCGAATGCTGCCGGCCTGCCCCATGAATTTTTGGTGAGAACAGCAGTGGCAAGCCGCCGGTTGTCAAGCGCAGATCAGGCGGCTACAATGGCCTCTGCCAGCGGGGATAGTCAACAGCTATCCCCATTTGCTTACAGCCAGACCAGGTGCGACAACCGACGTGACGACACGTGCCGCTGACCTGCAATCAGCCCTCAACCGCCCCCTGCGGCGTTTCTCCAACGCGCTGCGCACTCTGTTTGCGCCCGGCGACTTCACAGCCCTGCTCATCGTTTTTGGCATGGTGCTGCTGCCCATTCTGGCGTTAGAGGCCGCCGGCTGGCCGCTGGCCGTCGGCACCGTGCTGCCCGTCGCGGCGGTCGCCGTCGGGCTGGGGTTTCTGCTGGCGCGCAGCCACTATGGCGAGCTGCTGGCGCTCATCCTCAGCGTGCTCTACGGCGCCGGCGTCACGCTGCTGGTGGCCGCGGTCAACGAGCCGGGCGGCCTGATCGAGGGCATCAACAGCGTCGCGGGCCGGCTGGCCAGTTGGGTTGTCGCCGTCTTTACCGGCGGCATCAACCAGGACGAGCTGGTGTTCACCCTGCTGCTGGCGCTGCTGCTGTGGTTTGTCGGCTACAGCGCGGCCTGGCACATCTTCCGCATTGACCGCGTGTGGCGCGCGGTCCTGCCGCCGGGGCTGCTGCTGGTCACCAACAGCCTGTACTACACCGGCGACGCCAACCTGGACGCCTACCTGATCGCCTTTGTCTTTCTCGCGCTGCTGCTCGTGGTGCGCTCGCACCTCGACGCCCGCGAGTGGGAATGGTACATCAACGGCATCCGCGTGCCGCGCAAGCTGCGCCAGCAGTTCTTCCGCGTGGGCGCGCTGCTGGCGCTGGTCGTGCTGCTGGCCGCCTGGCTGATCCCGTCGGGCAACCTGCAGTCCGGCCTCGACCGCTTCCAGGCCTTCCTGCAAACCGACCCCCTGACACAGCTCAGCGAGCTGTGGAACCGCCTGTTCGCCAGCGCCGACACCCAGGGGCCGGCCACCGCCGACTACTACGGCGGCGACTCGCTGCAACTCGGCGGCGCGATCCGCCTGGGGGACCAGACGGTGCTGCTGGTGGAGGCGCCGCCGGCCAACCGCTATTACTGGCGCTCGCGCGTGTTCGACACCTACGAAAACGGGCGCTGGCTGCCAGCCGCCAACACCCGCCTGACCGACCCGCAGTCGCCGCTGCAGGTGCTGGTCGCGCCCTTCCCGGAAGGCGCGCGCCTGCCGGTGCAGCAGACATTCACGATGGCCCTCAGCGCCTCGCGCCTGATCTACACCGCGCCCCAGCCCTACCGGGTCGAACGGCCCACCCGCACCGACCTGCTCTACATTGACGCCGCCGGCAGCGCGATCACCAACCCGCAAAGCGAGCAGCTGCCCGCTTCCATGAACGTCTCGGTGATCCGCCCGCTGCAGGTGCTCAACCAGGGCGACTCGTACACAGCGACCAGCCTGCTCAGCGCCGCCTCCGCCGGCCAACTGCGCGCCGCCGGGACCGATTACCCGGACTGGGTGCGCGGCCTGTATTTCTACGTGTCACCGTCCGTCACCGACCGCACGCTGGCGCTGGCGCGCGAGATCGTGGCGCAGGCCGGGGCTGTCACGCCGTATGACCAGGCGCGCGCCGTCGAAAGCTGGCTGCGGGCCAATGTGCTCTACAACGAGAGCATCCCACAGCCCCCGCCAGGCCGCGACCCGGTTGACTGGATGCTGTTTGATCTGCGCGAGGGCTACTGTAATTACTACGCCTCAGCCATGATTATGATGCTGCGCGGCGTGGGCGTGCCGGCGCGCATGGCGGCGGGCTTCGCCCAGGGCCGGTGGGATGCCGACAGCCAGCGCTTCGTCGTGCTGGAGCGCGACGCCCACACCTGGGTTGAGGTGTATTTCCCCGGCTACGGCTGGGTGGAGTTCGAGCCGACGGCTGCGCAGGCCCCCATCAGCCGCGTAGACGACCAGCCGCAGAACCAGCAGCCCACGCCGACGCCGCCGCAGACCGCCACGCCGACGCCCACCGCCACGCCCAGCACCACGCCGACGCTGAATCCGTCGGTGTTCCCGGCGGAAGGCCGCACCCTGCCGACGCTCACGCCCACCCCCACGCCGTCGCCCACGCCCACGCCGGTCATCGTGCCGACGCAGCCGCCGCCGCAGATGCCCCAGGCCAGCAGCCCGCTGCCGGCGCTGCTGCGCATTCTGGGCATGATCGCCCTGGGCCTGTTCCTGCTGCTGCTGGCGGCGGCGCTGCTGATCTTTATCTGGTGGTGGTGGGAATGGCGGGGGATGCGCGGCCTCAGCCCGGTCGCGCGGGCCTATGCCCGCCTGGAGCGCTATGTGCCGCTGGTGGGGCTGCGCCTCGGCAGCGAGCAGACGCCCGACGAGCGCCGCCGCCGCATCGTGCGCGTGCTGCCCCCGGCAGAGCCGCCGGTGACCGCCATCACGCACATGTACACCGCCGAACGTTACGGCCCGCGCCGCCGCCACCCCGCCGAGGCCGAAGCCCAGCAGGAAATAGCGGACGAGGCCTGGACCGACGCGCGCGGCAGCATTCTGCGGCGGTTCCTGGCGCGCCTTCTCCCCTGGAACCGCCGCGGCTGAGGCGTCAGCGCTCGTTGATGATCGTGAACACCATCGGGCGGCGCTTGGTCTCGTTATAGAGTATCTTGCTGATGCTTTCCTCCAGCAGGCTGCGGCGCTTGCCGTTGTTGCTGCGCGCCTGCTGGCTCTCCAGCACGTTGTGCGTGGTCGTTTTGATCAACTGAAGCAGCGCGTCAGCCTCGCGCTGGAACACAAAGCCGCGCGTGATGATTTCCGGGTCGCCCAGCACAGCGCCGGTGCGCCGGTCCACGTCCACGCTGACGACCAGGAAGCCGTCGCTGGCGAGAATCTCGCGGTCGCGGATGACAGCGCGGCCAATGTCGCCGACGCCGCTGCCGTCCACGAACACATAGCCGCCGGGCACGCGCTCGCTCTGGCGCACGCCGCCCCGGTCAATTTCCAGCACCATGCCGTTCTCGACCACGAACACGCTGTCTGACGCCACGCCGGCCTGCACCGCCAGCCGGGCGTGCTGCCTGAGGTGGCGCAGCTCGCCGTGAATGGGCAGGAAATGGCGCGGGCGCACCAGGTTCAGCAGCAGGCGCATCTCTTCCTGGCTGGCGTGCCCGGAAACGTGCACCGGCGCGATCGGGTCGTAAACGACGTTGGCCCCGCGCTGGAACAGCCGGTTCACCGTGCGGTAGACCATTTCCTCGTTGCCAGGGATGGCGTGCGATGAGATCACGATGGTGTCGCCGGGGCTGATGTCAAGCTGGCGGTGCTGGCCGATCGCCAGCCGCCCCAGCACCGCCGACGGCTCGCCCTGCGTGCCCGTCACCATAATCACGACTTTGTGCGCCGGGTAATCGCCGATGCGCTGCAAATCAATCAGCGTGTTCTCGTTGATCTGCAGCAGGCCCATCTTGCGCGCCGTCTTGACGTTCTCGGTCATGCTGTACCCGGCAATCGCCAGCTTGCGCCCGTAAATTTCGGCGTAAGTGGCCACCTGCTGGATGCGTGAGATGTGCGAGGCGAACGTCGCCACCATGATGCGGCCCTGCGCCTCGCGGAACACGCTGTCGAACGCCGCCGACACGACGCTCTCGGACGGCGTCCAGCCCGCCCGGTCGGCGTTGGTGCTGTCGGCCATCAGCAGGACGACGCCGCGCTTCGAGAACTCGGCCAGCTTGGCGTAGTCGGGCTTCTTGCCGTCCACCGGCGTGTTGTCGAACTTATAGTCGCCGCTGTGCACCACGATGCCGAAAGGCGTGTTAATGCCAAAGCCGGCGCAGTCAGGGATGCTGTGGCAGACGTGGAAGCTTTCCACCTTGAACGGCCCGATCTGAAGCACGTCGCCGGCCTCAAACACGTTCATCGGCGTCTTGTCCGCCAGGCGGGCGTCGCGCAGCTTGACGCCCAGCAGCGCAGCCGTCAGCGGCGTGGCCCAGATCGGCACGCCGGGGAAAGCCTCGGCCACGTGGGCTACCGCGCCGGTGTGGTCCTCATGGCCGTGCGTGTACAGAATGCCGTGCAGCGTGAGTTCCGGGCGTTCGAGCAGATAGCGGAAGTCAGGGATAATGTAATCGACGCCGTGCATATCGTTGGCGGGGAACATAATGCCGGTGTCAATGATGATGGCATCATTTCCCAGCTCGAACACGGTCATGTTCTTGCCGATTTCCCCCAGCCCTCCCAGGGGAACAATGCGAAGTTTAGGTTTCGCCATAACGTAACTGACCTGGGGCGTGTAAGCCGCCAGGTTTGTATCCTTTCTCTATGCGGTTACATCAAAGCTCATAAACAAGCGTAAAACAATCTCTTACAGATTAATTTAGCGCCATTATAGCACACACCTGGCGGCGTGTGGCATAGTCATTTATAGCGATCTATAAAATTCCCGCCTACCCCTGCGTGCCCTCCAGGTAGCGCGCGCACAGCGCGTCGTGAATGCGGTTAACCACGCGCATCACGGCGTCCGGGTTGTGGGCGCCGGGCGTGCCGCCTTCCTCGATGAAGGTGTCACGCAGAATCCGCCCCCAGTTGCCGGTGCTGCGCAGTTTGGGGTCGCTCACAAACTGCTCGACCGTCTGGGCGGTGTGGCCGCTGGGCGGCTCCAGCATCCGCATCATGCTGGTGTAGACATCGTCAATGTCGCGCGGCGTCACCTCCATAATCTCGGCCAGCGCGCGGTGCATATAGCGGCGCTTCATCTCGTAAAAATCAACCAGCGTCATGCGCGCGCCGGTGGCGGTCGTCAGCACGATGTCGGAGCATTCGCGGTCCGACATATCGTGCAGCCGCGTGAACGTGTCGCGGTCCAGCGGCCCCAGGATGGACCACAGTGTGTGGTCGTTGAACATCGGCTCCAGGTCGCAGCCGTACTTGCGGAAATAGTGTTCGATCAGGATGTGGCTGAACTCGAAGTCCGTCAGGACGGCGGCCATGCGCGACACGCTGATGTTGGCCGGCATCCCCGTGCTTTCGACGGTGCACACGCGCTTGCTGCTGGCCAGGTCCGGGCGGACGCGGCCAATCGGGTTGTGCATCGCCGAGACCGGCTCGCCCGCTGTGTCATCGTTGTAGAGCAGCGCGCGCGCCGCCGCGTTGACGCGCTCGGAGCGCAGCAGGTGGGCGTATTTGTCCAGGTCGCCCGGCCCGAAGTGCGGGCTGAGGGGCATCCCCAGAAAGCGCCCGGTGACCGTCGTCCGGCGGATATACTCGCGCGCGCACAGCAGCTCCGGGTCGCAGGTGCCGTTGACGAACGGGCCGCCTTTCAGCACCGCCGCGTTGGCGATCGCCGTCGCGCTGCGCAGCATCGTGTAGAACGTCAGCAGCCCCAGCGCCTCCGACCGGCCGGCCAGGTCCAGGTGAATGTGGCAGCCGTGGATGCGGAACATCTGCACGTAATGGCACGTGTCCGGGTCAATGTGGTAGCGCGCCTGCGCGGCGGCCAGGCGCTGCGCCTGCTCCGGGAACAGGCCGTTCACGTCCAGCATCAGGTCTACCGCGGTTTTAACCTTCGGGTCCTCGCTCATCCTGAAGTCAGAGAGCGTCGGGTAAGTTGACATGATCGCGGTGTGCAGGCCGGTTTCCTCGCTGGTGGCGGCCAGCGCCGACATAATGCCCTCCAGGGCGGCGCGCGTGCGGTGATAGCCGACGCCCGGCGCGATGTGCGCCTCAATCTGGTAGTCGCACGCTTCCCGGTCCAGGCGCGGCGGAATACCAATGCGCTGGGCGAACTGGCTGTAGGTGCGCATGTAGTTTTCCATCTCATCGTGCGTGGGTTCTGCGCCGCTGCTGTGCACCAGCCCCAGCTCGATCTCCGCGCCCAGCGCGCGCATCCGCTCCAGGTCGTCGTCGGTCAGCGCGATGTTGCTGTGGTTGACCGCCGGATTGAGGTTGTAGGGCACCACCGTCTTGAGCAGCGGTTTGCCGCTGCGGTAGCGGCTGCTCACCCACGCGCCCATGATGTAACGCTGGCCCCGTTCCTCGGCCACAATCAGGTTCGCCCCGTCGCTGTCCTCCGCCGGGTAGTAAGTGGACAGCGGCACGCCCGCCGCCGCCGACAGTTGTTCAAGCGGGAGCGTGTTCGCGGCGTCGCCGGTGGCCAGCCCCTTCAGCGCCTCGTTAAAACGGCGCTTGCGCGCTTCGATATCATCCCAGGTAAGCGCCTGGCTGTAAGCAATCAGATCGCTGTTGGAGGGCAGTGGGCTGTCCATGTGTGCGGCTCCCGCCAATTAGACACCAGGATGAGATGGTCCCGCCAATTGTGCCCAATCCGCCCACGCCTTACAAGTTGGAATCCGGGCAAAAGCGCGGCATTTTCGCCCAGGCCTGATTTTGTCTTACGGCCCGCCGCGCGGTAAAATAGGCACGTTTCGCTAAGTCATGACGCGAATGCCAGCGCGCATTCGCTCCAATGCAGACAGAAAGGGTTTCCATGCGTTTAGCTGTGCTGACCGGCGGGGGCGACGTGCCGGGTCTCAACCCCGCTATCAAGGCGATTGTGAACCGGGCCATCGACAACGGTTATGAGGTGCTGGGCATCCGGCGCGGCTGGGCCGGCCTGCTGGAATACGATCTCGATAAGAGCTTTGAGGAAAACGCGCGCTGCATCATCACGCTCAACAACCAGGATGTGCGCCGCATTGACCGCACCGGCGGCACGTTCCTGCACACCTCGCGCACCAACCCCGGCAAGGTCAAGCCCGAAAACCTGCCCGAACTTCTGAAGGAAAAGGCCGCCAGCGGCGAAGCCATCATTGACTGCACCGACCACGTGCTGCAGGTGGTCGAAAGGCTGGGGCTGAACTGCCTCATCCCCATCGGCGGCGACGACACGCTCAGCTACGGCGAGCGCCTGCACCGCGAGGGCGTCCGTGTGATCGCCATCCCGAAGACGATGGACAACGACGTGTACGGGACTGACTACTGCATCGGCTTCTCGACGGCCGTCACCCGCAGCGTTGAGTTCATCCACAACCTGCGCACGTCCGCCGGCTCGCACGAGCGCATCGCCGTGGTCGAGCTGTTCGGGCGCAACTCCGGCGAGACCTCGCTCATCGCGGCCTACCTGGCCGGCGTGGACCGGGCGCTGATCTCCGAAGTGCCGTTCGACATTGACCGCCTCGCCCGTCTTGTCATGGACGACAAGCGCACCAACCCCAGCAACTACGCGATGGTGACTATTTCCGAAGGCGCGCACCCGATTGACGGCCAGGTGCTTGAAACCGGCGAGGCCGACGCTTACGGCCACCGCAAGCTGGGCGGCATCGGCAAGGAAGTGGGCGACGCCCTCAAGCGCATCACCGGCCAGAACATCATCAACCAGCAGCTCGGCTACCTGATGCGCAGCGGCGCGCCCGACTCGCTTGACCTGATGGTGGCGGCCAACTACGCGCAGATGGCGATGGGGCTGGTCGAACGCGGCGAATCGGGGCGGCTGGTCTGCCTGCAGCGCGGCGTGTACAGCGACATACCGATCGCCACGCTGTCGCAGGGCAAGAAGCGCGTCAACGTCCCCGAACTGTACGACACCGACAGCTACCGCCCGAAGATTCGCCACGTCTTCGGCATGCCCATGTTCCTCACGTAAACCGTGCCCGGCGGGGGCAGCCACACCCGGCTGCCCCCGTTTCATGCCAGCCGGCAGCCTTAATTGCTGCCTTTCCCCCCTGCGGCGTGCGGGTAGTAGCGCCCGTAGTCGTTCACCAGCAGGTGCAGCGGCGGCTCGTCCTCCTCGATCTCCGAGAAGCGGCCCACCGGCTCGTGGAAGCGGTTGTCGGTGTGGTCGTCGTTGACCATCGAAACCTCGGTCACCAGCACCGTCCCGCCCTCGCCCCAGAACTTGTGATACAGGCCCGTCGGCAGCGTGATGCTCTCGCCGCGCCCCAGCGCCACGATCGCCCCGGCGGGCAGGTGGCGCACCTTGCCGTCGGTGCTTACGGTGATGTCGCTGTCCGCCAGGCCGCCGTCCTCGGTCGAGTTGTAAAGCTGGAGCATGAGCGTGCCGCCGCCCCGGTTGATGATGTCCTCGGTTTTCACCCAATGGAAATGGTAGGGCGTGAGCTGGTTGTCGCCCACGATCAGCAGCTTTTCGGCGTAAACCTTGCCGCGCCCGGTTTTGAGATTCGCTGCGTCGCCGTTGCGGATCGTGAACAGGCACAGGCCAAATTCGTCGTAGTTCCCCCTGCCAAAATCGGTGATGTCCCAGCCCAGGCCGTGTTCGGCGATCTCGCGCACCGACTCGTCCTGGCCGCGCCAGTCGTCGGGCGTCCAGTAGGCGAACGGCGGCAGGTAGAACTGGTGCTGCCTGATGAAGGCGTCAACCTCGCGGATGATGCTGTTAACCCGTGAACGCTTCATAGTGGTGGTGGTCCTCCGTTATGCGCCAGAAACGCCGGTAAGTATACCCCCGTTGGCGCGGCTTTTCTCTGTTTTACCCCTGGCGGAAGGCGCGCAGCGTGTCCAGATAATACTCTGGCAGGCCGATGTCGAAGCGCTCGCCGTCAATCAGCAGCCCCAGGAAACCGTCCTCCTGGCGCAGCCGGTCCAGCGCCGACGTGAGCTGAAATTCGCCGCGCTCGCGCACGTTGTTCTCAATGTGTTCCTGCAGGTAGGCGAACAACTGCGGCTTGATGATGTACTGGCCGAAAACTGTCAGGTATTCGCCCTCGGCCATGCCCGGCACGCGCAGGTTGGCGCGGGCGTACTCGACCGCCGGCTTTTCGGCAAACTCGGTGATGTGCAGCACCCGGCCGCCCTCCAGCCACACCCCGCCCACCGTGCCAAAATTGCCGATCCTGTCCTCCGGCGTCGGCCGCACGCCGATCACGCTCTTGCCGTGATGGTTGTAAGCGTCCACCAACTGGCGCGCGCACGACCGTTCGCTGTCCGACCGGTAAATGTGGTCGCCCAGCATCAGCAGGAACGGCGCGTCGCCCACCGCCTCGCGCGCGCAGTAAACCGCGTGCCCCAGCCCCTCCTGCGTCCGTTGGATGGCGAACGTCACCTTCTGGCCCATCTCCAGCAGTCGGCGCGAGTATTCCTGAAAGTGGCGCGGCAGCTTGTTGTAGTTCTCAATCGAAATCTGCACGTTGAAGAACGCGCGAAAATCGGCCAGGTCAGCTTCCTGCACCACAATGATGACCTCGTCCATGCCCGCCGCCAGCGCTTCCTCAACGATGTAGAGGATGGCGGGCTTGGCGATGCCGTCGCGATCCACCACCGGGAACAGCTCCTTCTTGGTCGCCTTGGTGGCCGGGAACAGGCGCGTGCCGAAGCCCGCCGCCGGGATCACGGCCTTGCGCACCTGCGTGCCGGCGCGCAGCGTCAGCCTGAGGCACGACATCCCCAGGTCGCGCTCGATAATCTCGATCACCGCCTGCTGGTCGGCCTCGCTGCGCGCCAGAAACTGCGCCGTGCCATCCCCCTGCGAGCCAACACCCTTGCCGCCGTAAACGTGCGGCTTCAGCGGCGCGTACTCCAGCACGCGGTGCAGCACCGGCGCGGTCAGCTCCTCCGGGCAGGCGGGCGCGGCGTAGCGGTCGAAGAAGGCCTGCGCCTCAACCATGAGCGCGCCCAGGCGCTCGCTGTCGGTCGCCTGCAGCGCCTCGGCGGCCTGGTACACCAACCGTCTGTTAATCGGCCCCAGCAGCTCCTGCACACCGGCCTCAACCTCGTTGTCGGCAAACGGATAGGCGCGGTTGAGGCGCGCCAGAATCTCCATCGTGTCCTTCTGCGCGTGCAGGTCCACGATCACAAAATGCGCGTCCTGCTTGACGCGCAGCTCGGCGGTTTCCAGCCGGTCGCCGTCAAACGTCATCAGCACCGGGCGGTCGCCAAACGCGCAGCCCTGGTCCATGCGCCCGCAGCGCGACGGCGTGACGATCTCGCCCTGGTACGCCATCTCCATCTCGCCGCGCGTCGTCATCTTCAGGTCGTAGACGCGGTTGAAGGCGCGCGCCGTCAGCACGCAGATCGCGGCGCTGGACGACAGGCCCTTCTTCACCGGCAGGTCGGTCCTGTAGTTGTTGATGACCAGCCCGCGCACGTGGTAATGCGTCAGAATCTGGTAGGCCACGCCGGCGATATAGCTCCAGAAGCCGCCCTTCTCGGCCTCGGCCAGCAGCGCGCGCGGCTCCATCGGGATCTCGTGCGGGCCGCGCGTCAGGCCGTCGTCCGTGACCGCCGTCAGAATCAGCGATGTCGGGTGCGGCTCCACCTCGGCGTAGATGCCCTGGTTCGTCCCGGCGATCAGCGCGTAACCCTTTTCAATCTCTGCGTTGATGCGCCGGTAGCCCCCCGCCCAGTCAGAGTGTTCGCCCATGAGGCAGATGCGTCCCGGAACAAAGATTTTCAACGCCCGCTCCTTTCGTGTTCGGTCTGCCGCCATTGTAACCTGTCCGCCTTGTGTTCAGCTTGCGGCCAGCAAAGCCAGCAAAAAACAGAGGCGGCCCTCAACGACAAGGCCGCCCCTGTTCTGTGTTTTCAGCCGGCCGCTGGCGGCTTCCTCTAGTACCGCACGTCCACCATGCGCCCGCTGCCGGCGGACTGCATGATCGCGTCGCAGATCACCGCGTTGCGGTAGCCGTCCTCGAACGTCGCGCCGTAGGGGGCCACGTCCTTGTCGTTCACGATCGCGTCGAAGAAGTGATGGAACTCGTGGATAAAGCTGTGCTCCCAGCCCAGCATGTGGCCGTGCGGCCACCAGTTCTCCCAGTAAGGGTGATACCCTTCGCTGATGAGCGCGTTGTGGAAGCCGCGCGTTTCCTTCGGCTCGTCGTCCGCCCAGTAGACGTTCAGCTCGTTGAGCCGCTCCATGTTGAAACGGATGCTGCCCTTCTCACCGTTGATCTCCCACTCGTGGGCGTTCTTGCGCCCGTGACAGAAGCGCGACGCCTCAACGGTGCCCATCGCGCCGTTGTCGAACTCCAGCAGCGCCGTGAAAGCGTCGTCCACGTCCACCTTTGTCCGGCCGCCAGCGCCGTCGGGGCGTTCGTCAATAAAGGTGCGGGCCATGCCCATCACGCGGTTCGGCTCGCCCACCAGGTAGCGGCCAATGTCAATGATGTGTGACCCCAGGTCGCCCAGCGCGCCGCTGCCGGCCACCGCCTTGCTGAAGCGCCAGGTCATCGGGAAGTCAGGGTCAATGATCCACTCCTGCAGGTAGGTGGCGCGAAAATGGAAAATGCGCCCCAGGGCGCCGCTTTCGATCAGCCGGCGCGCCTGCACGATTGCCGGCACAAAGCGGTAGTTGAAGGCCACCATGTGCTTGACGCCGGCCTGCTGCACCGCGTCGAGCATGGCCTTGCTTTCCTCAGCCGTGCGCGCCAGCGGCTTCTCGCAGATCACGTGTTTGCCCGCCTGGGCCGCCACAATGCACGGTTCGGCGTGGGCGTCGTTCGGGCCGCCGTTGTCGAACACCTGCACCGCGTCGTTTTCCAGCAGCTCACGCCAGTCGGTGTAGGCCTGCTCATAGCCATAGCGCCGCGCCGCCCCCAGCACCGCGGTGGCGTTGCGCCCCGCGATGCCCACCAGCCGGGGGATCGCCACCGGCGGATACATCATGTAGGGCAGCGTTTTGAAAGCGTTGGAGTGCGCCTTGCCCATAAAGGCGTAGCCCAGCATCCCGATGCCAATCTCCGGCGCGTCGCCGGCGGCGGCCGCGCTGGCCATACTGGTGAAACCAACCTGATCGCTCATCGTTCCGCCTTTACTTTTTCGCCGCGAAAGCCGCATCGAACGCGACTTCAGACGGGACAAAATCGGTCTGTCGCACAAAGTTCAGCGCGTCGCGCGCGCCGTACTCGCGGTCCATGCCGTTATCTTCCCACTCGACCGACAGCGGGCCTGCATAGCCGATGCGGTTCAGCGTGCGGACAATGCTCTCCAGGTCCACGTCGCCGTGGCCCGGCGACACGAAATTCCAGCCGCGCCGCGAGTCGCCCAGCGCCAGGTGCGAGGCAAGGATGCTGCTGCTGCCGTTCAGCGTCACCTTGGCATCCTTGACATGCGCGTGGAAAATGCGGTCCGGGAAGGCTTCGAGGAAGTTCACCGGGTCGAACAACTGGTGCACGAAATGGCTGGGGTCGAAATTGAAGCCGAAAGCCGGGTGGCCGTTGAGCGCGTCCAGCGCGCGGCGGGCGGTGTAAATGTCGTAGGCGATCTCAGCCGGGTGGCACTCCAGGCCAAAACGCACATCGTTTTCCTGAAACACATCCAGCACCGGCTTCCACTGCTCCGCGAACGTGCGGAAGCCCCGGTCAATCAGCTCCTGCGACGTGGGCGGAAACGGGTACAGCATGTGCCACACCGGGCTGCCGGTGAACCCGTTGACGACCTTCACGCCAAATTTCTTGGCGGCGCGGGCCGTGTTGGCCACTTCTTCAGCGGCGCGCCGGCGCACCCCGTCAGGGCTGCCGTCGCCCCACAGGCGCGCGGGCAGGACCGCCTTGTGCCGCTCGTCAATCACGGCGTCGCTCACACACTGGCCGACCAGGTGGGCGCTGATGGCGAAGCACTTCAGGCCGTATTTTTCCAGAATGTCCCACCGGCTTTGGGTGTAGCCGTCCTCCGCCAGCGCCCGGTCCACCTCAAAATGGTCGCCCCAGCAGGCCAGCTCCAGGCCATCGTAGCCCCAGGACGCCACCTTTTCCGCCAGCTTCTCCAGCGGCAGATCGGCCCACTGGCCGGTAAACAACGTAACGGATCTTGGCATGGCTGTATTCCCCTGAGTATTTAGTATGCAAAACGACGACAACTGAGTTTAGCAAGGCGGGCCAGCCTCTGCCATGAGTCCGGCCGCGCGCCGCGTCAGCTGCCGTCTGCTATGCGGGCGGAAAGACGGGCGGCGGCCCTGCCCGGCGGCGCAGCTAGGCCGGCGCGCGGTAGACGACGCGCCCGGCGACCATCGTCAGCCGCACGCGGCCCGCCGCGTCCAGCAGCATCACGTCAGCGTCCGCGCCGGGGGCCAGCACCCCCTTGCGCCCGGCCAGGCCCATCGCCGCCGCCGGCGTGCTGGTCGCCATCGGCAGCGCCTCGGCCAGCGTCAGCCCGGCGAACGCCATCATGTTGCGCAGCACCGCGTCAAGCGTGGCGGTGCTGCCCGCCAGCGCGCCGCCCGGCGTGCGCGCCACGCCGCCGCTCACGGTGATCGGCTGCCCGCCCAGGTCATACTGGCCGTCAGGCAGGCCGGCGGCGCGCATCGCGTCGGTGATGAGCAGCGTCCGCCCCGGCCCTTTGGCGCGCGCCAGCACCTTAACCACCGCCGGGTGCACATGGATGCCGTCCACAATGACCTGCGCGAAAATGCGGTCGTCCGCCAGCACGCCGCCCGCCGTGCCCGGCTCGCGGTGGTGCAGGCCCACCATCGCGTTAAACGTGTGCGTGGCCTGGCGCACGCCCCGGCTGGCGGCCTCAAGCACCTGGTCATAGGTCGCGTCGGTGTGGCCTAACGCGAACTCAACGCCCGCGTCAAGCCCCGCCTCGATCAGCTCCAGCGCGCCGGGGCGCTCCGGCGCCGCCGTAATCAGCCGCACGACGCCGCTGGCCAGCCACGCGCCGTACTCCGCCGGGACAGGGTCGCGCAGCGCCGCAGCCGGCTGCGCGCCAGGGTGCTTCGGGCTGAGGTACGGCCCCTCGACATGCACGCCCAGGTGCTGCGCGCCGTCCGCCGGCTGGGGGCAGCGGCGCGCGTTCTCGATGGCGGCGTGGATGGCGTCCGGCGGCGCGGTCATCGTCGTCGGGTAGTACGCGGTCACGCCGTGCCGCGCGAAGAACCGCGCCATGCCGTGCAGCGCCTCCGGCGTGGCGTCCATCGTGTCGTGGCCGTCGCCGCCGTGCACATGCACATCAATCATCCCCGGCGCGACGAACAGGCCGCGCGCGTCCACCGTTTCGCCCTGCGCCGCGCCGTCCGCGGGCGCAATCGCGGCGATCACGCCGCCGTCAATCACCAGATCGCGGCCAGCCAGCGTTTCAAAAGGTGTGATCAGTGTGCCACCCGTAATTCTCATCGCCTCACAACTCCGTCGGATACTTCAGCCCCCAGGGGGCGCGAATACGGTCCAGCGTCTGCATAATCGTCAGCGTCTCGTCCAGCGGCATAACCTCGCTTTCGAGCAGGCCCGCCCGCAGGCAGCGCGCCACCTCCACCGCCTGATAGTGGTAGCCGTTGCCCTGCATGGGCATCTCGATCTCGGTGTGCTCCGCGCCAGAGACCTCCACCGTCAGCTTCTGCGGCTGAAAGAATTTCCGATGCACGCGGATGCGGCCCTGCGTTCCGTAGATCAGCACCTCTTGCGGCGTTTCCGTGCGCACCGCTGACGAAAGCACCGCCAGCCGCCCGCCATCATATCCCAGCACCATCGCGGACTGCTCGTCCACACCGGTCGCGCCCAGGTCAGCCAGGCCGACCGCGTGGCGCGGCGCGCCCAGCACCATTGAGGCGAACGAAACCACGTATACCCCCACGTCCAGCAGCGCGCCGCCGCCCAGCGCCGGGGCGAAGAGCCGGTTTTTCGGGTCAAACGCGGCCCGAAACCCGAAATCCGCCTGAAGCATCCGCACGTCGCCGATCACGCCCTGCGCCAGCAGCTCGCGCAGGCGGTAGGCCGCCGGGAAGAAGCGGGTCCACATGGCCTCCATCAGGAACAGGCGCTTCTCCCGCGCCCGCGCGATCAGCGCGCCGGCCTCCGCCGCGTTGATCGTGAACGGCTTCTCGCACAGCACGGCCTTGCCCGCGT
>CAZDVL010000013.1:1668-29780 GCA_964508745.1 uncultured Anaerolineaceae bacterium | reverse complement strand
TTGTCGCACAATACCTGCACAGCGTAACCCGGAGTTGTTGCCAATCTGTAACCTGTTGATGAGCAGATTATGATGCGGTCCTGGCGGGGGGGGGAACCGGACGGACTTTCTGCCGTTGTAACCCCGAACACCGCAATTTCCCCCCAAAAACCGGCGATTCCGGCGATTCGCTGTTGCCGAAAAGATACTCTCATAGACAATAAAAAGATATGCGAGTCGTAATTTGTGCTTACAAAAATACAATCAAAGTGAGGAAAGCCAGAAAAGAGGTGGGAAATGTACCGGTTTGCGTTGTTCGGGCGTTTCGAGGCGTATTGGAATCACCAACCACTCGATGGCTTTGAGGCGCGTAAAGTACAGGAGATACTGTCCTATCTGATTGCCTTTCGGCACCGGTCACATGCGCGGGAGGCGCTGGCTGACATGCTGTGGGAAGGGTATCCCCCGGCGTCCACCCGAAAAAATATGCGCCAGACCCTCTGGCAGTTGCAATCCGCCTTGAATGTCGCCCCCTGCTCTACCCACGTCCTGCTGGTCGAATCCGAATTCCTGACGCTCAACCCTGAAGCCGAAATCAATATTGACATTGTGCGTTTTGAGAGCGCGGCGGACGCGGTGCAGGATGTGTCCGGCTATCAGCTCAGCGACGAACAGGCGGCGCTGCTGCTGGACGCCGTGTCCCTGTATCGCGCCGATTTGCTGGAAGGCTGGTACAGCGACTGGTGTCTGCGCGAGCGCGAGCGATTCCGCGACCTGTTCCTGATGATGCTGGACAAACTGATCTGTCACTACGAGGCCCGGCAGGAATACGAAACTGCCCTCAATTTTTGCAACCGCATCCTGCGGGAGGAATATGTCTGCGAGCGCACCCATCGGCAGTTGATGCGCCTGCATTATCTGCTGGGGGACCGCACCGCCGCGCTGCGCCAGTACGAACGCTGCAAGGCCGCCCTGGAAGCGTCACTCGGCGTCCAGCCCGGCCAGCGCACCCGCCAGCTTTACGAGTGCATCTGCAACGACGACGCGACCTCGATTCTGCTGGACGCCTCACCCGCCGCGCTGACCCCCGGCGCGGCCGATTCGTTCCCGGAGATGCTGTCGAACCTGCTGGAACTTAAGAGCGCGCTCGACAACATGCACTGGCAGGCGCTGCGACATTACAGCCAGGATGCCGTGTAGCGCCCAGCCGGTTGGGTTTCAGCCATCCCCGCTGCTGCGCCCACACAGGTGGGCGCAGTTTGCTTTTCAGACGCGGCCGTGGACAGCGCGCAGACGCCGGGCAGGATTGTCGTGTATTACAGTAGGCCAAAGTTCTGATGTTCAAAGCGCGCAGCCATGACCTACACCGATGATGACAGCCCTGATTACGCGGACGTTCCCGAACCTGATGAGCCTGCGCCGCAGTCCTTCGTCCTGAGAATCTGGTCGGTGCAGGAGCCGGGCCAGGCGCGCTCAGGCTGGTATGGCCGCATCACGCATGTCCCCAGCGGGCGCTATGTCTATGTGCGCAGCTTCTCAGCCATCACCTGGTTCATTGCCGAATATCTGGACGCGATGCAGGTGCGCCTGCCCCTGGTGCTGCGGGCGCGCCGCTGGCTGGGCCGGCGGAATCGGTATACAGGCAGAAGACGCGCGCCTGTACAGGCCATAGACGGCGGCGAAGATCAGCATCCCATAGACTGCGCTTGAGAAGCGTGAGGTGAGCCTGTGGCGACGACTGACGCTGTGAGCGCGGTGTGCGCTGGAATCGTACACATCCTGACGACAAGTATGGCGGCCGACAAGGCCAGCCTGGGATTCGGCAGCCAGATTAACCCGACCTTTTCGGTTTACATGGGCCAGGATTTTTCCGGCCAGACCCAGTATCGCGTCAGCACCGGGGCGTCCATCTTTCTGTACCGTGCGCTGCCTAACCTTGTCCAGCGCACGCCCCCAGGCCGCTTCCTGCCCAATGGGCAGCGCCAGCGCCGCCAACTGCCGCTTGACCTGCACATTATCGTCACGATCTGGGGCGACGCCCCTGACACACAGAACCGGCTCGTCGGCTGGGTGATGCGCACGCTGGAAGATTACCCCTCCATCCCGGCGGCGATTCTCAACATTGGGCACACCACTGAGGTCTTCCGGGACGATGAGGCAGTTGAACTGGTCATTGGCGAGATGAGCGGCGACGAGCTGCTGCAATTGTGGGATATGCTCGGCAACGACAAGGCGTTCTATCAGGTTTCCATCCCGTATATCGCGCGCAGCATCTGCATCGAATCGAACCGCGCCGACGCCCCGGCCGCCGATGTGCAAATTCGCACGCTGGACATGCAGCGGCTGGAAAGCGGCCGTCAATGAAACTGGTCTCGCTGGAGCGCGTCGCCACCCAGACCCTGCTGGGCGTCCGCTTCTGGGATCGACTGCTGGAGCGGCCGGTTACGGACGGCCTGTACGTGACGGCACAGCGCATTGAACACGATGGCGGCGGCAATCCGACCCGGCGCTTAGGCCGGGCGGTCGTCGGCCAGGCCGCGTCCAGCGGAGTGATCGCATTTTTTGGGCTTCATTCGGGCGAAAGGGTGTCGCCCGACCCCGCTCAGCAGCTGTGGGAAACGCCGCCTGCCCCCAGCATCGTTGCGGTGGATGTGACTGACCGCCAGCGTCGCTATCTGCCGATGTCGTTTGAGGTCAGCGTTCCGCTGGGCACGCGCGGTGCGTTCAAAGGGAACAGCGCCCTGCTGCGCCCGGCGGTCCCCGCGGGCGAGGAGCCAGGCGTTTATCTGTGGAGCGCGCCCGCCCGCCCCGCGCTGGATGGCCGCGCGGTCATCTGCGCGCAGGTCGTCGTTGGCGCCGGCCCGCAGCCCGCGCCGGCCCCCTACGCGCTGGTGGAAATCTCACCTGCCGGCGGCGCGGTCTACAGCGGCCTCACCGATGAAAACGGCACCCTGCGCCTGCCAATGCCCTACCCGCCGGTCCCGGAACCTGGGGACGATGAAGACTACCCGCCGCTGAAAAACCAGACTTTCGCGCTGGACGTGAAAATCTACTATCAGGCGAATCAGCAGAAAAAGCTGCCCGGCAGCGATGTGCCGGCGATGGCAGCCTTGCTCAACCAGGCCCAGGCCCGGATAGGCACACACTGGAACAGCGCGCATCCGGCGGCGCTGCAAACCCGCCTGACCGCCGGAAAAACCCTGCGGTTTGGCGAGCCGTTAATCCTGCGCACTGCGTTTGGCAGCGCCAACGCGGAGAAAACCGAGTCGTTCTTACGGATTGTGCCCGTGTAAAGCTTTGAGAGGAGATAATTGATGCCGGAGTATTTAGCACCGGGCGTGTATGTGGAGGAACGGAGCTTTCGTTCCAAGTCGATTGAGGGGGTCGGGACCAGCACCACCGGGTTTGTAGGCGCGACACGTTATGGCCCAACCACTGGCGAGCCGGAGCTGATCACCAGTTTCAGCCAGTTCGAGCGGGTTTACGGCGGTTTAGACGCGCTTGATTACAGCGGCGCGGAGATTCAGAATTATCTGGCGCACAGCGTGCGCGCCTTTTTCGACAACGGCGGGTCGCGGCTGTACATCGCGCGGGCTTACACCCCGCCGGACGGCGGGACAGGCCAGGCTTCCACGCCGATTCCCGCGCCAGCGGTGGCGATCGCCGACGCCGATGCGCTGGCAGTCAGCGGAACCAGCCGCACGCTGTCGGCGCTGAACGCCGCGATCAGCGAGCTGCAAAAGGCCAAAGCCGCCGCCATCACGGTGCTGCGCTACGCGGCTGAAAAGGTCAGCGCGCAGATTGCCGCCCCGGCCGACGTGCCGCCGCCGATCACCTATGATTATGGCGCGGGCGACAATGTGGTCGTGCAGCTTCGGCGCAAAGCGGACGGCGCAGCCCTGACCGGCGCGGCGCTGACCGCCAGGAACGCGCTGATTAGCGGCGTTCAACCGCTGCTGGACAACGCGCAGGCCGCTTACACGAACGCGCAGACCGGCCTGAACAACGCCAGCGCGGCGCAGACCGGGGTCAGCGGCGCTCATGCCGGCGGGGCGGCGGCGGGCAAGGCGGTGCTGGACGCAGCGCTGCCCGCTGATCCGCTGGGCGGGGTGAACTCGACCATTGCCCCGCTCAATGCGGCGGTGACGGCGGCGGAAACCGCGGCCGCCGGCCTGGCGGCCCAGTCGGACACGGTCACGACCAAACTGAAAGCCATGCAGGATGACCCCACCGCCGGGGAAGTGGTGACAGCAGCCGAAGCGCTGACGACAGCGGCGGGTGCGGTGATCACCGCGGCTAACGCCGCGAAGACGCCAATTACGAACACCGCGCGCGAGGTGACGGTTGGCCGCCGGTCAGCCCTTCGCTTTGCCAGCGCGGCCTTCACGGCGCGCTTTCCCGGCGCAGCCGGCAACATGCGGGTGACGATCACCGGGCGGCTGGGCGCAAACGCGCTGATTACGCAGAACAGCCAGCCCGCGCTCTCCCAGATTCGCAACGGCGACCTGCTGGTGGTGGAACGCGCGGCCAACGCCCTGCTCTACGCGGCGAGCCGCGCCGCCGGCGTGTGGTCGTTTGTGGACAAGGCCGGCGCTGCTGTCGCGCTTTCCAGCCTGACGGTGGGCACGGATAAAGTCTACCCGCTCACGCTGGCCGTCGAAATTAACATGCCCGGCAAATTCTCCCAGCCGAAATTGTGGGAACGCCTGACGATTTCTGACCTGGCGGAGCGCCTGGCCGACAGCCTGACTCAGGTGTTCGCCAGCAGCATCGGCAGCCGTTTGCAGGAGCTGGAAACGCCCGTGATCGTTCAGGCTTCCGGGATCAACGCGGCGAAACTGGCTGGCAACCTGCTCGGCGTTGAGGATTGGAAAAGCAAGCTGGGCAGCGCGGCGGCCGACAGGCTGGTCAGCAGCGTCACCTATGAATTGTCCGGCGGCAGCGACGGCAAGCGCCCGGAGGCCAGCGCCTACGAAGGCTCTGGCGACGACAACACCCCGGTCAAGAGCGGCCTGAAATCGCTGGAGGACCTCGAAGACATTTCTATCGTGGCTGCGCCGGGCTGTTCGCACGATTACGCGAGCCGCCAGGCCGCCGTTGATCAGATTAACCAGCACCTGATCACCCACTGCGAAAGGCTGCGCTACCGCGTGGCAGTGCTCGACAGCCCCAACGGCCAGTCGCTCTCCAATGTGCGCAGCTACCGCGCAGCGATGGCCTCGACTCATGCCGCGCTGTACTACCCCTGGGTGCGCATCCTTGACCCGGTAAGCAACACGCAGATTGATGTGCCGCCGAGCGGGTTTATGGCGGGCATTTATGCGCGCAATGACAACGAAAACGGCGTGCATAAAGCCCCCGCCAACGAGATCGTGCGCGGCGCTATTGGGCTGGAAGCGCTGGTGAACAAGGCAGAGCAGGATGTCCTCAACCCGCTGGGCATCAACTGCATCCGCTACTTCGAGGGGCGCGGCTTCAATATCTGGGGCGCGCGGACGATCAGCCCTGACCCCGAATGGAAGTATCTGAACATCCGCCGCTACTTTGTCTTTCTGGAGGCGTCAATTGACCGTTCGACTCAGTGGGCGGTGTTCGAGCCGAACGGCGAGGCGCTGTGGGCGAACGTCCGGCGCGCGGTTGAGGACTTCCTCTACAACGAGTGGAAGGAAGAACATCTGGCGGGAAAGAAGCCGGAAGAAGCGTTCTTCGTGCGCTGCGACCGCTCAACCATGACGCAGAACGATCTGGATAACGGGCGCATGATCTGCCTGATCGGCGTCGCGCCGCTGTACCCAGCGGAGTTCGTGATCTTCCGCATCGGCCAGTGGACGGCTGATCGCGGCTAGGGAGGGGAAACGACATGGCTGTTGAACGAGCAAGACCGTACAGCGTCTTCAATTATCTGGTGGCGCTGGGCACGGGCGAGGACACCGCTTCCCCGCGCGCCGGATTTAATGAACTGACCGGGCTGGGGGTCGAGATCACGGTGCAGGAATACCGGCCCGGCAACTACGCGCTCAGCTCCCCGATGAAGATCACGGGGGGGCACAAGATCACCGATGTGACGCTCAAACGCGGCGTGATCGCGGCGCTCGATCTGTGGGAATGGCTGAACGCGGTGCGCACTGGCTCACAGACGGCGCTGCGCAACGTGACCATCCAACTGCAGAACGAGGAGCGCACGGAAGTGGTGATGACCTGGAAGCTGACGAATGCGCGCCCCATCAAGTACACCGGGCCGTCGCTCAACGGCAAGGGCACAGACGTGGGGGTCGAGGAGCTGGTGCTGGCGGCTGAAGACATCGCCATCGAGTAACTGAGGTCGTTTATGCAAAGGGTACGCCCGCTTCCCGGCATCCTGTTTCGCGCCGAGGCGCCTGTGTCGGCCGCGCTGCCGCGCATGGACATTGCCGGATTCGTGGGGTTCACCATGCGCGGCCCCCTCGACACCCCGGTCGTAGTGGAAGATTACCCCCATCTGGAAGACATTTTCGGGGGCAGCTACCCGCTGGCCTGGGACGCGGAAACCGCGACCCAGCAGACAGCCTGCCTTGCGCCGGCTGTCAAGGCATTTTTTGCGCAGGGCGGGCGGCGCTGCCAGGTTGTGCGCGTGGCCGGGAAGCGGGCGGCAGCCAATCAATTTCCTATCGCGGGGCTGCTGCGCACGGGTGCAGGGGGCTATCAGCCGGTGGTGGCGAGCGCCCGCAGCCAGGGAAGCTGGTCAGACGGTTTGCAGGCGAACGCCGGTCTGCTGCTGGATGCGCTGGCGTTTGCGGCGGACGCCGTGCGGCCTGGGGCCGTTTTCACGCTGAGCATCGCGGGACAGCCGTTTCTGCCCGGCGATCTGCTGCAGCTTGATTGCAGCGACGGGTTTCACCGGGCCTATGCCGCGCCTGAAGCGCAGGACCTGGTGGCGGACGGCGACATGCTGCGCGTTACCGCCCGCCCGGAGCGCACCTGCTGGTTCCGGCGCGTGCGCGGCGGGATGTCGGGCACGGTCAGGACGCTGCTGCCCGCGCCTGCGGCGGCGGCGGGAACGCTGAAAGCCGAAACTGCCGGAACGATGGCGCTCAGCGCCGCGCTGGCGGCGGCGGCAGGCGATTGGCTGCTGCTGGAGGCGGGGGCCGAGCGCGCGTGGCTGCTGGTGGCGGACGCGCGCGGCAGCGAGTTCGGGATTGCTGCGGCGTGGCTGGAGGGGCACGGCCCAACCGCG
This sequence comes from uncultured Anaerolineaceae bacterium, assembly GCA_964508745.1. Taxonomy (GTDB): domain Bacteria; phylum Chloroflexota; class Anaerolineae; order Aggregatilineales; family Phototrophicaceae; genus DAOTWC01. The sequence goes on along the minus strand of CAZDVL010000013.1, from coordinate 22,588 downwards.
CCCGTGATCACCGTCGCCCGCGCGGGCCGGGCGCAGATCAGCCTGCAGGCCCGGCACGAAGCGACCTATCATCAGACGCTCAACAACCTGGCGTGCGCCGCGCCACACCCCCGATTTATCGGCGATCTGCCGGACGACGCCGCGCTGTTCGCGCCGCGCGCCGCCCCGGCCCAAACCGAGCCGTCCGCCCTGTGGGGGCTGGTGAGTTACCCGCGCTTTCCGCTGGCGCTGGGCTTCGATCAATCGTCGGTGGTGATTCCGCTGGGGCTGGAGGCCGCTCCGGGCTGGCGCGGGGCGCTTCCGGTGGACCAGGAACCGCTGGTGCGGGACGGCCTTGTGCCCGATGTCAGCGATTACTACGCGCTGACGGATGCGGACTGGGCCGCGTTTATGGTCGAGCTGCACGTAGACGCTGCGCTGCGCTTCACCGGCCAGCGCGCCCTGCTGGGCGAAGCCAGCGATCTGCTGTACCTGCAGGGCCGGAGCCTGCGCGGTCTTCACGCCCTGCTGCCCGTTGATGAAATCAGCATGGTCGCGCTGACCGACGTGACGCAGCGCGGCTGGCTGCTGACTCAGCGGCACACGCAGGCCGAACCGCCGCCGCCGCCGCCAGCGCCGGACGACCCCTGCGCGGTCGAGAGTCCGTTTGAGGCGCGCCCGCCGGCATCAGAGCCGTCGCCGGCGGCGGGCAAAACGTATGAATCCCTGAAAGAGATTCCCCAGCGGGTGCTGTGGCAGCTTCTGCCGTCCGCAGCCTACGATGCCAGCGGCCTGCTGGAGGTGCAGACGGCGGCGGCCAGCATGGCGGCGGCGCGCGGCGATATGCTGGCGGTTCTGGGGATGCCCAAACATTACCGCGCCGCTGACGCCCTGCTGTTTCAGCGCCAGTTCGCGGCGGCGCTGCGCGTGTCCGGCGAGACGGCCGACAGCTATGCGGCGCTGTATTATCCCTGGGTGGTTACCCGCGAGGACAGCGGCGCCCTGCTGCACACGCATCCCGCCGGGGCCGCCTGCGGGACGATGGCGGCGCGCAGCCTGTCGCGCGGCGCGTGGGTCGCCCCGGCGAACGAAGTGGTGCGCGGCGCGCTGGCGGTGGTTCCTGCCCCCCGCGTGAGCGAAGAGGCGTCCCTCTACAGCGCGGGCATCAACCTGATCCGACAAATGCCGCCGGGCCACACGCTGTGGGGGGCTTACACGCAAAGCCTCGACTTTGAGCTGGAAAACATTAACGTGCGCCGCCTGCTGATTCTGCTGCGCCGCCTGGCGCTGCGCGAGGGCCAGAGTTACGTGTTTGCGCCGCACAGCCCGGCCTTTCGTGGGCGGGTCAGGCAGCAGTTTGAACGGGCGCTTTCCCGCCTGTTCGCGCAGGGGGCTTTCGCCGGGGGCGGCCCGGCGGAAGCGTACCGCGTGGTGATTGACGAGACGCTGAACACACAGGCCAGCGTCGAACAGGGGCGCCTGATTGTGGAGCTGCGCGTCGCCCCGTCGCAGCCGCTGACCTTTATCACCGTGCGGCTGGTGCAGGCGGAAAGCGGCCTGCTGGCGGTGCAGGAGGTGACAGCCAATGGCGGATGAGCGCATCTTCACGGCCTTTAATTTTCAGGTGGACATCTTCGGCATCAACGTGCCGGGCGTCAGCACCCCGGTGTGCAGAGCGGCCTTCGCTGAGTGTGACGGGCTGGAAGTGTCGCTGGAGGCCAAGTCGTTCCAGCAGGGCGGGCTGAACACCGAGCAGGTGCACCTGGCGGGGAAGGTGAGCTATGCGCAGCTCACGCTCAAACGCGGCATGAGCGCCGACCTGGGGCTGTGGCGCTGGTTCAACGAGGTCATGAAAACCAACCAGCGCGGGATGCGCGCCCAGATCAGGGTCGTCATGCTGGGCGCAGACCGTGAGCCGCAGTTGACCTTCAATCTCAAGGACTGTCTGCCGACCAAACTGCGCGCCCCCGGCCTGAACGCCAGGGAAGGGGTGATCGCTATCGAGGAAATGCAGATCGTGTACGCGGCGCTGAACATGGAATTTCCGTCATAGGGAGCCGCTGAATATGGAAACCGACCACAGGCTGATACGGGCCGAACTGCTCGAAGTGCGCTGGACAGCCGCCGGCGAAGTGGAACAAGTGGGCGGCGGCAAGCACCTGAAGGTGCAGTTCAACCCGGCTTCGCTGAAAGTGACCTACACCAACCAGGTGGACACCAAAGACCAGAGCACGGGGTCGGCCATGCAGTATGTCGGGCGCGGCACATCCAAGCTGTCGGTGGAGCTGATCTTCGACGTGTCGGGGGCGAACGCGGAAAACACCACCGACGTGCGCAAAATTACGGAAAAGGTCGCCAGTTTCATGAAGACCACCCAGGAGGGCACAGGCAAGGACACCCGCTTCAAAGTCTCTGGCGTGCGTTTTCAATGGGGGTCGTTTCTGTTCGACGGCATCATCGACTCGATGGATGAAACGCTCGATTTGTGGTCAGAGGATGGCTACCCGCTGCGCTCGACCGTGGCGCTGAGTCTCTCGCAGCCGGGTATCCACTTTGATCTTCAGACGAACCCGTATGCGACGCCGCCGCCCGCCAGCAGCGCCGGACAGCCGCCCGCGGGAACGACGCCGCTGACACCCGCCGCCCAGGGGGCCAGCGTGCAGGGCATGGTCGCCAGCGCCGGCCTGAAAGCCGACTGGAAGGCTGTGGCGCAGCTTAACGGCATCGAAAACCCGCGCCAGCTTGCCGCCGGGACGCTGGTTGACCTGAACGTCAGAATCAAAGCGCCGGGCGCGTCCGGCCCGCTGTAGAGGAGCGCGACCCATGCCGGTCATTATCAACGAGATCGAAGTCATTGCGCCGCCGCCGTCCCGCGAACAGCAGCGGGACACCAACGTGACGAATATGAAGCCGCCCGGCCCCACCCCGGCGGATATTTATTGGGTCACGCGCAGGCTGATAGAGCGCCGGCTGCGGCTGGCCGCGCGCTAAGGGGCGCGAATCATGGTTGAGCTGGGTGTCCCGACTGGGGTAGTCACGGCTGAAGTCGCCATCGAGATTGACGGCGCAGCGCAGCCGCGCCTGAACTCTGGCCTGCTGTCGCTGGTTGTTGAGGAAACCACCGAGGGTTTGTGCCGCTGTGAGGCGCGCTTCGGCAACTGGGGCAGCCAGGGCAGCGATATGGATTACCTGTATTTTGACCGCGCGCTGCTGGACTTCGGCAGCGAGATTGCGGTGATCGCCGGCAGCGGCGACGCGGAAGGCGAGATTTTTCGCGGCGTCATCAGCGCGCTGGAGGGCCAGTATTTCTCCGGGGACACGCCGCAGATCGCGGTGCTGGCGGAGGACGCGGCCCAGAGGCTGCGCGTTGTGCGGCGCACCCGCGTGTTCGAGGAGATGAGCGACGCGGACGTGTTCGGGCAGATCGCCCGCGAACACGGCCTGCAGCCAGACATTGATGTGCAGGGGCCAACGCACAAAGTGATCGCCCAGCTTAACCAGAGCGACCTGGCCTTTGTGCGCGAGCGCGCCCGCCGGCTGGCCGCGGAAGTGTGGGTTGAGCGGGGCCGGCTGCTGGTGCAGGGCCGGCCGCAGCGTTTGCAGCAAAACGAGGCTGGCCTGGCGCTGCGGTTCAACCGCGGCCTGCTGGAATTCAGCGTGACGGCGGACACCGCCAACCAGTACACCGGCGTCAGGGTCAGCGGGTGGGACGTGTCGGCTAAGGACACCGTTGAATATGAGGCCGATGACGGCGCGCTCGGCAGCGAACTCAACGGGGATGAAAGCGGCGCGAGCATCGTGCGGTCAGCCTTCAGTGAGCGTGTGGACCGGGTTGTTCAGCAGGTCCCGCTGACCAGCGAGGAGGCGCAGAGCGTCGCCGAAGCGGCCTTCCGGGCGCAGGCGCGGCGCTTTGTGGTCGGGGCCGGGCTGGCGCGCGGCGACGCCCGCATCCGGGTCGGGCGGGCGGTTGAGCTGCAGGGCCTGGGGCCGATCTTCACAGGCACGTATGCGATCACCGAGACCCGGCATATCTTCAGCCGCCAGTCAGGCGGGGGGTACTCCACCGAATTTGTGGCCGAGCGGGCCGGCATTGCGAGGGCATGATGACGTTTGCAGAAACTGCTGTGCTGCTGCCTGCCGCGCCCATCACCGGGCAGGGCGGCCATTTCTACGGCGTGTATGTCGCGCTGGTGACGGACGTGCAGGACCCGGCTGGGCTGGGGCGGGTGCGCGTGCGGCTGCCCTGGACGACCGACCCGGACGGCAGCGCATATGACACCTGGGCGCGCGTCGCCACCCTGATGGCCGGAAACAACCGCGGCACGTGGTTCATCCCGGAGCAGGATGACGAGGTGCTCGTGGCGTTCGAGGCCGGCGACCCGCGCTCGCCGATTGTCGTGGGGGCGCTGTGGAACGGGGTGGATTCCCCGCCGGAGCAGATGGACAGCGGCAACAATCTCCGTTCGATCACCTCGCGCAGCGGCATTCGCGTCACGTTTGACGACACCGCCGGCGGCGTGCAGTTCAGCATCGAAACGCCGGGCGGCCAGAAAATCACGTGCGCAGACACGCCCGCCAGCATTGACATCGTGGACAGCAGCGGCAACGAAATCAAAATGGATTCGGCGGGCATTACCATGACCACTGGCATGAACGTGACGATCAACGCCACCATGTTCAAGGTCTCTGCCAGCCTGGTGACGGTGGACGCGGGCATGAGCAAATTCAGCGGGGTGGTGCAGTCCGACACCAACATCACCAACACGACCATCAGCGCGACCTACACACCGGGAGCGGGGAATATATGGTAGCGGCCCGACAACTGCTCAGCGAACCGGCGGTGCAGTGGCTGGCGGCCACGCCGCTGTGGGAACCCCTTAACGCCATTAATCAGCGCCAGCAGGTGCGCCGGCCGGAGATACTGCGTTTCGCCTCCGACGCCTTTATGGAGGACTTTGTTTCGGTGGCGACGCAAACGCCGGAGCGCCTGGGCGAATGGCATGCGACCCGTGAAACCTGGCGCAAACCGGCCCCGACGCCCCCGCTGCGGCGGCTGATTGACACCCCATCAGCGGCCGCTGTGCTGGACGGCGCGACCGAGGACCCGTCGCTGAGCGGCGAGCCGCTCAAGCTTTACATGCCTGCGCACCAGCGCTTTTACCTGGTGACGGCCAACCTCGTTTGCCGCATCCCTGGCCTGCCGGACAAGATGCTCAACCAGAGCGCGGGCGAACAGGCGACGTTTGTCATGCGCCGCCGCCTGCGGGGCCAGGAACACGCGCTGGTTGAGGGCGCGTGGCAGCCCATTGACGCGGGCGCGGAGAGGGCGCTTGTCCCCGGCGAGGAGCAGCACCCGCTGTTTCCGGTGACGTATCGGGGGTTTGATGGGCATCTGCGCCGGATCTTCGCCGGGTTAATCCCGGCGTCCAGGCGCGAAGCCCTGATGACCGCCGGCCGGCGCAGCGCCCCGGCCCTGACCAGCGGCACAACAGCAGGCACAGCGTCAGAGCGCGCCGAGCACCTGCTGACCGTGCTCGATATGGATGTGCTGCAGCTGTGGGGCGAAATCAAACGGATGCAGGCCGCCGAAGACGCAAGGATCACCGTGAGCTGGAATCAGATTGGCGGGAAGGCGAGCGAGCAGGCGGCCCTGCGCGACAGCGTGAACATCGCGCGCGACAGGCTGCAAACCCAATCGTGGTATGTCCTGCTGGATTTCGCCGGTTTTCTGCAGGAACACCTGCCCGCCGTCTGGGAGCGAATCAACGCCAGCCCGGACGCGGCGGTTCCGGCGGGCACGCCGGGCAAGGCGCTGATTGACGCGCTGCAGCAGGCGACGTTCAAATTTGAGGCTTCGGCCAGCACGACCGACAAGGCGGTTCTGCACAACAAGCTGCTGGGGCTTGCCAGCGCCACCGGCGCGACCAGCATGGCGAAAGCGCTTAAGGATGTAAACGCCGCGCGCCCCGGCCTGGAAAGCGCCACCGAAGAATATTGGCACGGCAAAAGCGGCTGGCCAACGACCACCTTCCTGCTGTGCGGCAGAAACGTGAGCGGCCTGGCGGGCAGCCTGGCGGCGCTGGTCGGGGCCGCCCTGCAGGCGCTGCCGCCCGACCCGCAGAAGCGCGTCCCGCTGCTTCCGCTGTCCGCGCAGCTTTCCGGGTCCATCCAGGATGGCGATTACAGCGACGACACCTTTGTGATTCGCTGCGTTTTCGAGCGCCCGAACTGCCCGCCGGGGGTGCGCCCGGCCGTCGTCAGCGACGAGACGCAGGCGTTTCAGTTGGCAGCCTACTTCGATCCGGACGCCCCGGCGCGGCCCATTCGCATCCCCCTGCCGGTTGACACATCGCCGGCCGGGCTGCGCAAACACGCGCGCAACACCATGTTTGTGCTGTCAGACACGCTGGCCTGCCAGGTCGAAAGGGCGCGCGGCATCACTTTTGGCGATCTGGTGCTGTCAATCCTGCCCTGGCCGTTCCACAAGGACCTGCCCAGCGGCTCAAGCTGCCTGGATCTTGGCATGTTGTGCACGCTGTCGATTCCCATCATCACCATCTGCGCGCTGATTTTGCTCATCATTTTTGTGCTGCTGCTGGACATCATCTTCAAGTGGGTTCCGTTTCTCATTTTCTGCCTGCCGCTGCCCGGCCTGAGAGCGAAGAAGGGCTAACGCCATGAACACCGCCAGGCTGTTTGGACGCAGCATCGCCTTCCCGCCGCGCGTCGGCGCGGATGGGCGCTGGGTGTGGTCAGAGGGGCCGCAGAACATCCGCGAATCTATGCAGATCATCCTGCAAACGGAGGTCGGCGAACGGTTGATGCTGCGCCCCTTTGGGGCCGGCATGGGGCGCTTTTTGTTCGAGCCGAACACCGCCGCGACCCACCGCCTGATTCAGGAGCGTGTAGAGAACGCGCTGCGCCTGTGGGAGCCGCGCATCCGGCTGCGGACGGTAGACGTAGCCGGAGACCCGGACGACGCAGAGCGGGCGCTCGTCACCATCGAATATGAACTGGTGGCGACCCATGAGTCGGAGCGTTTGTCGCTGGCTGTGAACCTGGGGGGCTAGAGGAGAGCCGCTATGCCGCTGGAAGTGCCACAACTCGACCAACGCAATTACGCGGATATTTATCGGGAAGCGCTGGCGCGGATACCGGTTCATAACCCGGACTGGACGAACTTTAACGACAGCGACCCCGGCGTGACGATGATCCAGCTTTTCGCCTTTATGGCGGAAAGCATCCTCTATCGCGCCAACCAGATCCCCGAACGCAACCGCCTGAAGTTCCTCAAACTGCTGGGGATTCCGCTGCGCCCGGCGGCGGCGGCGCAAGGCTTTGTCACGATCAGCAACGAGCGCGGGCCGCTGGAGGTCAGAACCTACAGCGCCGGGGTGGATGTGCGCGCCGGCCAGGTGCGGTTTCTGACGGCGCAGGGGCTGGATGTGCTGCCGCTGGAGGCGCGCTGCTTCTACAAAAAGGACCTGGGCACGCCGGCCACCGAGGCGGAACGCGCGCGCGGCGAGCTGTACACGCAGCTTTACGCCGATTTGCTGGGCGACCATCACGCTGTGCCCCGGTTCTACGAGACAGTTCCCATGCCGCAGCCAGAGGCGGACGGCGCGCTGCCGCTGGTTGATCTGGCGGACACGGTTGATGGCTGCCTGTGGCTGGCGCTGCTGGCGCGCAAAGGGGATGACCTCAACGCGGTGCGGGCGACTGTCGCCAACAAGACGCTGACCGTCGGCGTCATGCCGCGCCTGGACGACGCAGGCATCGCCATCGAGGCCGGGCAGGTGAGCCGGACCCAGACGCGCACCCCTGTGCGCTGGGAAATTGCCAGCGTGCCTGCCGGCGGCTCCGCGAATTATGCGCCGCTGCCCGCGCGCGCCGACGGGTCAATCCTCACGGCCCCCGGCCTGGTCGAGCTGACGCTGCCCGCCGCCGCCCAGTTGGTGACGTGGGACTGGTCGGCGCTGGAGCCGGGGCTGGAGGGCACGGGCGAGTACCCGCCTTCGCTGGCCGACACCAGCATCGCGGAACGGGTGGTGACGTGGATCCGCCTGCGTGTGGACAAGGACCCGACTGTGCGGGCGCGCCTGAGCTGGCTGGGAATCAACGCGACGACGGTGAAACAGCAGGTCCCGGTGCGGGGTGAGATTGTCGGCATGGGCACGGGCGAACCCGACCAGTCGCTGACGCTGGCGAACGTGCCGGTGCTGCCGGAAACGCTGGCGCTGACGGTGAACGGCGAAACGTGGCAGCAGGTGGACGATCTGCTGGCGGCTGACCCGGAAGTCCCGGTCGGCGACCCGCGCCAGCCGCTTTTTCAGAGCGAGGCCAGCGCCGCGCCGCCGCGCGCCAAAGTCTACACGCTTGACCCGGAAGCGGGGACGATCACGTTTGGCGACGGCGCGCACGGCAAACGGCCAGAGCCAAACGCGCGCGTCGTCGCCAATTATGCGTTCGGCGGCGGCAGACAGGGCAACCTGGGCATCGGCGCGATCAACAAAAGCCCGCAGCTTCCGGCCAGCTACAGGGTGAGCAACCCGCTGCGCACCTGGGGCGGCGACGATGCCGAGAGCGTCGCCAGCGCTGAAAAGACAATCCCGCGCGCGGTGCAGCACCGTGACCGGCTGGTTTCCGCGCAGGACTTTAAGGACATCACCCTGCGCACGCCGGGCGTTGATCTGGGGCGCGTCGAGGTGCTGCCGCTGTTCGACCCGGCCAACCAGGCCGTCGGGCAGGTTCCCGGCGCTGTGACGGTCATGGTCATCCCGGCCAGCGACACCTATAACACGCCCCGGCCCGACCAGTTCTTTCTCGAAACCGTGTGTGACCATCTGCTGCCGCGCCGCCTGATTACGACTGAACTGCACGTGCGCGGGCCGGAATATGTGGATATCTGGGTCTCTGTCGGCGCTGCCATCCTCGGCGGGTACGCCGCCGGCCCGGTGCGCGAGGCTGTCAGGCAGGAGCTGCTGCGCTTTCTGTCGCCGCTCTATGGCGGGCATAAAAACCAGGGCTGGCCGCTGAACGTGTCGGTGCTGCCCCCTGAACTGGAGGCGGTGGTTGCGCGCGTGGACGGGGTGCGGCTGGTTGAGGGGTTGCTGCTCGGCTCCGTGACGGCCAGCAGCGTGGCCGAAGTGCCGATTTCCGGCCTGCAACTGCCGCGCCTGGTGGGCGTCTCGGTCGTCGAAGGCGGCCCGACGCCGCTTGACCAGTTAAAGAGCGCGCCGCCCGCCACCAGCAACCTGCCCGATGGGCAGCGCTGGACGGCGATCCCGGTGCTGCCAGAGCGGTGCTAAGCCATGAGCGACGTAAACGGAACCCGCCACCACCTGCTTCTGGGCCGCGACGACTGGATGCGCGCCGTGTCCGAAGGCAAGCGCGCCTGGGAATATGACGACAGCCGCGAGGCCGTCCAGCTTCAGGCTGAAATCTACGCCCTGGCGCGGCGCGGGGCGGCGGGCAGCGCAATGGACGTGGATTCCCGGCGCGGCGGCGCGCGCGACAGCTACGGGCACTGGTACTGGATCGCCGCGGATGGCGACGGCCAGCCCACCCGGATTATGGCGCGCTGGGCTGCCGCGTCGCAGCCGGAACTGCTGTTCCCGCTGCCGCCGGAGCTGTGCCCGGCGCCGTCTGACCGGGGCGATTTTCAGCCCGCCGCCGCCGCTGAATCCGCCGGGCCGGAGCCGCTGGCGGGGCTGGCGGTGACAGCCGGCGGCTACCTGGTCGCGGGGTCGCCCACTACCGGCAGCCTGCTGGTGTTCGATCTGTACGCGCTGGACGGCGGCTTTGTGCGGGTGCATCTGCCTGCCGCCGCGCCGAACGAGCTGACAAGGCCGTTCGACCTGGCCGCCCTGCCGGACGGCGGCCTGCTGGTGCTGGACACGGAACATAAGCTGGTGTGGGCGCTCGGCCAGAATTTCCGCCCCGCGCCCGCCGGGCTGACTCCTGAAGACAACCTGCTAACGTTTCAGCCGCAGCAGGGCAGCGCCCGCCGGGAAGAAGGCGCGGCCCCGGTTGAGCCGGTTTCGCTGGCCGCCGCTGACCGTCCGATTTCGGTCGAACCGCTCCCGGACGGTTCGTTCTGGGTGCTGGACACGCCGCTCGATGACAGGCGGCCTTCAGTGCTGTGGCGCTATCCGCTGGCTGGCGGCTTTCCAGCACAATCTGTCGAACTGCTCACCGCCAACCTGGTGGAGGCGGGCGCGGACGACCTGGACCTGCGCGAGATGCGCGGCTACGACATCGTCTACCTGCCCGACTTTGACAAACAGGACAATGCCCTCGCGGCGGGGCTGCTGTTTGTGGTGAATGCGTTCGGCGCGCAGGCGTATGGCCTGCGGGCGGCTGTGGGCGCGGGCCTGCGGCTGCGCGTTGAGCGCCTCTATTACCCGTTGCGCAGCTTCAGCGGCGTTGGGCTGGTGCGCGCGTGGGAGGCGCATGAGGCGTATTACCATCAGGGCGCACGCTGGCTGCCGATCAAAGCGCTGCCGCAGATGCGCTATGAGGAGGAGGCCAGCCTGGTGCTGCCGGCCCTGGACGGGCGCGACCCGGCCTGTGTGTGGCACCGGCTGTGCCTCGACGCCTGTATCCCGCCGGACACCGCGGTGCAGGTCGAAACGCGCGCCGCTGAAACCGAAGCTGATCTGAGCTGGCAGCCCTGGGCGCGCCAGCCGCGCCCCTACCTGCGGCCGGCTGGCAGCGAGATACCCTATTACAGCCTGTGGAGCGCGGCCGATCTGCGCCACGAGGACACGGGCACCTGGGAGCTGCTGTTTCAGCAAACGCAGGGGCGCTATCTGCAGATGCGCCTGACGCTGACGGGCAGCGGCCGCAGCACGCCGGCCCTGCGCGCGCTGCGGGCGCACTATCCGCGTTTCTCGTACCTGCGGGCGTATCTCCCGGCGGTGTATCAGCAGGACGCCGCCTCTATGCAGTTCGTTGAGAATTACCTCGCCAACCCCGAAGGCATGTTCACGACGCTTGAGGGCCTGATCGCGCAGATGCAGGTGCTGCTGGATGTGCGCACCGTGCCGGCCGCCGCGGTGGGCTGGCTGGCGAGCTGGCTGGGGCTGGTGTTCGAGCCGGGCTGGAGCGAGTACCAGCGCCGCCTGCTGATCGCCCACGCGCCGTATTTCTTCCTGCGGCGGGGGACTTTGCCGGGCGTCCTGCAGGCCATTATCCTGGCCGTTCACCCGGAGCTGGGGCCGGACATTTTTCGGGACGATGTCAACTGCACCACCATCCGCGTTGTCGAGCGTTTCCTGACGCGCACCCGGCCCGGCAGCGCGGCAGGCGATCCGACCGACCCGGAACTTACCCTGACGAACAATGTGCTGGCGGACGCCGAAGCGCGGGCGCATCGTTTCGTCGTGCTGCTGCCGACGACCGTCCCGGCGGACACCAGGCGGCTGGTGGAGCGCATTGTCGAGCTGGAAAAGCCAGCGCACACGTCGTTTGTCGTGAAACAGTTCTGGGCGCTCTTTCGGGTGGGCGAAGGCCGCCTGGGGATTGACACGGTTCTGGGACAGGGTGGCCGGTTCGAGCTTTTCCGGCTGGGGCAGACAGCGCTGGCCGAAGGCGCGCTGGGCGCGGCCTTCCCTGAGACCCTGACCACGCGGACGGTGATTGCCAGTTAGACAGGAGTAGAACTGTGACCGTGCCTTTTGCTATGTGCGAAGATTACGACAAATTGGACGTTCGCGAGCGCCTGAACTACGTGCTGGGGCAGGTGCTTGGCGTCAAGGATTTTCAGCAGGAGCAGGCTTATTTCCTGCACAAAGCGCGCCTGCACAACCGCAGCCTGCACGGTTATGGCACGGTCTGGGGGCTGGAGGTCAAGACCGGCGGCACGGGCGACGCGCTGGAAGTTCAGGTCGCGCCCGGCCTGGCGATCGACACGCAGGGCCGCGAGGTGCTGATCGAAGCATTACAATGCGCCCGGCTGAACGCATGGCTGGAGCAGGCCGCGCCCGACAGCCCAGACACACCGAACCGCGACACGCTGCGGCCCTATAGTGAGGGCGACCCGCGCCTGGCGGTGTACGTCACGCTGTGCTACCGCGCCTGCGCCACTGACAGGCAGCCCATCCTCGGCGACCCCTGCCGCGCCGACACCGGCCCGGACGGCGTGCTGCAGCCGACGCGCATCCGCGATGATTTTGTGCTGAAGCTGCTGGCCCGGCCGCCGAAGCAGGCGGAAGAAGACCATGCGCGCGCGGTGGGCGCGCTGCTGGCGAAGCTCGACATTGACCCGGCCGCCAGCCTGCTTGACGATAACGGCAAGCAGGCGCTGCTGCGGCTTCTGTGGGACGCGGTGGACGACCCGGCCCGTGTGCCCGGCCTGCCGGCCACGGTGATCCCCGAAGCCCAGGCGCGCGAAATTCTGCGCGAGGTGCTGCGCTACTGGGTGACGAACACCCGCCCGACCCTGGACAAGCTGCACGACCCGGTCGTCCGTCTGCTGGCGAAGCTCGTCATCAGCGCCGCCGCCGCGCCCCTGACGGACGCGGCGTTCGCGGCGCAGCTCGCCCTGCTGACCGGCGCGCTGGACGCTTATCTGGACACGAACGAGCTTGCCCCGATTGACGCGCTGGCTAACGTTACGGTCGCGCCGGTCACCGCCACACGGCTGCGGCGCGCCCTCATCGGCTATTGGAGCGCCAAACCCCAGTCGTGCGAGCCGCCGGAAGGCCCGTGCATCCTGCTGGCCGCCGTGCTGTTCGGCCTCACTGGGAAGGTGGTGGACGAAGGCACGCTGGGCATCGAAAACCGGCAGCGCCCCTATCTGCTGCACACCCGCCTGCTGCAGGAACTGTTGATGCAGGGCGGCATCCGCGGCCCACAGGGGGAGCAGGGGCCTCCCGGCGCGAAGGGTGAGGACGGCAAACAAGGGCCGCGCGGGCCAGAAGGCCCGCCTGGGCGGGGTTTCGATCAGTATATCGTCCGCCCCAACGACATGCTGATCGTTCAGGACGCGGACAGCGCCCTGATGACGGCCAATTCTGCGATTGCCCCCGGCTATCCGGTTTTTCACTTCGACAAGCCGGCGGCGGTGACGTTCAGCGTGCTGCGCCCGGCCAGCGCGCCGGGCAGCGACACCCCGCTGATGTTCCTGCGGCTGTACTGCGCCGGGGGCAGTGATGATAGGGTGCAGGTGCGCTGGACGGTGAGCTGGCGCTGGGTGCGGGCGATCGGCCCGGTGGCCGCTGGTCCGCCGTTCAATGAAGACAGACAAACGCGCTCAGACAGCGCAGCGAACGCCAGCGACGAAACCGCGCTCGTGCCGCGCGCCGCGTTTGATTCGGCCGCGCTGGATATGCTGGTGCACAGCATCAGCGCGCAGTTTCACCTCAGTGTGAGCGCGCCGCTCCCGTTGGAGCCGCGCGTTTCGCCCGCTGATTATCTGGTGGTCAACCTCGTGCCGGAGGCGACTGCGTTCCCGATTGCCCTGCTGATGGTGGAACTGCGGTGGGGGGTGAAATGAGCGTGCAATTTCTCGCATCCGTGTTCGCGGACAGCCTGAAGCACCCGAACTTTTTTAACGGGCGCGTCCTGACCGCGGCTGATCTGCGTGACGAGCAGGCCGCCAGCGTGCGGCGTGGGCGCTGCCTGGGCCAGGCGGCGGGCGAGGGCGTGGTTTCCGGGCTGTATGTGACCAGAATCAGCGGCGGCAAAGCGCTGCAAATCACAGGCGGGCTGGCGATCTCGCGCAGCGGCGACACGCTGCATCTGCCGGGCCAGGCGACCACCGTGGAGCTGGCCATCCAGACACCGCTGGAGGCTGGGGGCGACTCGCCTTTCGCGGTTTGCGCGCCCGCCGGTGGCGTCACGCTGACGGGCGCAGTGGCGACCGGGTTTTATCTGCTGGCGATCACTAGCGCCGCGCGCTTATCCCCGGAGCTGGCCTCGCACAGCGGGCTTAACGGGGGCGCGGCATCCTGCATCAACCGCTATGAAGAAATCGGCGTGCAGTTCAAGCTCATTCCGCTGACCAATGCCGACCTGATCGCGCCGATTGGGGCGACATCCCCGCTGCGCCGCAGCCAGCTTGCGCACGCCTGTTTCGGCACGGCTGAGCTGGCGGCTGTTCAGGCTGACCCGCTGCGCGCGCCCGCGCAGTACGGCCTGCTGGATCGCCTGCGCGATGGCCGCCTGACAGACTGCGATGTGCCGCTGGCCGTCTTTCAGTTCTGGGCCGGCGGGGTGGATTTTGTTGATGTGTGGTCGGTGCGCCGCCCCTGTGCGCCGGGCGTCCGGCCGGGCGTGTTTCCGAGCAGCTATTCGGCGGCGCTCACCGAGGTGTTCACATCGTTCGCCGGGCCGCGCCGGGCGGGCGAGGCGGTTGCCTTTCTGCTGCAATTTCAGAAACAGCTTGAGGATCTTCGCACAGACAGCGGCGTCAACCCGCTGAACGCCGCCGCGTCCACCTACTTCGACTACCTCCCGGCCGCGGGCTATCTGCCCATCAGCGCGCAGGCAGCGCAGGCTCGCCGCTTCCGCGTCGCCAGCTTCTTTGGGCAGCCTGTCAGCCCGACCGAGCTTGACCCGGCCTATCTGCGCAGCGTCCTGCACGAGTCGTTTTACGTGGAGCCGATTCCGGTGAGCGACCGCATGGATGTGGATGTCTTCGAAGTTCCGGGCGCGCGGACAGATGAACCGTATATCATCTTTGCGCGCCGTGTGTCGCGCGTGCCGCCGGCCGTGGATGGGCCGCCGGAGGACATTCTGAGCGAAGAAGAAACGCTCAAGCCGGAGCAGCGAACAGGGAATCTGCAGGTCACTGTGCTGGACGAAGACGGCAGCCCGCTCCCCGTCAGCGCCATTGCTTCGGTGCGGGCGATCAACCAGCAGACCGGCCAGAGTTATCAGGGGAAACCCAGAAGCGTGGTCCAGGCGGTTGGTGGCAGCTACCAGCAGCGGCAGTATGCTGACTGGCTGGAGGAGTCTCAAAGAAAGGTGCGCGTGAAATATCGTTCCGGGGCTTCTGGGTCGTCGCGGACGGGTTCAAAGCCTGACCAACTGGTGATCTACGTCTTTAACAGCCTGCCGGCCGGTAACTATACGGTTGATCCGGTCCCAGCGCAGGCGGGCCAGTTTGGGGTATCGAAATCGGTGGCGGTGCGCAGCGGCGCTGTGGCGCAGGCGTCAGTCGTTATTCGCAGCCTGGAACTGGCTGTTCCAGATGACCGGCGCGTGGTTCCGCCGGAAAGGATCGGGCTGCCCTGGGGGGTGCTGATCGAGAAGTTTTATCTGGACACGCGCTGGACAAAAATCTGGCCCCAGAGGGACACAGGCATTCCTTACGACCCCGGCTACGTTGACCCCGCGCCCGACGATTGGTATTACCTTGAAGACACGCCCATCCAGGCGCGGATCGAAGAAATTCTGGGCGGCGAGCAGGGCGGCGCTAACCCCCTTGTTGCGGCCGATGACGCTGAAATTTACATCCGCCGCGGCTACAACCCGGCCGGGCCTGCTGTCACGGCGGACGCCTTTGTGCAGACCAGGGACGGCACGCGCTTTCCGCTGGTCGTGGTCGCGGCGGACAACGCCCTCGGCGAATCTGCCGCTGTGACGCGCACCGAAATTGCGGACTTCGACGCCGCGACCTTCAACCAATTGCAGGTCTACGGCCTGGGCGATCTGGAAGCGCTGGGTTCTGCCCCTGCCGGCCTGGTCGGCGCGGTGCTGGGACAAAGCGTGGGTTATGCCGCCAGCCTCATCGAGGACGCGCGCCAGACCCTGGCGGACGATTTCCAGAACGGATTCATGAGCCACCCCGGCGTCAGCAAGGCGGCCAGCGACGCTCTGAAGACCCGATTCGGCGATAGAGTGGGCGTGGCGAACGCGGCGCCGGGGGCGATTGCCGAGGCGATTGCCTCGGTCAAAGGCGGGGACGCTGCGGCGTGGGGCAGTTTCTCCGCGCGTTTGCTGGATACCGTGCAGGCCACTGTCCCAATGAGCGCCTACAACATCGCGATGGCGACCGGGATCAGCGCGGATGGGTTGGCGGCCCTGGGCGCAGCCGGTATCCACAGCAACCAGGGCCTGCTGGACGCGGCCGGGTCCACTGCTGGGCGAACCGCGCTCAAAGCGGCGTTGAAGGTGAACGACGCCGCGCTGGATCGTTATGCCGCCGATGCGCTGCTCAGCATCGCGCAGGGCCAGTTTGTAACTGCGCCGGAAAAGAGCGTCGCCGCGCTGCACGACATGGCCCCTGAGCTGGCGGCGGACCTGGCTGATAAGGGCGTCTACAGCGCGCGTGACCTGGCGAACAGCGACGCCGCCGCGCTGGCGCAGGGCAGCCGGTTCAGCGAGGCGGAAATGCGGCCGCTGGTGGCGACCGCCGCCAGTTACAGCCGCGGCTATTCGACGCTCATCAGGGGCGCGACCAGCGGCAAGGTCACTGGCGAGGCGCTGGCCGGCGCGGGCTTCCTCAGCGCCGGGTCGCTGGCGAAGGCCGACCGGGCCGAACTGGAGCAGGTGGCCGGCATGACCCCTGACGCGGCGAAAACGCTGTCCGACCTGTCGGGCAGATTCATGGATGTCGTCCGCGGCGGCACACTCGGAGGCGGCCTCTGATGCAGATGCCTTCGCTCACGCTGGGGCGGGTGGTGCTGCGCGTGCCGCCGGGCGGCACGAACGCGCCGCACTGGCGCTGGCGCGCGGAGCGCGCGCTGAGCCGTGTGACGCTTGACGCCGGGCTGCCGCCGCGGGCGATTCTGGTGGTGCGCCATCTGCCGGAGGTCGCGCCCGGCGCGCTGCTGACAGATGCACAGCGCTGGAACGGCGCGGCCCAGGCGTGGCTGCGCGACTGCTGGCGGCGGGCCGCGCGCCCG
This sequence comes from uncultured Anaerolineaceae bacterium, assembly GCA_964508745.1. Lineage (GTDB taxonomy): Bacteria > Chloroflexota > Anaerolineae > Aggregatilineales > Phototrophicaceae > DAOTWC01. The sequence goes on along the minus strand of CAZDVL010000013.1, from coordinate 5,756 downwards.
GCGTTCGGGCCGGTATCCCCGTCCGCCGACGCCGTCTGGTTCGCCGACGAGGCGGAGTGGCTGGCCTGCCTGTCGTGGGACACGCACCAGAATCTGGCTTCGTCGCGCTGGTGGTGGCGGGCGTGGCTGCGCCAGCGCCGCGACGATGCCGCTGGCCCCGCGCTTGATGCCCTGTGGAGCAGCAGCCCGCGCTGGCTGCCGCAGGCCACCGCCCTGCTTTACGAGCGCTATGCCAGCGGTTTGAACACGCTGTTCCTGCGGCTGTTGCCGGCGGAGGCGCGGCGCGTGCGCCAACTGGTGCAGCAGGCCTACGATCTGCCGCCGCTTGACCGCGCAGCCCTGGCTGCCGATGCGCTGCTCCAGGCGCTGCCTGCGGGCGTACAGCGGATGGCGCGGGCGCTGCCGGGCGAGGCTGCCGCGCTGTTGATGGTCTGTCTGGCGGTCACACACGCACCCTCCGCCTTGCAGCAGGTGCGGCGCGCGGAGCACCCTGATCTGGCCCACGGGCGGACGGAAACGCCGGCGCGCAGCATGACGCAGGCGGCCGCTGGCCTGGACGGGCCGCCGCCGGCGGGCCATGTTACCGCAGCGCCGGTTTCTGCGGCGGATTCGCCGGGCGATGCGGCCGGGCAGCCTGTGGACGGCCGGGCAGCGCCGGCGCGCCCCCCTGATTCGCGGGCCGGCGCGCCGGTGGGGGTGTCCGCCCCGGCGGACGCCGCCCCCCGGCGGGGCGCCGTCTCCCCGCCTCGTAATCTGCCTTCCGACCGCCCGCCTGTTTTGGCGCGGGACGCGCGCGAGGCCGGGGCGGGCGCGGCAGGCGCTGCCAGCCCTGACCCTGCGGAAGCTCCAAGCGGCCCGGCGCTGCCGGAACTGCGCACGGGCCTCGGCGGTTTATGGTATCTGGTCAACGCGCTGGTTGATCTGGAGTGGCCCGGCCCGGCGCTGAACGCCTGGCACAGGCTGGCGTGGCTGGCGCGGGCGCTGCTGGACGCCGCGCCGGTTGACCCCGTGTGGGAGATGCTGGCGGAACAGGCCGGGGAAGAAGCGGATGAGGCCGCGCTGCGGGCCTGGCTGGCCGCTGTGTCGCCCGCGCTTCAGGCGTACCTGCAGGCGCGGCTTGAACAGCCGGCGGCGCTGGCCGCGGCGCTGCGCGACCCGGCGCGGTTATATGTGACCCGCACCCATATTGACGTGATGTTCCGCCTCGATCAGATCCGGCTGGATTTGCGGCTGGCCGGGCTGGACCGGGACCCCGGCTGGGTTCCAGAGCTGGCCCATGTGGTCACGCTGCATTATGAGTGAGAAACTGTTGATGGTCGCGCCTGTCGAACGCTGGTTGAATCGCGCCATCCTGCGCGTTGCTGCCTACCTGACCGGGGTCGGCGGCGACGGCGTGCTGGAGCATTACGCCTTTCTGCGCGCCTACATTGACGCGGCCCGCCAGCAGATGCCGCCCACGCCCACGCTGGCCGACCTCGACGCGGCGTGGGGCGCGGCGGTCGAGGGCCTGAAGCTGCCGCCAGCTTCGCCGCTGGCGCGCCTGCGGCGAAGCGGCCTCAGCCATGAGCACCTGCTGGCGCTGATGCTGGCCGGGCTGGTCGAGCTGGACGCCCGCTTCAGCACGGTCTATGCCGCGCTGCACCCCTTCCCCGACGAGCTGCGCCTGACCGTTGGCCTGCTGGACGACCTGCTGCGTTTTCAGTCGCCTGTGTCGGGCTGGGAGATTGTGCGCGAGCTGGACCAGCGCGGGCTGGTCGCCCTGCATCACCCGGAACGGCCGCGCGCGGCGCGCGCGGTCAGCGTGCCTGCCGCGGTGTGGGATGCCTGCCTGGGCGGCCCGGCCGCGTGGGAGGCGGGCTTCATGGCGCTGCGCCCCGCCGCCGATTTTGCCGCGCTGCCAGCGCTGCGCGGCCCGCTGCCCGCAGACATCGTTGATCGCCTCAGCCGGATACCAGAGCTGGCGCAAAGCGGTTTGTTCAATGGCGTGATTGTGCGCGGGATGCGGGGAAGCGGCCGGCTGCGCGCGCTGGGCGGCGTGGCGCGGGCGCTGGACAGAGATGTGCTGCACCTGCGCTGTGAGGATGTGGACCAGCTTGCACCGCTGTGCCGTCTGGCCGGCCCGCTGGCGCTGCTGCTGAATGCGCTGCCCGTGATTGAGCTTGAACTCGCGCCGGGGCAGGCCGCCGCGCTGCCCGCGCTGGCCGGCTATGAAGGCGTGGCGGGCATCATTTTGAATCGGGAAGGCAGCGTGCGCGGGCCGCTTGTGGAGCGCTGTGTCACGCTCGACCTGCCCGCGCCGGGCCATGAGGCGCGGCGGCACAGCTGGTCGCAGGCGCTGGACGCCAGCGCCAACGGCACAGGCGCGGTGATTGACGCCGTGAGCCGCAGCTACCACCTGACGCTGGGCGGGGTTGAACAGGCGGGGCGGCTCGCCCGCGCCTACGCCGCGCTGGACGGCCGCGCGCACGTGGAAATCGCGGATGTTCAGGAAGCCTGCCGCGCGCTCAACCAGCGGTCGCTGGAAAACCTGGCGACGCTCATCCCGCTCGCCCACGATTGGGGCGCGCTGGTTATTTCCGAAGGGACCCAGATAGAGCTGCACAACCTCATCCTGCGCTGCCGGCACCGTGAGGCGGTGCTGGAACACCTTGGGCGCGGGTTCAAAGGCACAACGCGCGGCGTGCGCGCCCTGTTCAGCGGGCCGAGCGGAACCGGCAAGACGCTGGCGGCGCGCCTGATCGCGGCACAGTTAGGCCTTGACCTGTACCGGGTGGAGTTGTCAGCGGTCGTGAGCAAATACATCGGCGAGACAGAGCGCAACCTCAGCCAGTTGTTCGCCCGCGCCGAGGAGCAGGACATCGTGCTGCTGCTGGATGAGGGCGATTCGCTGCTGACATCTCGCACCGACGTTCGCAACTCGACCGACCGCTACGCCAACATGGAGACCAATTATCTGCTGCAGCGGCTCGAACAGTATGAAGGCATTATCCTGATCACGACCAACGCGGCGGATCGGATTGACGGCGCGTTCCAGCGACGGATGGATGTGTTTGTCGAATTCAACCTGCCGGATGTGAACCAGCGCCAGCAGTTGTGGCGGCTGCACCTGCCGGCCCGGCACGCCGTGAGCGACGCATTTATGCGCAAGGTGGCGCTGCGCTGCCAGCTTACCGGCGGCCAGATTCGGAACGCGGCGCTGCACGCGACGGTGCTGGCGCTGGAGGCCAGCGCGCCGGTCAGCGAAACCCTGCTGGCCGAAAGCATCCGGCGAGAGTACACGAAGATCGGGGCAGTTGCGCCGCTGCCCAACTGAAAGAAGATGCGATGAGTCATCAGGAAGCGCGGGCTACGCGCCACAAACAGAGCGACTCGCAATCGCATCACGAAAATGCAGGGCGTGTGCAGCGCACCCCGGTTTCGCCGCTGGCGCTGCGCAGCGTGCAGACCAAGCTCGAAGTCAACGAGCCGGGCGATGCGTTTGAGCAGCAGGCCGACGCGGCTGCCGACATGGTGATGCGTTCGCCCGCGCCCGCCAGCGCGCCGCCGCCGGAACAGCCGGAACAGCCTTCCATACAGCGGATGGAACAGCCCGGCGAGCCGTGCGCAGACTGTGACCAGAATCCCCGGCAGATTCAGCGCGAGCCGCTGCCGGACGGGGAAACCGTTCAGCGGGACGGTGACGGCCTGCCGGCGGTGTCGTCGCACACCGCGTCCGTCATCCGCAGCCCTGGCGTCGGCAGCCCGCTTTCGCCCGCTGTGCGCCAGCGGGTCGAGCCGCACCTGGGCGCTGACCTGGGCCAGGTGCGCGTTCACGACGACATCAAGGCGGCCCAGGCAGCGAACAGCCTGCGCGCGCGCGCCTTCACCTATGGCAGCGACATCTTCCTCAACAGCGGCGAATCGGCCGGCGATGTGCGTTTGATGGCGCACGAATCCGCCCATGTGGTGCAGCAGAGCGGGGGCATACAGCGCCAGCCGGAGGACGAAGACACAGCCGAACCCCTGGCGCTGGATGAAGAAGCGCCGGCGGAACAATCCGCCGCAGAGCCGCCCCCCGTGACGGAGGCCGCGCCGCCCGCGATGAGCGC
>CAZDVL010000013.1:0-1568 GCA_964508745.1 uncultured Anaerolineaceae bacterium | reverse complement strand
CGCGCCGCCCGCGATGAGCGCGCCCGCCTCAGCCCCGGCAGCCAAAGTCGCGCCGGAGACCCCGGCAGCCCTCATCAACGCGCCGGCTGGCAGGGCTGTTCCGGCTGTGGAGGTCGCGGCTGCGCCCGACGCTGGAGCAGGCGCTCCGGCCCCCGCCGCGGCGGGTGAGGCGGGGGCTGGCGTCGAATTGCTGATGCCAGAGCCGCCCGCGGGCTTGTCCCCGGCGGCGGAGCGGCGTCTGGCGGGCGTGCAGGCGCGGGCGGGCGGTGCGGCGCGGGCGCAATCGGCGATGCCGGCCGCCGAAACCTCGGTGTCTGAGGCGCGCGGCGCGGTCACAGAGCCGGCGGCGGAAACCCAGGCGCGGGCGGAAGGCGCGCTGGTGGCGGCGCTGGACGAACGGCCTGAACCCAGCGCCGAAATCGAGGAACTGTGCGCGCGCATTCGCCAGGCGATTCGCAGCAAGCGCCCGCCGGATGAAAGCAGGCTGGCCGAGGCCAGGCCGGATGAGATGGCGCAGCAGGCGGGCGGCCAGCTCAACCAGAATGTCGAAGGCGATGCCAGTCGCGTGCGGGGCGAATACAGCCAGATGCAGGGCCAGCCGCAGGGCGCGCCAGCCAGCCAGCCCACGCCGGCGGCCGGCGCGCCCCCGGCGCAGCAGACCGCCAGCGTTGACGCGGGCCAGGCCGCGCCGGACGCCGTTCCAGCGCAGGCTGTGTCGCTGGACGCCGATGTCGCCGCGAACCAGCGGCGCATCGCAGACGCGGGCATGAACTCGGCGAGCGCGCAGGCGGTTCAGGACGGCCCGATCGCCGAAGCGCGCGCGGCGCAGGGCGAGCTTGAAGAAACGGCCGCGCGCGATCCGCAGGAAGTCATGGCCGAGCAGGCGGCGGCGATTGCCTCTGCGCAGACAGATATGGGCGGTTTGCAGGCGCGCGCTCTCGCCGCGCTTCAGGAATCCCGCGCCTCGGCCGCCGCCGGAAGCCAGGCCCAGCAGGCCCAGATGGTCGGCTCTGAGGAGCAAATGCGCCAGCAGGTGGGCCGCCGCGCCAATGAGATCTTCGACAGCGCACAATCCCGCGTGGATGGGCTGCTGCGCGACCTGCCGCGCACGGCCATGCAGCGTTGGGACAGCGGCATTGCCCGCCATTCGGAAACCTTCAGGCAGTCGCTGCGGCGCGTGCAGGATTGGATTGATAAGCGCCATGAAAGCTCTGTGCTGGCGGTCTGGGATTATCTCACGGGGCTGCCGGGGTGGGTCACAGAGGAGTATGACCGGGCGGAGCGCGAGTTTGGCGACAACGTTTGTGAGCTGATGCGCGACATCTCGCGCGAGGTGAACGGCGTGGTCGCCGCGTGTCAGGCGATCATCAAGCAGGCGCGCGCCGACATTGACGGGCTGTACGCCAGCCTGCCCGCCGATATGCAGGCCTGGGCGCAGACAGAACAGGCGCGCTTCAGCGAACGTCTGGCTGGCCTGAGCAGCAGCGTCAGCGAAACCCGCGACAGCTTCAACCGCGATCTGCGCCAGCGGGCCGCGGAGGCGGTGGACGAGGTGCGCCAGCAGATCG
>CAZDVL010000012.1:17874-32263 GCA_964508745.1 uncultured Anaerolineaceae bacterium | reverse complement strand
CGCAGGTCGAGGCGGCGCCAATGACCACCACGCCCAGCAGCGCCAGCGGCCACCAGCGGCGGCGCGGGCGCGGCGCGGGGCGGCGCGCGGCAGAGGCTGGCGGCGGGGCCGGCCGCGGGATAGGCACAGGGGCGTGCGGGACGGTGTGGCCGGCGCGGGCGCGGCGGGCCACCGGCTGCGTGATGTCAAAGTCAGGCCGCGGCGGAACAGTCATGGTTGTGTTAGTTTTCAGGCGGCGGGCCTCAGCCCTCAGCTACGGGCTAAAGCTGGCGGCCGCTTACAGGTGGCTGGCGATGTATTCATTATACGAGGGATTGCCGCGGGCCGCACAGCGGCGTGGGCACAGCGTAGGGGGGCCGCTGGCCGATTCTTACCAGACGCTAACGACCGCGGGGTGAACGGCGAACAGCGGGCGGCGCGGGCCAGCGTCAGCCGGCGATGCGCTCGCTGATCGCCGGGATCAGGTGCGGGGCCACCCGCTGGATCGAGTCCAGGATGTCGTAGATGTCGAACGGCTTGGGGATGTAGTCGCTGGCGCCCAGGTCGAGCGCCGTCAGCACGTCGTCGAGCGCGTAGCGGCCCGACATGAAGATCACCGGCAGGTGCGACCACGCCGCGTGCGAGCGAATCTCGGCCAGCAGGGCATACCCATCCATCGCGGGCATAGTCACATCGCTGATCACCAGGTCCGGCAGCTCGGCCTTGATCTCGGCCAGCGCGAACGCGCCGTTGTCAGCGGTGATCACATCAAAGCCGGCGACGCGCAGCAGAAAGGCCAGGCTGCGGCGCAGCGGGGCAAAATCGTCAACAATAAGCACTTTTCCGAAGCTTTTGTGCAGGTCCATCAATAAAAATCCCCCTGGCGCTTAACTCTAAATCAAGATTAGCGCAGGAACGGCGGCAGGGGAATAGATGCTTTACAGAATTCATGAATAATTCGAAATTGTGTAAAGCCGCCGGACCCGCGCGCGGCGGGTCCGGGGTTTGCGGCAGGAAAATGGGCGACGGCTCAGTACGTGACTGGCACGAACACGCCCGCCGGGTTGCGAACAGCGCCCTGCTCGGCCAGGAGCCAGCCGGTGACCTCCGCCCCGTCGCAGACGGCCGCGACCTCCAGCCAGGTCGAGCCGGCGTCGCGCCCGACAACCGCGTAGGACTGGCTGCCGGGCAGCGCGCACACGGCCGGCGTGCCGGGCAGCGGCAGCGCCAGCAGCGGCGCCTCCACAAACAGGAAGAAGCTGGGCTGCGTGTATTCGCCCAGCACGGGCACCTCAGGGATGCCGCTCAGGTTGCCGCGCAAAATCAGAAATTCGGCGCTCACCCACCCGCGCATGCCGCCCACCTGCACGTACCACCAGGTGCGGTCAGCGTTGCGCCCCAGCACGACCAGCTCGGTGCCGCCGTCCACAATGCCGACGACGGTGTAGCGGTAGCTGTCGCCGCTGCGCAGGTGCAGGTTGTCGGTGTTGACGATGGCGAAACCGGGCTGTTCTGCCGGCAGCCAGGCCGGGTTGATCGGGCGCGGCGGCGCGGCGTTGAGCGGGACCGGCGCGGCGGTTTCGCCGTCAGCCGGCTGGAGCACGAACGCCTCGCCGGGGAGCAGCAGCAGCCGCTCGCGGGCGAAGGCGGCGTCAGCGTCAATCCGCCCGAACGGCGCCAGGCCCGCGCAGTCGGCGCTGGTTTCATAGACCACCTGCTCCGGCAGGCCGTTGCCCGCCAGGCTGATCACGCGCAGCCGCAGCGGGTTGTAAAGCGGCGCGCGCGTCCACTCGTAAGTGTCGCCGTCGGGCCACAGGATCGTGCCGCCAACGAAGAACACGTCCGAAGCCGGCGCAAAAATCGTGTTGCCCGCGCCGTCAATGGCGGTCACCACAAACGCCTCGCTGAGCGCGCCGGTGTTGTCGCGCGTGAGCAGCATCTCGCTGCCGCCGCTGACAAAGCCGCTGCACGTCAGGTCGAAGTTGAACGCGCCGCTGGCGGCGCTGGCCGGCAGCACAGCCGCCGCCAGCAGCAGCACCAGGGCCAGGAGCAGAACCGGTCTTACATTCGAAAATCTGGGCATGGACGACATCACTTGCTCCTTCACAATAGGCGGTGCAGAAATGGTGTGGTGTCTCTCAACTATGTGCCAGAATGCGCGTTTGCGCAATTCGCCGCCGTAGGGTGATCGTAGACTGCGCGTCAATCATGCCCTCGCGGCCTGTGTTAGATTATAGAGCATCTGGTTGGAATGATGCCCCCCCACCTTTTCACCCAGATAGCGACAAGTTTTCCCCCCGAACGCCAAACACCTCCGCCCCTTGGAGGTGTTTGGTTTTACGCCCGAAGCGCGCGCAGAACCTGTCTTACAGCCCGCGCATCGCTATAATGGACAGGACATCAGACAGCCGGGGACAAACGCATGTTGACGAGCAAGGCACGTTTCTTCATTCGCACGGCTATCCTGGCCTGGCTGGCGCTGCTGCTGGCGGCCCCGCTGTCCGCCGAACCCGACGGCAGCACGCTCGACGCGCTGGCGGAGGCGGTGATCCCGCCGCGCGACCGGCTGGACCTGGCGCGGCGGCTGCGCGGCGTGGCCGACATCCCCGCCCCGCCGCAGCGCGCCACGCCGCGCACGCACGGCGAGCGCCAGACTTTCTGGGCGACCAACCTGTATGAGAACCGGCCTTTCCAGGTGACGGCGGTGCTGCGCGCAGTCGGCGAACACATTTATCTGTGGGTTGAGGACGGCGTGAAGCTCGCGCCGGAGGCGCTGGGCGCGCTGACCGAGACCTTCGACGCGCGCATCTACCCCCAGGCGCGGGCGCTGTGGGGCAGCGAGGACCTGCCGGGCGTTGACGGCGACCCGCGCGTTTACGGCCTGTTCGCCTACGGCATGGGGCCGTCGGTGGCGGCTTACTTCGCCAGCGAACACACGAACCCGGCGGCGGCGGTGGCGAACAGCAACGAGCACGAAATGCTCTTCTTCAACCTGGACGCGCTGGGCACCACCTTCAACGCCGAGGACATCGCCGGCATTGTCGCGCACGAGTTTCAGCATATGATCCGCGAGCAGCAGGACTCGAACGAGGACTCCTGGCTGGACGAGGGCTTCTCCACATTCACGGAACTCTACCTGGGCTACCCATACAGCAGCCTCAGCTTCGCGTACATTTTTCTGGCCGCGCCCAACACGCAGCTTAACACCTGGGCGGAGACCGACTCCACGCTGCCGCACTACGGCGCGGCGCTGCTGTTCGTCACCTACCTCTACGAGCGCGGCGGCGTTGAGGCGCTGCGCCAGCTCAGCACGGACGCGGCCAACGGCCTGCCGTCGGTGGACGCGGTGCTGGCCGGCCTGGGCGGGCCGGACGTGGACACCTTCTTCGCCGACTGGGTGCTGGCCAACGCCGTGCAGGACGCGCGCCTGGCCGACGGGCGCTACGGCTACCAGTCGCTGCCGGGGCTGGCGGGGGCACTCAGCGCGCAGACCGCCGCCGCTTACCCCTTCGAGCACATCGCCGACAGCGCCAACCAGTACGGCACCAGCTATGTGAACCTGACGAACCTGGACGGCGTGCCGGCGCTGGACATCGCCCTTGACGGCCTGCCGCCGACCGCGCGCCTGTTCCCGGCGGACGCGGCCAGCGGCGCGCGCGTCTGGTACAGCAACCGCGCCGACGACAGCGACAGCACGCTGACGCGCGCCTTCGACCTCACAGGCGTGGACAGCGCCACGCTGGAATACAACGTGTGGCACCACATCGAGAACCTCTGGGACTATGGCTATGTGATGGTGAGCGTGGACGGCGGCGCGTCGTGGGAGCCGCTGGCGACGGCCCACACCACCGCCGACAACCCGCACGGCAACGCCTACGGCCCCGGCTACACGGGCAGCAGCGGCGGCTGGCTGGCGGAGCGCGTGCCGCTGGACGCCTACGCCGGGCAGCAAATTCTGCTGCGCTTCGAGATGATCACCGACGACGCCGTGAACCAGCCGGGCATGGTGATTGACGACGTGCGCATCCCGGAGATCGGCTACAGCAGCGACTTCGAGGCGGACGGCGGCGGCTGGGAAGCGGCGGGCTGGGTGTGGGTGGACAACGCGCTGCCGCAGCGCGCCTGGGTGCAGGCCGTTCAGCAAATCGGCGACGAGATCAGCGTGTCGCGCTGGCTGGTCCCCGACGACGGCCAGGGCTGGACGCTGCCGCTGGCCGACGGCGTGGAGCAGGTGCTGCTGGCGGTGTCGCCGTTCGCGCCGCTGACGACCGTCCCCACCGCCTACACGCTGCGGGTGGCGGCGCAGTAAACGCCCTTAGGGGATGACGCGGCTGTTGAGCATGTCGTTCACCGCCCTGACCAGCCGCCGCAGCTCCTGTTCCATGTCGTCGGTGATGCCTTCCTGGATGGCCGCCTCGCGGAACAGGTCGCGCCCTTCGCGCAGCAGCTCCTGCCCCTTGCGGATGCGCGTCAGCCCGGCGCGCAGTTGGGTGCGGGCGTCGCGGCTGGCGGGGCTGGTGTAGTGGTCGGGGAAATCCCAGCCGTGCAGCGCGGCGGCGGCGCGCAGGCCCGCCAGGAAATCGGCCGGCTCCGCCAGCTCGTGCGCCGCCCCGCGCTGGAGCAGGTCCCTGATGCCGGCGCTGAGCGTCGGCTCAACGCCGAAGTCCAGCTCGGTGATGTCGCGGTAGCGCGCCTGCACGTCGGCGGCGGTGCCGGGCTGCGGGCGCAGCGTCGTCATGCGCGGCGACAGGCCGGTAAACACCGGGTAGAGGATGCCGACGCACAGGTTGTGCACGTCCATCCGCCGGAGCTGCGCGTTGTCGGCGCTGCGCAGGTCGCCCTCAAGCTGGCGCGAGCTGTTAAAATCAATGATCTGCAGGTGCGTGCCGTCCCAATAGACGTGTTCCAGCTTGTGGTCCAGGTAGACGATGCCCTGCTCGTGCGCCAGCTTAAGCATGCTGCCGAACTGAAGCGCCAGCGCCAGCCCTTCCTCGCTGGGCAGCCGCCAGCGCACGCCCGGCCGGTTCGTCTTCATCAGGTAGAACAGGTTGCGCGCGCGCGGCAGGTTCTCCAGCGCCAGGTACGGCCGCCAGCCCAGGCTGGCGAAGCGCTGCATGGCCTGCACGAACCCCAGCACGTCCTGCTGGAACGACTCGATCTCGCCGCCGCCGGGCACCTCCGCCGGGCTGGAGACAAAGCCGCAGTCCAGCAGGCCGACGACCTGCGGCGTGCCGGCCAGCTTCATCAGCATGCTCGCCTCGCTGGCGAAGGCGCGGTATTCCCAGCGCATCTCGCCGTCGGGGGCCAGGTGCTCCGGGCGCAGCACCTTGAAGGCGATCACGTGGCCGGTGCGCCGGTCGAGCGCGTCCAGCACGCGGGCGTAGTGGCCGAGGGCGAAAGTGTCTATGAAATTGTCCATGCGGTACAGATCGTCTAGGGCGGCCATTGGCTTCGTTCCAGCGGTTGCAATATCCCAAATATCCCAACACACGGTTTGGGATATGCCAAGCGCGCCCATTGTAAACCAAATCTGGCGTGAGTACAGCGGCGACCTGGCCGGAGGGGCGGCCGTATGGTGAACGCAGGGCGCGCCCGCCTGGCGGCGGCGGCGCTGATCGTGCTGCTGGGGGCGGCGCTGCGGCTGGGCGCCCTGGCGCGCCCCGTGACGCTGCACCCGGACGAGGCGCTGTTCAGCACGTTCGCGCGCGCGGCGGCGGTCAACGGCGACTGGCTGCTGCCCGGCCCGCTGGACAAGCCGCCGCTGGCGCTGTACGCCAGCGCGCTGGCGCAGGTGTTCGCCGGCGAGGGGGCGCTGGCGGCGCGGCTGCCGGGCGCGCTGGCGGGGGTCGCCCTGGCGGCGGCGGTGTACGGGCTGGCGCGGCGGCTGTACGGCGGCGCGGGCGTGCCGCTGCTGGCGGCGCTGCTGACGGCGCTCTCGCCGCTGGCCATCAGCTACAGCGCCTCGGCCTTCACCGACGCGCTGATGCTGCCGCTGGCGGCGCTGGCGCTGGCCGCCGGCGCGGGCGGGCGCTGGCTGGCCGGCGGGCTGCTGCTGGGGCTGGCCGTCGCCAGCAAGCACCAGGCCATCTATTACCTGCCGCTGAGCCTGGCGCTGGGCTGGGCCGCCGGCCGGCTCACCGGGCGCGGCCTGCTGCGCTTCAGCGCCGGGCTGGGCGCGGCGCTGGCGGCGCTGGCGCTGTGGGACGCGGCGCGCGGCGGCACGAGCACGTTCGCGCTGGCGGCGGCCAACAACGACCCCTGGCGCCTGCTGCGCGCCGGCGAGGTCGCGCCCCGGCTGGCGGCGTGGGCCGCGCACAGCGCGCAGTTGTTCGGGCCGGCTGGCGGCGCGCTGCTGCCGCTGGCGCTGGCGGTGACGGCGGCGCGCGTCCTGCGCCAGCCGCGCAGCCGGGCGGCGCTGTTCGATGTGCTGCTGCTGGCGTTCACGCTGGCGTACCTGCTGCTGCACTGGCTGGCCGCGTTCAACCCGTATGAACGCTACCTGCTGCTGCTGGTCCCGCCCGCCAGCCTGCTGGCGGCGCGCGGGCTGGCGGGGGCAGCGGACGCCCTGCGCCTGCCCCGCTGGGGGCGCGCGGCGGCCGGCGGCGCGCTGCTGCTGGCGCTGCTGCTGACGGCGCTGGGGGCCGCCGCCGGGCAGACGCCGCTGGACGCGGAGCGCGCGCGGCGCGCCGGCATCGCGGCGCTGGCGGCCTACCTGAACCAGAAGCCGGTCGCCACCGTGATCTACGACCGCTGGCTGGGCTGGGAGCTGGGCTACTACCTGGGCCAGTGGCACGACAAGCGCCGCGTTTACTACCCGACGCCGGCGACGCTGGCCGCCGGGGCGCTGGCGCTGCGCGAACACGGCACGCGCTACTTCGTCGCGCCGGCAGATCAGCCGGTCGGGCGGTGGCTGGCGGCGCTGCGCGCGGCCGGCTTCACAGTCGAAGTGGACCTGCGCCTGCCGCGCTTTGTCGTGTACGCGCTGCGCCCGCCGAAAAATTGAACTGCGCTTCTGCCACACCCCCGAAACCTTACAAAAAAACCGGGGCGCTGCGCGCGCCCCGGCCGGTTGTGTGTGTGTCGTGACCGCCGGCGTCAGTCGCCGATGGAGTCCTCGGTCAGGCTGAGCAGGCCCGTGCTGATTTTCGGCTGGCGCGCCTTCTCGTCGTCCTTGCCGAAGCGGATGATCTCGCCGCTTTCGGCGATCGCCTCGACGGCCAGCCCCAGGCTTTGCAGCTCCTTGACCAGCACGCGGAAGCTGGTGGGGATGCCCGGCTCCTCGATCGGCTCGCCCTTGACGATGGCCTCGTAGGTCTTGACGCGCCCCTGCACATCGTCAGATTTCACGGTGAGCATTTCCTGGAGCGTGTAGGCGGCGCCGTAGGCTTCCAGCGCCCACACTTCCATCTCGCCGAAGCGCTGGCCGCCGAACTGCGCCTTGCCGCCCAGCGGCTGCTGCGTCACCAGGCTGTACGGGCCGGTCGAGCGGGCGTGCACCTTGTCCTCGACCAGGTGCGCCAGCTTGAGCATGTGGATGATGCCCACCGTCACCGAACGGTCGAACGGCTCGCCGGTGCGCCCATCGTACAGCATCTGCTTGCCGTACAGCGGAACCGGCTGCCCGGTGCGCAGCATCACGCGGTCGGCGTAGGCCAGCAGGTCCCGGCCGCTGACATCCGCCGGCACGCTGTACTCCGGGTCAACGGACTGCATCCACAGCCGCAGCGCCCAGTCAGCCGCCAGCGCGTCGCGGCGCTGGCGCTCGGAAAGCGCCATGCCGGTCGTGTCGAACACCAGCAGGTCGTCCGGGTTGAGGTTGTGCTCGCGCAGCCACTCGCGCAGGACGGCGCGGCGCGCATACGTCATGTTGGTCAGCAGCGCGTCCGTCTCATACTCGCCGCCCTGGCCCAGCCATTCGTGGATATAGAGGCGGCGCACTTCGTCGTCGTCCTCCAGCTCCTCCGGGTTGTACTCGAACTGCGTGATCCACTGCCAGGCGCGCGCGGTAATTTCGTCCCAGACGTGGTCAATCATCCAGGCGCGGCCCAGCTCGGCGCGAATCTCGTTCTCCTTGGCCCCGTCGAACACCGGCGTCAGCGCGCGGAAGCCCAGGCGCTCCGCCGCCCAGCCCAGGTGGATTTCGAGCACCTGGCCGATGTTCATGCGGCCGGGCACGCCCAGCGGGTTGAGGATAATCTCAATCGGGCGGCCGTCCGCCAGGTAGGGCATGTCCTCCAGCGGCACGATCTTCGAGATCACGCCCTTGTTGCCGTGCCGTCCGGCCATCTTGTCGCCCACCGTGAGCTTGCGCTTCTGCGCCACGCTCACGCGCACCATCTTCTCGACGCCGGCGGGCAGGTCGCGGTGTTCCTCGCGGGTGAACGTCTTGACATCCACCACCTTGCCCTTCTCGCCGTGCGGCAGGCGCAGCGACGAGTCCTTGACCTCGCGCGCTTTCTCGCCAAAGATGGCGCGCAGCAGCTTTTCCTCCGGGCTGAGTTCCTTCTCGCCTTTGGGCGTGATCTTGCCGACCAGAATGTCGTTCGGCCCGACTTCCGCGCCGATGCGCACGATGCCGAACTCGTCGAGGTCCTTCAGCGCGTCCTCGCCCACGTTGGGGATGTCGTAGGTGATTTCCTCCGGGCCGAGCTTGGTGTCGCGCGCCTCGATCTCGTGCTTCTCGATGTGGATGCTGGTGAACTTGTCCTCGCGCAGCAGCGCCTCGCTGATGAGCAGCGCGTCCTCGTAGTTGCCGCCATCCCACGACAGGAAAGCGCCCAGCACGTCGTGCCCCAGCGCCAGGTTGCCGTGGTCGGTCGAGGAGCTGTCGGCGATCACCTGTCCCTTGTGGATCATCTGCCCCTTGAACACGACCGGGCGCTGGTCAATGCAGGTGGACTGGTTGGAGCGGTTAAACTTGCGCAGGCGGTAGACACGTTCCTCGCCCTGCGGGTTGCGCACCACAATGCAGTCGCCCTGCACGCTGATCACTTCGCCGTCGGTGTCGGCCACCAGCACCTGCCCGCTGTCGTAGGCGGCCTGCCCCTCCATGCCCGTGCTGACCACCGGCACATCCGGCTTGAGCAGCGGCACGGCCTGGCGCTGCATGTTCGACCCCATCAGGGCGCGGTTGGCGTCGTCGTGCTCCAGGAAGGGGATGAGCGCGGCGCTGATGCCGACGATCTGGCGCGGGGCCACGTCCATATAGTCAATGTGCGGCGCCGGCACTACGTCGAATTTCTGGTTGTAGCGGGCGGCGATGCGCCGGTTGACAAACTGCTTCAGGTCGTCAAGCTGGGCGTTGGCCTGCGCGATGACGAAGTTGTCTTCCTGGTCCGCCGACAGATAGACGATGGTCGAGCTGACGAACGGCACCACCGGCACGCTCTCGACGCCGGCCTTGGCCAGCTTGCGCGCCAGTTCGCGGTCAATCACCGTGCCTTCTTCGGCCAGCACCTTGTCCTTGGCGTCCAGCACGTCGTCGCGGACCGTGTGGCCGATAATCTCGTCGTCGGTCGGCGGCAGGAACTTGATGACCTCGCGGTACGGCGTCTCCACAAAGCCGTACTCGTTGACGCGGCCGTAGCTCGCCAGGCGGCCAATCAGGCCGATGTTCGGGCCTTCCGGCGTCTCGATCGGGCAGATGCGGCCGTAGTGGCTGTGATGCACGTCGCGCACGTCGAAGCCGGCGCGCTCGCGGCGCAGGCCGCCGGGGCCGAGCGCCGAAAGGGTGCGCTTGTGCGTCAGCTCTGCCAGCGGGTTGGTCTGCTCCATAAACTGTGAAAGCTGCGACGACCCGAAAAACTCGCGGATGGCGGCCACGATCGGGCGGATGTTGATGAGCGCCACCGGCGTCAGGTTGTCCGACTCGCGGATAGACATGCGCTCTTTCACCACGCGCTCGGTGCGGCGCAGGCCGATGCGCAGCTTGTTCTGGATCAGCTCGCCAACGGTCTTGACGCGCCGGTTGCCCAGGTGATCAATGTCGTCGGGGTTGACCTGGTTGGTGTTGATGGCGATCATGCGCTCCACAACCTTGATGATGTCCATCTTGGTCACGGTGCGCACGCTGCGCGGCACCACGTTGTCAATACGCAGGCGCTGGTTGAGCTTGTAGCGGCCCACGCGCTCCAGGTCATAGCGCCGCTGGTCGAACAACTGGCTTTCCAGGTATTCGCGGGCGTTATCGAGCGTGGGCGGGTCGCCGGGGCGCATGCGGCGGTAGAACTCCAGCAGCGCCGCCTGGGCCAGCGTCTGGTCGCGCTTGAGGTCCCAGGCCGGCTCCATCTTGATCGTGCCGGGGATAAACTGGCGGTCAGGGTCAATGTCCACGCCGGCGTAGACGGCCAGCAGTTCCTCGTCGCTGCCCGTCTGGATGGGGCACAGGGCCGGGTCCATCTGATCGCTGACGGCGGCCAGCGCGCGCAGCAGAATCGTCACCGGGACGGTGCGCTTGCGGTTGAATTTGATGGTGAGGTAGTCGCTCTTGCGCGTCTCGAACTCCATCCACGCGCCCCGGTCCGGGATGAGCTTGGCGTTGGCCATGCGGCGGCCGGTGGTGCGGTCCTCGTCGGCGTCAAAATACACGCCCGGCGAGCGAATCAACTGGCTGACGACGACGCGCTCGGTGCCGTTGATGATGAAGGTTCCCTTTTCCGTCATCAGCGGGAAGTCGCCCAGGAAGATGTCGGAGCGCACGATTTCCTCGCCGGCCTCGCGGTTCACCAGCGCGACGCGGGCGTACAGCGGGGCAGAGTACGACATATCCCGTTCCAGGCACAGCTCTTCGCTGTACTTGGGTTCTTCAAACCAGTAGGCCAGGCCCAGCTCCTGGGCCTCGCGGCTGTTGCCGGGCAGGTACAGTTTCAGGTTGCCGTTGAAGCTCTCGATGGGGCTGATCTCGTCGAACAGCTCCGCCAGGCCCTGCTCACAGAACCAGTTGAACGACTGAAGCTGAACCTCGATCAGTGACGGCAGTTCCTGAACGTCGGGAGTCCGGGCATAATTCTTCACATCATACCGGTTTGGCACGGCACACTGCTCCTCGCATCCATTTGGCACAGGAAGGACAGGCTAACCTCAGCGTAACCCAAACAGGGGCGCTATAACGCGACGCCCCGCGTGGAGTCCGAAATGGCTTTGCTGAAAACAGATCCCATTCAGTCGAGATGACCAGCTAGAGGTTGTGCGAAAGAGTATTATACGGGTATATGTCCCCGCCTGTCAAGCATCAGCCGCGGGCGGGCGCTGCTGCTATTGACAGGCCCGTTTACTTTCTGCTACCGTGAAAACAGCAGGCAAACAGTGTGGAAAAATTCGCAATGTCGCTCACTTACGCGGCCAGCCCGCAGCCCTTCGCCGACCATGACGCCATCCTCTCGCCAGACGACGCCCGTTTGATCGCGCGGTTCTTCCAGGCGCTGGCCGACCCCACGCGCGTGCGCATGATCAGGGCGCTGTCCCAGCAGGAATGGTGCGTGTCTGACCTCACGCAGGCGCTGGGCATGGACCAGCCCGCTGTCTCGCACCAGCTCAAGTACCTGCGCGAAATGGGGCTGGTCCGGCGCACCAAAACCGGGCGCCACGTCTATTACACCCTCTCCGACGCACATCTGCGCGACATCCTCATCAGCAGCATTGACCACCTGGAGTGCTGCGCCAGCGGCTGAGCCTCAGCCGGTGATCGGCAGGTCCCACAGCGCGCTGACAGCCAGCCAGCCCCGGTTGACCCAGCCGACCGTCCCGCCCGCGTTGATCTGCACCCAGGTGCCGGCGGCGTTGCGCCCGATCGCCGGGAAGGTCTGCCCGCGGCTGATGATCGTCAGAATCCACGCATTCGGGCTGGGGGCGGCGCGCACGTTCAGGAAGTAGGCGGTCACGGTGGCGGTGGCGGTGGCCGGCGGCGGCAGCGGCTGGCCGCCGGGGTCCGTGACCGGGGCCAGCGCGGCGTTGGGCGCGCTGACGTAGCTGCTGTTCACCCAGCCGACCAGGCCGTTGACGTTAAGCTGGAGCCAGCTTGTGTCGGCGTTGCGCCCGACCACCGGGAACGTCTGCCCCCGGCTGATGCGCCCCAGGATCGCGCCGCTGAACGGGTTGGGGGCGGCGCGCACGTTCAGGAAATAGGCGGTCACGGTCGCCGTGAGGCCGGTGGGCGGGGGCAGCGGCGGGAAAACGCCGCCAGAGCCGTCGGTGATGGGCACGGCGGCGGTGTTCTGGGCGGTCACGTAGCTGGCGTTGACCCAGCCGACCGTGCCGTTCACATTCAACTGGAGCCAGCCCCAGTTGGCGCTGCGCCCGACCACCGGGAACGTCTGCCCGCGGCTGATGCGCGTCAGGATCGCGCCGTTGAACGGGTCAGGGGTGGCGCGCACGTTGAGGAAGTAGGCCGTCACAGTCGCCTGGGGGCTGCCGGGCGGCGGCGCGGCGCTCTGGCCGAAGTTGTAGGCGATGTACGCCAGCCCGTAGGCCTCGAAATACTCCACGACGAAGGTGTGGCTGCCGGCCGGCAGCGTGACCGACGCCTGGTGGAAGTTGCCCGGCGACGGCACCCACTGGTCAATGTAGGCGACGCCGTTCACGAACACGCGCACGCCGTCGTCGGCGCGCACGCTGATCTGGTAAGTGCCGGCGTTGAGGAAGGCCGTCGTCGTCCAGCGGGCGGAGAAGTTGTCCGCCGGGATGTTGACCGCCGGCGACCCCGCGCCCCAGTCGTTCGTCGGGGTGCTTTCGGTGCGCACCAGCGTCGGCGGGCCGATCAGCGACGGGTTGCTGAAGTACTCTGCGGTCCAGGCGCTGCTCTGGGCGGCGGCAGGCGCGGCGCCGAACGCCGCCATCAGGATTATGAGTGCGATTGTAACGGCAATCGGTCGCTGCATCGTGCTGCCTCCCCACCTCACATAAACGGTGTTGTTTACTCCAGTATACAACGAAGCGCGGCGCAGGCCGCGCCACGCGCCAGCGCCGCCGCCACCACGACTGCCTGACGCCAGCATTAGGGTTTTCTAACCTGGCGCGGACGCGGGCGCGCGCCCTTTTGCGCCTGCACCGGGGCGCGTTTTTTGTTTATACTGTCTCCACTCGACAAGACGACCTGAACCACGCGAGAGAACACGATGCGACTGGGAATCATCGGCCTGCCCAACAGCGGCAAGACCACCATTTTTAACGCCCTGACCGGCAGCGCCCTGGAAACCGGGGCCGTCTCTGGCGGGCGCTTTGAAGTTCACACGGCCGTCGTCGGCGTGCCCGACGAGCGCGTGGACCGCCTCAGCGCGCTGTACAACCCGCGCAAGACGATCTACACCCAGGTGACCTACGCGGACATCGCCGGGCTGGACAAAGGCGTCGCTGAGGGCGGCCTGAAGGGACAGTTCCGCAACGAGCTGGCGCAGGTGGACGGCTATGTACACGTCGTCCGCGCCTTCGCCGACGACGCCGTGCCCCACCCTTACGAGACGGTGGACCCGGCGCGCGATGTCGAAATCCTCGACGCTGAGTTTCTGCTCACCGACCTGGTGGCGGTCGAGAGCCGGCTGCAAAAGCTTCAGGGCGAACTGCGCGTCAAAGGGCGCGGCGTGGACCCCGCCGTGCCGGCGGAGATCGAGCTGCTGGAGACGTTCAAGGCACAGCTTGAAGCCGAGCGCCCGCTGCGCGACCTCGATCTGACGCCCGACCAGCAGAAAGCGGTGCGCGGCTACGGTTTCCTCACGCTCAAGCCGGCGCTGGTCGTCCTCAACACCGACGAGAGCCGGCCCGACGTGACGCTGGACTATGACCACCCGAACACGCGCGTGGTCGCGCTTCAGGGCAAGATCGAGGCGGAGATCGCCCAGCTTGACACCGAGGACGCGGCCCTGTTTATGGCGGAGTACGGCATCGCAGAGCGCAGCGCCGCCCGCGTGATCCGCCTCTCGTATGAGCTGCTGGCGATCCAGTCGTTCTTCACCGTTGGCGAGGACGAAGTGCGCGCCTGGAGCGTCGCCGTCGGCGCGACCGCGCCCGAAGCCGCCGGGGCGATCCACAGCGACCTGCAGAAAGGCTTCATCCGCGCCGAGGTGATGCGCTGCGAGGACCTGCTGGCAGCGGGCAGCGAGGCCGCGCTCAAGGCGGCGGGCAAATTCCGGCTGGAAGGCAAAGAGTACATCGTCAAGGACGGCGACATCGTTCACATCCGCTTCAACCTGTGAGGCGCGGCGGCGGGCAGCGCAATAGCTTGGAAAGCGGCGGCTTTCGGCCTATAGTTTAAGGACGTAACCGGTCACACACGCCAGGCAGATACTTATGCGCCGCATCGTTATTCTCGCCCTGCTGTTCCTGCTGATCCCCGCCGCGGCCGCCGCCGCCCAGGGCAGCGCGCCCGCCGCCGACTACGGCATCCGCGACGTGCGGCCGGCGCGCTACAACCCCGCCA
>CAZDVL010000012.1:0-17774 GCA_964508745.1 uncultured Anaerolineaceae bacterium | reverse complement strand
CCCGCCGCCGACTACGGCATCCGCGACGTGCGGCCGGCGCGCTACAACCCCGCCACCGGCGAGATCACGGTCGCGTTCGACGTGGTGAACAGCGGCGCGGCCGCCGCTGTGCCCGCCACCGCGCTCGTTTATCTGGCGGACGGCACTGAGGTCGCCAGGCGTTTTATCAACCCTTTGCAGCCGGGCGAGCGCGTCCCGGTTGAGCTGCGCTTCCTGGCCACCGACTTTCCCGCGGAGTTCCCCCCCGGCAGCAGCGTCTCGCTGCGGATCGCCGTCGGCCTCGACGAGGTGGAATCATCGGACAGCGACACCGCCGGCGACAACCTGGCCCGCGTCAGCGTGGAGCTGCGCGCCCCGGCCGCCGAAAGCACGCCAGAGCCGGCGGCGCCGTCCGGCGCGCTGAACGTCCTGGGCATCACCATTGACACCGGCAACCCGGTGACGATGGCCCTGCTCATCGCCGGCGGCGGGGCGGCCATCGTGCTGCTGCTCATCGCGCTGCTGATTATCCGCCTGCTCGCGCCGCGCAAGCCGCGCGACTTCGGCGCCTGGAACCCGCCCTACGCCGGCCTGCCCGCCTACGACCCCCTCACAACCGCCGGCCGCCGGCAGGGCTGGCAGTCCTTCGCCCAAAGCGACCAGCCGCCGCTCAGCACCGCCGGCGACGGCGCGACGCACATCCGCAAGCTGCTGGTGGGCAAGACCGGCGCGGGCCTGGACAACTGGCGCGCGGCCGGGCTGCGCCTCAGCCAGTACGACCAGTACGGGCGCATCGCCCGCAGCGAGGTGATCGCCCCGCGCGGCGTGGCGCGCCGCCTCAACCGCGCCGCCCAACAGGGCGCCAGCCTGGACGCCGCCGGCCTGCTGCGGCACACGCAGCCGGTGGCCGGGGCGCTGGTGCGCCGCTTCCGCCGCCAGATCAACCAGCGCACCGCCATGCTGCCGGTCGCGCTGGACATCCGCTTTCAGGGCCTGCATGGCGAGGTGCGCATCGTCTTTGAGCTGTACCACAACCAGCGCGGCCAGTGGCGCATCGTGGACCAGTGGGAACCGGAAATGACCGTCACCGAGAAGGCGATCCGCGAAAGTTACACGTACACCTTCCACGGCGCGCGCCCGGACGAAACGCTCAAGACGTTCTACCCGCGCCTACAGAACGACATCGCCCGCGCCCTCGCCGAGATGGTCGTGCGCGCGCCGGCGGTGCTGCTCACACAGGACACGCCCACCCACCCGCCCGCCGCCGCGCCCGGTGCGGCGCCGCTGCCCTGACCGCAAACAAAACAGGGCCGGGGCTGCGCGCCCCGGCCCTGCCTTTCAGCCGGCTGCCGCCAGCGTTTGTTATTCGGCGGGCGGGACCAGCACGCCATCAACCAGGTGGATGATGCCGTTGGACGCCTGCACGTTGGTCAGGGTGACGTTCACGCTGTCGTTCAGCACGATGTTGCCGTCCTGCACGGTGATTGCGATGTCGGAACCCTGAAGCGTGGTGACGCTTTCCAGCGTGACGATTTCCTCTGCTGGCACGCGGCCGCTCACGATGTGGTACTGCAGGATGCCGGTGAGCATTTCTGTGTCGGCCAGCAGGGCGTCGGGCGAAACGCCCAGCCCGGCCAGCGCGGCGGCGAAAGCGTCGTCAGTCGGCGCGAACACGGTGAACGGCCCGGCCAGCGGGTCGTTGAGCGTGTCGGCCAGGCCAGCGGCGCCCAGCGCGGCGAGCAGCGTGTTCAGGCTGCCGTTGGCGGCGGCGACTTCAGCGATCGTGGCGCCGGGGTCCTGGGTCACGCCCAGCGACTCGGCCACCGCCGGCGGCAGCAGCACGGAGTCGATGGTGTGGACGTAGCTGCCATCAGCGGCCAGGCGGTCCGGGCGCAGGATGCGCGCGAAGCGGTTGATGATGGCGCCGAAGTCCGCCGTCGCCGACGAGACGCGGAACTCGACCGCGTTGCCTTCCAGCGTGGGCAGGCGGCCCGCGGCGATCAGGTCGGCGGCGCTGTAGCCGCCCGGCACGATGTGATAAAACAGAATCTGCCGCAGCAGGTCGGGCTGGCCAACGACCTCCTCGATGCTCAGGCCCAGCGAGGCCAGCGCAGCGTCAAAAGCGGCGTCGTTGGGGGCCAGGATGGTGACCGGGCTGAGGCTGGCGAGCGTGTCCGCCGCGCCAGCGGCCTGAGCAGCGGCCAGCAGCTTGCCGAGGCGGGAGTCGCCGGCGATGATGTCGAGAACGGTGTTGCCCTGCGGCACCGGCACAACCGCGGCCTGCTGTTCCTCAGCCGGGGCCTCGGCCTCCGCCGGAGCTTCCTCAGCGGCCGCTTCTTCAGCGGGCGCGGCGGCGGCGACAAGCTGCGCCAGGGCCGGCGGCAGCAGCACGCCGCTGATGGTGTGCAGCACGCCGTTGGTCGCGCTGGCGTCGGGCCGCACGATCTGGACGCTGCCGTTGATGAGCGCGCCGAAGTCGGCGGCCTCAAACTCAAGCTGCGAGCCTTCGAGCGTGGTCACGCTGCCGCGCGCCACCAGCGCATCCACCGACAGCGCGCCAGGCACGATATGGTACAGCAGCACCTGCGTCAGCAGCTGCGGGTTGGCCAGCGCGGCTTCGGGCGAAACGCCCAGCGCGCCCAGCGCCGCCGCAAACGCCGCGTCGTTGGGGGCAAAAACGGTGTAGGGGCCGCCAGTCGCCAGCTCGTCGGCCAGGCCAGCGGCCTGCAGAGCGGCGGTGAACGTGCTCAGGCGGGAGTTGGCGGCGGCCAGGTCAACCAGCGACTGTGTGCTGGCGCCCGGCATGGTGAACGGGACGAGCACGAGCTGCGGCTCGGCCGGCGTGCCCACTGCCGCCGCGAAGTAATGAACGCCGGGGTCCAGGCGGGTTTCGGGCAGGTCGAACAGCACCTGATCCGCCGCCGCCGTGTCGGACGCCAGCGCGCGGGTCACGATCATCCGCAGGTCGTAGACGCCGGCCGGCACAGTGGCGTCGAACGCGCCGTCGTTGCTGCCCAGCGTGCCAGGGAACGCCAGCAGGTTAACGATGGTGTCGCCGCCCGCCACCACGTCCACCGGCGGCAGGCCCTCAATGCCGTGAAACGCCGTCACACGGGTTTCGCCAGCGCCCAGGTTGCTGTAGTTTTCCACCACAACGGCCGGCTTCAGCGTGCCCGCGCCCAGCGAGCCAACCGCCGCCACCGTGATCCAGGCGTTCGCCGGCAGGTCGAGGCTGGTCGGGCCGATGGCGGCCGCGCCGACGCCCGCGCCCGCCGGGGCGACCGCGATTTCATACGTGCCCGCCGGCAGCTCAAGCCAATCCGTGACGGTGGGGAACGCCAGCTCGGTGATCGCGGCTTCCCCGTTAACGAACACATCTACCGCCGGCATATCCGGCGAAAAGTGGGCAACGCGAATTCGCGCGCCGCCGCTGTCCTGGGCCACCGCCGGCATCAGCACAAGCGCCAGCAGGGCCAGCAAACTTACTATAAGCGCCGCCTTACGCATCCAAATCCTCCTTGAAAAGCAACATGTGGTCAAGATATTAAACTGATCAATTAAGCAGGTATCGCGCGTATCTGTGCTGCGCAAGCGGTGAGCCGCGTACCACAGCGACTCATCCCCCCGATTATCGTTTATCATAACCTTCCAAAATCACAGCGTCAAGTTTACCCGCGCGGAAAACGCGCCGGCGACGGGCCTTGCGGGCCAATCACGCTATAATAGTGGCAGACTGCGGCGAAAGGCATCTGCGGGTGACCGGCAAAAAAGCCCTCATTGTAGAAGACACCCACGACGTGGCGGGCATCATGGAGCTGACGCTGAAGCGCCTGGACATCGCGACTTATCGCGCCATTGACGGGCCGGCGGCGCTGCGTTTCCTGGAACAGCACACCGACGAGCTGCCTGACCTGATTCTGCTGGACATCGGCCTGCCCGGCATGTCTGGCTGGGATGTGCTGGAGATTGTCAAGCACACCTACCCTGACGCCGCCTTCCGCGTGATCGTCATGACCGCCTTCAACGACCCGGCGAACCGGCTGGTCGGCAAACTGCAGGGCCGCGTCGTGCGCTACATGACCAAGCCGTTTGAAGTGTCAGAGCTGACCGCCGCCGTCCGCGAGGCGCTGGGCCTGGAAGGCAGAGGCTGATGAGCCGCTACCGCGACCTGAAACAGAAGATCAGCCGGCACACACAGCAGCCCCGCCCCCCGCTGGCCCCCGCCGACGACGCGCTGGGCGCGGCGCTGGACGCGATCAACGCCTGGGGCTTCCTTGAGGTGTGGACGCACGAGGAGCTGCGCCAGATCAACTGTTTTGGGCCGGGCGTGTACCGCGGCTTTCTGCCGACACCCTGGGCCGGCGCGCTGCTGTGGTACAAGCGGCGCGGCTACTACCACTACAGCACGCTGCACATCGTCGGCGTGTGGGCCTGCCAGGGCGCCGACAACGCGGCCGCTGTGGACCTGGTCGTCGGCACGAAGGCTGTCCTTTACGGCGTCCCCTACTTCAACCCTGAAGCCTACTACCGCCGGCTGCAAACCGGCTTCCAGGTGTACTACAAGGACAACGGCGGCCCGCCGCCAGCGGAGCGCTGCCTGTACAGCGCGCGCTATGACCCGGCGCGCCGCCTCGAGATTCGCCAGGCCGTCGAGGACGCGCTGGCCGGCTGGGCCGCTGCGCACAACCAGTCCGCCGCCGCTGAGGCCGACTGACGCAGCGCCAGCGGCGGGCGACCTGCTGGTGTCTGCCCGCCGCGCATGCTACAATGCCAGCCGCCACTGCCCGAAACGGGCCTTAGGGTGTATACTTTTGCGATATTTTTGGGAAACCATGCAGCGCGGGAGCAGAGCATATGCGCGTCAGCGTTCTTCAGGAAAATCTGGCTAAAGGGCTGGGCATCGTCAGCCGCGCCGTGGAAAGCCGCCCCACCCTGCCGGTGCTGGGCCATGTGCTGCTGGCGACCGAGGACTCGCGGCTGCGCCTGTCGGCCATGGACATGGGCCTGGGCATGAGCATCACCTGCTGGATCGGCGCGCGGGTCGAACAGCCGGGCGCGATCACGCTGCCGGCGCGCACGCTGGCCGACCTGGTGAACAACCTGGCGCCAGAGCGCGTTGACCTGACGCTTGACCTGGCGACGCTCACGGTCAACGTCCGCTGCGGGGCCACCGTCTCCAACATCAAGGGCATTGACGCCGGCGAATTTCCGCTGGTCCCTGACGGCGGCGCGGACGACGTGGTGCTGGCCGGCGCGGCCCTCAAAGAGATGATTCACCACACAGCGTTCGCGGCGGCCAAAGAAGACAACCGCCCGATCCTCACCGGCGTCTACATCGAGATCAACGGCAGCACGCTGACGATGGCCGCCGCGGACGGCTACCGCCTCGCCGTCCGCACGACCGAGCTGGAGCGGGCTTTCAGCGCGCCCTTCAGCATGGTGGTCCCGGCGCGCGCGCTGGCCGAGGTCGGCCGCATCATTTCCGAGGACGACGACGAGGTGAGCATCACCCTGCCCGGCGACCGCGAAGTCGCGCTGTTCAACATGAAGAACGCGCTCGTGTCGGCCCAGGTGCTGGCCGGCAAGTTCCCCGATTTCACGGCCATCATCCCGCGCAGCTACAGCACCGAGACGGTGCTCTACACGAGCGACCTGCTGCGGGCCTGCAAGCGGGCCGAAATCTTCGCCCGCGATTCAGCCGGCAGCGCGCAGTTCGTGGTCAAACCGCCGCAGGCCGCCGGCGAACCGGGCGAGGTGGTGCTGGTGGGCCGCAGCAGCGAGCGCGGCGACAACACCGGCATGCTCGACGCCACCGTCGAGGGCGAGCCGCTGGATATTTCGTTCAACATTCGCTACCTGATCGACGTGCTCAACGTGATCTCTGACGAAAAGGTGGTCTTTCAAAGCAGCGGCCCGGCCAACCCCGGCGTGATCCGCCCGCTGGACCGCGGCGACTTCGTCCACGTCATTATGCCTATGGCGCGGTCCGGCTGAGCCGGGCGGCGCGGAGAGGTTTGCCCGCTGATGCTGGAACAACTGGCGGCGCTGGCACAGCCGGCGCTGGACATCCCCTACATCCGGCGCACGCGCCGCAACCACGGCCTGGAGCATGCCGCCGTTCATGTGCTGTCGCGGCGGCTGAAAAACGTCCAGATGCTGGGCCGCAGCAGCGACGCCGGCTTCGTGCTCTATGTGGACGCGCCCCAGGAACAGGTTGAGGCCGGCGTGCGCGAGGCGCTGCGGCGGATGCAGGCCGGCGAACACAGCCTGGCGCTGCACCCCGGCTGCGGCACCAGCCGCCTGACAAGCGGCCTGGCGACCGCCCTCGCCGGCATCCTCAGCCTGAGCGGGGCCAGCCGGCGCGACGCCATCGGCCGGCTGCCGTTCATCATGCTGCTGATGATGCTCGCCATGCTGGCGGCAGAGCCGGTCGGCATCGCGCTTCAGCGCCACTTCACCACCGAAGGCAACCCCGGCGACCTGCGCATCCTGAGCATCAGCCAGAAGCCCGCCCGGATGCCGCTGACGCTTCAGCCGACGACCATGTACACTGTCGTCACCCACTCAAGCTGAGCGCGCTGGAGCGGGCCGCATGAGCAAAGCCGCCGCCACGTTCTATCTGCTGCACGGCGATGACCAACTGCGCTTGCAGGCCGAGGTCAAACGGATGCGCGGCCAGGCGGGCGACGACGCCGGCCTGAACGTGTCGGAGTTCGAGGGCGCCAACACCAGCGTGCCGGAGGTGATCAACGCTGTGTCTTCGGTCCCCTTTCTGGCCGACCGGCGGCTGGTGATCGTCAAAGGGCTGCTGGCGCACATCACGCGCAAGGGCGCGGGCGAAACCGGTAAACAGGCCGCCGAGCGCCTGCTGGGGGCGCTGCCACAGCTCCCGTCCTGGGCGCGGCTGGTGCTGGTGGAGCACGCGACGCTGCCGGAGAGCGATAAGTTTGTCCGGCTGGCGCAGGAACACCCGGCGGGCTTCGTGCGCGCGTTCGTCGTCCCCAAAGACACAACCGACTGGATTATCAGGCGCGCGGCGCACAACCACGGCGCCGAGATTGAGCACCGGGCCGCCTACGCGCTGGCGCAGATCACGGCCCAGGACCTGCTGCGCGCCGACAACGAGCTGGCCAAGCTGGCGGCGTATGTGAACGGCGAACGCCCGATCACCGAGGCCGACGTGGACCTGCTCACGCCGTACCTGGCGGAAGTGCGAATCTTCGACATGATGGACGCGATGGCGGAAGGCCGGGGCGAAAAGGCGCTGACCGAGCTGTACGCGCTGCTGGGGCCGCAGGAACAGGACCCGTTCGGCATCTTCAGCATGATGGCGCGCCAGTTCCGCCTGCTGCTGCTGGCCAAGGAACACGGCAGCCGCGCCGGGCTGGAAGCGGTGCTGGACACGAAATCCAAATTTGTGGCCGACAAAGCCGACCGGCAGGCGCGCTTCTTCTCGCTAGAGCAGCTTGAGGACATTTACCGCGCGCTCCAGGATTACGATTATCAGATCAAAACCGGCAGAATTGACATCCGGCTGGCGCTCGACCTGATCGTGGCCGGCGTCGCCCGCTGAGGCGCGGCGGCCAGCCGCAGACATTTCGTTTCTCACAGACAGGAGACAGGTTGCTATGGTTGAACTTACAGGCGCGCAGGCGTATATGCAGGCGGTGCAGCAGCGGCTGGACGCTATCGCCACCACCCAGCGCGACGCCATCAGCCGCGCGGCGGACCTGGTGGCCGCCGCGATCGCGGCGGACGGCCAGGTGTATCTGTTTGGAACCGGGCATTCGCACATGCTGGCCGAGGAAGGCTTCCACCGCGCGGGCGGGCTGGCCCCGGTGTGCCCTGTCCTGCTGTCCGGCCTGATGCTGCACGAGGGGGCTGAGGTCAGCACGGCGCTGGAGCGCACCAGCGGCGTCGCCGCCGCGGTGCTGGCGCGCTACCGGCCCACGCCGCAGGACGTGCTGGTGGTGTTCTCCAACAGCGGCGCGAACACCGTCCCGGTGGAGATGGCGCAGGCGGGCAAGGCCGCCGGGATGCCGGTGATCGCGGTGGTCGCGCTGGACTACGCCGCGCAGGTCAAGGCCGGGCCGAGCGGCAAAAAGCTGGCCGACATCGCCGATGTGGTCCTCGACAACCAGGGCGTCCCCGGCGACGCGCTGGTCGAGGTGAGCGAAGGGGTGCGCGTCGGGCCGCTGTCAACCGTCGCGGGCGCGTTCCTGCTCAACGCGGTGCTGGCCGAGGCGACGGCCCGCCTGGCTCAACGCGGCGTCCCGCTGCCGGTCTACATCAGCGCGAACATGCCCGGCGCGCACGAGCATAACGCCGCGCTGCTCGCCAAATACCGCACCCGCAACCCGCACCTGTAACTCGCGGCGGGCCGCCGTTCAGGGCTGCTTGGCGGCGGCCGCCGGCAGCGTGGCGCGAACCGCCGCCAGCACCGCCGCGTCAAGGGGCGCGCCCGCTGCCTGAAGCGCCAGCAGCAGCGCCCCGACCGCCGGGCTGAACGCCGCCGGCTCCACGCGCAGGCCGGCCAGGCCCGCCGTGACCTGCTCGCGGAACGCGGCGGCGGTCACGCCGCCCGCCGCCAGCACGCCGCCGGTCGGATACACAACCGACAGCCCGGCCGCCGCCCCCCCTAACTGTGTCACCACCGCCAGCGCGCAGCGCGCCAGCTCGCGCCCGGCGTCAGCCAGCAGGCCGCGCGCGGTGTCATCCCCGGCAGCGGCGGCGGAAGCCGCCACCCGCGCCAGCGCGGCAAGCTGTGGGCGGGCAATCTCGCCGGCGTAAACAGCGCGGTGCACAGCGCCCAGGTCAGGCAGGCCGAAATGTTCAGGGATGCGCTGGAGCAGCGCCGTCGGCCCGGCGCGGCCATCGCTGGCCTGCGACGCGGCGCGCAGGGCCGCCCGCCCGATGTCGTAGCCGCTGCCTTCGTCGCCCATGATGTAGCCCCAGCCCCCGGCCTTCGCCTCGCGGCCGTCGGCCAGCCGCCCGTAAGCGACCGAACCTGTTCCGGCGATCACCACAACGCCGGGGCGCGCGGCGCTGGCCCCCGCCAGCGCCGTCACCATGTCGTAATGCGCCTGGACGGCGGCGCGCGGCAGCAGTTGGCGGGCGATGGCGCGCGCGGCGTCGGGCGCGCCGGTCATGCCCAGGCAGGCGCTGATAACTGCGGCGGCGGGCTGCTGCGCGGCGGCCAGCGCCTGCGCGACCGACTGGCGCAGCGCGTCCTCCAGGCGCTCTTTGCCGCCCGGCTCGTCAATGTGGTTCGATGGCCCGGCGCGCCCGCTGCCGACAATGCGGCCATCAACAGCGGCGGCGAGCGCCAGCGTGCTGGACTGCCCACCATCAACAGCGACGACAAGGGGTGCGATCTCTGCCATAGGGCGCTAAACTCCAGTGCAGGCCGGACACAGGCGGGGCAGCCAATGGACACAACGCTTTATGCGGGCGCTGCTGAAACAGATATTACCCCGGAACCGGGGCTGCCGCTGGACGGCTACACCGCGCGGCAGGGTGTGAGCGCCGGCGCGCACGATCCGCTGCTGGCGCAGGTGCTGGTGCTGAGGTCCAGCGGGAAACAGGCCGCGATCGTGGCGCTGGACACGCTGGCCGTGAGCGCGGCGTTCGCCCGGCCGCTGCGCGCACAGCTTGCGTCGCTGCTGGCCACCAGCCCTGACGCCATCCTGATTAGCGCTTCGCACACCCACTGCGGCCCGGCTGGCCTGCAAAACTGGTTCCCGCCCGGCAGCGCGCCCGCCGTCAACCCACAGCTCGCGGCCATGATCACCCAGCGTGTGACCGCCGCCACACGGCACGCCCTGAGCCGGCTGGAGCCGGCGCGCCTGAGCGCGGGCAGCGGCCCGGTCGCGGGCGTCGGCGGCGACCGCAACCACTGTGACCGGGCCATCACCACGCCGGTGAGCGCGCTGCGCTTTGACCGGCGCAGCGGCGAGCCGCTGGCGGCTGTGCTGCACTACGCCTGCCATCCCACCGTCCTCGGCCCGCAAACGCTGGCCTATTCGGCAGACTTTGTGGCGGCGGCGCGCCGCCGCTGGCAGGCGGCCTGCCCCGGCAGCGTGTGCCTGTACCTCAACGGCGCCGCCGGCGACATCAGCACGCGCTGCTTTCGGCGCGAACAGTCGTTCGCGGAGGCGGAGCGCGTGGGCGCGCTGCTGGCGCAGCGGGCGTTGGACCTGGCCGCCGCGCCCGCCGGCGCTGGGCTGAGCTGGGACACAGCCACAGTGGAACTGCCGCTGCGCACGCTGGACGACCGCGCCGAGCCGGTTACACCGGCGGCGGGCGCGGGCCGCCTGGCGCAGGTGCAGGCCGAGGGCGCCGCCATCGCGGCCCGGATGGCGGCCGCCTTCAGCGGCCAATCCGCGGTTCGCGCTGAGGTGACGGCGCTGCGCGTGGGCGGCTGGGCGCTGCTGGCCGTGCCCGGCGAGCCGTTCAGCGCGCTGGCCGCGCAGATGCAGGCAGCGGCGGCGCAGGCGCTCGTCATCGGGTATGCCAACGATTACCTCGGCTACTTCCCGACACAGCAGGCCGTTGACGGGCGCACTTATGAAGCGCTTTCCAGCCCATACGACGCACGCGCGCTGCGCCTGCTGCAAGCCGCGCTCGCGCGGCTGCTGTAAACGCAGGCTGCAATTTTCGCCAATTGTTGACAACCCGCGCACAAATCGCATAAACTCGTGAGGTCAGGTCATCAGATGAGTTAGCCTTATGGCGGCCAGCCGGCGATACCGCCCCAACTTCACCGACCAGGTGGCGCGCGAACTGGAAACAGCGATTCGCACGCAGAAATACCCGCCTGAGCACCGGCTGCCGTCGGTCGAGAAGCTCTCGCTGGAGCTGGGCGTGGGGCGCAGCACGGTGCGCGAGGCGCTGCGGACGCTGCAGGCCAAGGGGCTGGTGGAGGTCATTCACGGGCGCGGCACGTTCGCCAGGGGCCAGCGGCTGGCGCGGTCAGACGGCAACCTCAACAGCTTCACCGAGATTGTGCGCGGGCGCGGCATGACACCCACTTCGCGCATCCTGCACAGCGGCGTCACACGGGCTGACGCCCGCACCGCCGCCCGGCTGCTCATCGCCGTCGGCGACCGCGTGATCGTCCTCAAGCGCCTGCGCCTGGCCGACGACGTGCCGATGTCGGTGGAGACAACCGTTATCCCACACGTCCGCTTTCCTGACCTGCTCGACTACCCCTGGGCGCCGCAGACCTCGCTGTACGTGGTTTTCGAGGAACGTTATCAGGTGATCCCCAAGACCGCGGACCAGACCATCCGCTCCGTGTTAGCAGCGCCCAAAGAGAGCGCGCTGCTGAACATTGAACCCAAAAGCCCGCTGCTGCTGGTTGAGACAGTGACCTATGACCAGCACGGCCTGCCGATCGAATTTGGTCAGTTTTTCTACTGCGCGGACCGCTATGAATACCAGGTGCGGCTGCGGCGGGAATGACGCGCGCCAGCGTGCGCGCATGTCAGGCCCGCCGGCCACCCGGCGACGAAAGCGAATGGCGAATGGCGACAGAGCTTCTTGATCACCTGCGGGGCAAACTGATCGTGTCGTGCCAGGCGGGGCCGGACGAGCCGCTGCACGGGGCGAGCATCATGGCGGCGATGGCGCGCGCGGCGCAGGCCGGCGGCGCGGCGGCGATCCGCGCCAACGGCCCGGACGACATTCGCGCCATCCGCGCGGCGGTCGCGCTGCCAATCATCGGCATCTACAAGCGCGACTACCCCGACAGCGAGGTGTACATCACGCCCACACAGGCAGACGCCGAGGCGGTGGCGAGCGCCGGGGCGGACATGATCGCGCTGGACGGCACGCCGCGCCCGCGCCCCGGCGGCCTGCGCCTGGACGACCTGATCCGCTATATCCACGACAGCCTGCGCCTGCCGGTGATGGCCGACATCTCGTGCCTGGAGGACGCGCGCTGCGCGCAGCAGGCCGGGGCCGACGTGCTGGCGACCACGCTGTCCGGCTACACCGCGCACGGCCGGCCAGCCCGGCCCGGCCCGGACCTCGACCTGATCGGCGAGCTGGCGCAGCAGACCCGCCTGCCCGTGATCGCGGAGGGCCGCTTTTTCGACCCCGCGCAGGTCGCCGACGCGCTGGCGCGCGGCGCGCTGGCGGTGGTCGTGGGGGGCGCGATCACCCGCCCGCAGGAAATCACCCGGCGCTTTGTTCAGGCGCTTGCGCAGCGCGGCTGATGTCGAGAGGAGGTGGTTGCCCGGCTGAAGAAACGCTGCTGCACACACTGAAACCGCTTTATTGAGCCTGTGAGGATGAGGAGAATATCAGCCATGTCAAAGCGTCTGCTGTTTATTTTAGGTCTGCTGGGCCTGCTGATCGTCACGTCATCGCTGGCGCTGGCGCAGGAAGAGCCTGTGACCGTCCGGCTGTGGATGCACGTGCACCCGCCGCGCGTCGCGCTCGATGAGGAGCTGATCGCCCGGTTCCAGGAAGCAAACCCGAACATCATCGTGGAGTACACCACCGTCCCCGACCAGGAATGGGACACCACGCTGGCAACGGCGCTGGCCTCTGGCAGCGGACCGGACCTGTTCAACCAGGCGACTTTCGCCATCGGCGAGTTTAAGGCGCAGGATATTCTGGCGCCCATTGACCCTGTGGCGGCAGGCTATGCCGACCAGGAAGCGATCTACGCGGCGTATGAGACGGGCAAAGCGCTGCTGGCCGGCGCGACGTTTGACGATGTGCTCTACGGCCTGCCCACAGAGCTGAGCACTTACGCCTGCTTTACCAACAACGCGCTGTGGGAAGCCGCCGGCCTGGACCCGGTCAACGATTTCCCGACCACCTGGGAAGGGATGGTCGAGGTGGCGGAGGCGCTGACCGTGCGCGACGACAGCGGCGCGCTGGTGCAGCGCGGGTTCGACTTCCACTGGGGCGCATCCATCTTCATGCTGCTTATCTTCAACCCGATGGTGGAGCAGTTGGGCGGCAACATGATTGACGAGGCGACCTACACCGCCAACATCAACACGCCGGAAGTCAAACAGGTGATGCAGTACTTCGATGACTGGGTGAACACCTGGAAGCTGGGCGGCCCGCAGTACGAAATTGACCGCACCTCATTCCTGGCGGGCGACCTGGCAACCGACTGCGACTTCGGCAACTGGGGCGTGCCGCAGATGGAAGAAGCCGGCATTGACTACACCATTCACCGCATCCCGGTGTGGGAAAATGCGGTTAACAACAACGCTTTCGCCACCTACGCCTATTTCTTCATGGTGAATAACAGCGCCGCGCCGGAAGTGCAGCAGGCCGCCTGGAAGCTGGCCAGCTACCTGACGTCCGAGCCGGCGCAGTACCTTGACATCGCCGGGCTGTTCCAGGCCAAGGCCGACTTCGTGGCCTCTGAAGAGTTCCAGGCCAACGAAATCATGCCGATCTTCCTGGAGCAGATGGCCGTCAGCAGCTATCACCCGCGCATCGCCGGCTTCTTCGAAGTGGCCGACGCGCTGTACCGCGCGCGCGACCGCGTGGTCTCTGGCGGCGAGGACATTGACACGGTGCTGGCCGAAACACAGGACGAAGTCACCGCGATTCTTGAGCGCGTGAAACCGCAGTAGTCGTCCGCATATCAACGCCGGGGGGGCGCACGGCGCGCTCCCCCCGGCCTACAGGAGCTGTGACAGGTGCAGGCACAAGCAAACGAACGGCCAAAAACAAAATCGCTGATCGAACGGCGGCAGAGGTGGGGGCTGATTTTCGTCCTGCCAACGGTCCTTTTTTTTCTGATTTTCTTCCTGTATCCGATGGTTACCGGCATCCTGTTCAGCTTCACCGACTTCACGCTGCTCAAGCCGCCGGTGTGGGTGGGCCTGCAAAACTACCAGGACCTGCTCAAGGACCGGCTGTTCATCAAGTCCATCAGCGTCACGCTGGGTTTCGTGCTGGGGGCCACTGTGCCGGTCTGGGTCCTGTCGCTGCTGGCGGCGCTGGTCTTCTTTCAGAAGTTCCGTGCGCGCGAAGCGCTGAAGGCGGTGTTTTTCTCGCCCGTGCTGCCCTCGCTGATCGTCGTGGCGATCGTCTGGCGCATCCTGGTGCAGCCGAACGGCATCCTCACGATGGTCCTGCGCCCGCTGACAGGGATGCCGGAGATCAACTGGCTGAACGACCCGACGCTGTCGCCGCTGACCATGATTATTATCAACGACTGGACCATCATCCCCTTCTATATGCTGATCTGGCTGGCCGGGCTGACGGGCATCCCCCAGGAAATGCGCGACGCCGCCCTGGTAGACGGGGCCAACCCCCTGCAATCGTTCCTGCGGGTGGAGCTGCCGCTGCTGCGGCCAACGGCGATCTTCATCGCGGCCATCTCGACGATCAACGCTTTCCAGGCTTTCACGCTGCAATACTCGATCAGCCCAGGGCGCGGCGGCCCGATTGACGTTAACACCACAATGGGCCTGCTCATCTGGAAATATGGTTTTCAGTTTTATCGCATGGGCGACGCGGCGGCTGTCTCGGTCGTGCTGTTTATCATGATTATGATCGTCGTCGGCCTCCAGCTTCTGCTGAGCCGGGGCGAGCAGTTCTCATTAAACTAGCGGGGGTGGCATGGCAGATCAGACACAGGCGTTAAGCAGCGCGGCACACGCGCAGCAATATGCCAGAAACCGCGACCTGCGTGTGCAGAAGCGCATGAAGTCCATCCTGTGGTTTATCGTCGCGCTGATTCTGGCGTTCACGTTTTTCTTCCCGCTGTATTTTATGATCAGCAGCAGCTTCAAAGCCGAGAAGGAAGTTCTCAGCACGCCGGTGCGCCTGCTGCCAGAGGATTTTCAGGGGCTGGGCAACTATCAGAAGGCGTTCGACGAAGTGCCGCTGGGCCGCTTCTTCTTCAACAGCACGCTCATGGCGACAGTGGACGTGATCGTCACGGTGTTCTTCTCGGCGCTGGCCGGCTACGGCTTCGCCAAGTTTCGCTTTCGCGGGCGCAGGCTGATGTTTATCTTCGTGCTGAGCACTATCACCGTGCCCTTCCAGATTCTGATTGTGCCGCTGTTCATCCAGATCCGGGCGCTGGGCTGGGACGACAGCTATGCCGGGCTGATTATCCCCGGCATCATGAACGCTTTCGGCGTGTTCATGATGCGCCAGTTCGCCTACAGCATCCCCGACGAGCTGCTGGATGCGGCCCGCATTGACGGCGCCAGCGAGTTCCGCATCTTTCGCCAGATCGTGTTCCCGCTGCTGGCCCCGGCCTCGGCCAGCCTGGCGATCATCATCTTCCTGTTTAGCTGGAACAACTTCCTGTGGCCGCTGATCGTGATCAAGAACCAGGAGCTTGCGACCATCCCGGTGGGGATCACCGTGTTCACACAGGCGCACACGCGCGAGCCGCAGTGGGCCGTGGCGATGGCGGTTTCAGCGCTGGCGACGCTGCCGATCGCGCTGCTGTTTATCTTCTTCCAGCGCTATTTCATTCAGGGCATTATTCTGTCGGGCATGAAGGGATAAGGGTATGCCTGTGTTCAACGCTGGCGTGGGCAGCAGCAGCATTACACCAAAAACGGGCGCGGCGCTGGTCGGCTACTTTAACCGGCCCGGCGGCGCGCAGGGCGTGCACGACAACCTGCTGGCGCGGGCGCTGGTGCTGGACGACGGCGCGCGCGCCGTCGCCATTTGCAGCGTCGAACTGCTGTGGCTGTGGGCCTCGATCGTCGCCGACATCCGCGAGGACGTGGCCCGCCGCTGCGCCCTCGCGCCGGAGAACATCCTCATCTGCTGCACGCACACGCACGCCGGGGCCGCCCCACACAACGCCGCTGACTGGGACACGCCGCTGGCGGGCCGCATCGCCGACGCGATCGTCGCCGCCTACGACAGCCGCCGCCCGGCGCGCATCGGCTTCGGCTTCGGGCAGCTCTTTGGCTGCAACATCAACCGGCGCTGGCTCAACCGCCCTGCCGACCCGTCAGTCGGCGTGATGCGCGTTGACACCCACGACGGCGCGCCGCTGGCGGTCGTCAGCAATTACGCCTGTCACGCGGTCGTCATGGGCTACGACAACTATCTGATCTCCGGCGACTGGCCGGGCTACTCCAGCCGGCTGCTGGAGGCCGAGCTGGGGTGCGCCGCGCTGTTCACACAGGGCGGCGCGGGCGACGTTAACCCGCTGACCGAAACCGTGCGCCAGCGGCTGGCCGCCGGGCACACGGTCGGGACAATCGGCGAACTGACCAGCTATTACGGCCAGTACCGCCAGGGTGACCCCGCAGCCTGGAATATCGAGGATCGGGCGGGCGGCACGTTTCTTGAGTGCGAAACGCTGGCGCGCGCAGTTAACGCCGAGGTGCTGCGCGTCTGGCGCGCGATTGCGACGACGGCCAGCGCGGCCCTGTGGACAGAGCGCATCATCGTCAACGCCGCCGCCGGGCCAGATGAAGCGCCGCCCGAAGGCCTGCCGCCCGACTATCACGGCTACCTGCCGGAGATTGAGCCGGGCAGCATCCCGCTGGAAATCATGCTGCTGGGCGTGGGCCAGGCGGTGTTGACCACGCAGCCGGGCGAGGTGTTCAGCGAGACCGCCGTCGAGCTGCGCAAAGCGGCCCAGCAGATGGGCTATGCGTTTCCCTGGCTGGTGAGCTATGCCAACGGCAGCTACGCTTACCTGCCGCCGGCCAATGCCTTCGACGAAGGCGGCTATGAGGTGGCCTGGGCCAGGCGCATCGGGCTGAGCCGCCACATGCAAAACCGCATCGCGGAACGCGTGCTGCCGGCGCTGCGGCAGCGCGCGCCGGCGCGCGCCACCTGAGGCCGAAGTTCCCCGGTTTAACCAGCCTTGCGAAGCGCACAGGGACAGGTTAATCTTGTAGCATGCTCGCTACCATAAAGGGGAAACAGGGTAGGATGAGCGATTTATTTCTGCTGAGCTTTATGCGCGTCGCACACCGGGTCACCAAAGCTGAGCGTGCCTTTGCTGTGGACACCAACCTGACGGTGTCCGGCACCGTGGGGATAACCCCAGAGCAGATCGAAGCGGCCTATCTTAAATGCATTCAGGAAGCGCTCAACCGGGGCGAGCCGATCATCACCGACAACTACACCCTGACCGTTGAGCCAGCAAAAGCGCCCGTGACCAACCAGTCCTTCCCCCAACTGCGGGCTGTGTTCTTCATCCCGCTGGCGGGGTACGGCGCGATCTGCCTGGACCAGCGGCTGCAGCGCGGCATCATCGCCAAGGACAAGGTTGACCGTCTGATGGAGCTGGGCCGGCGGGCCGCCGCTGAACAACCGGTCAGCAGCGAGGACGAACTGCTGGCGCTGTACAACCAGATGTGACCGGGCTGCGACAGATTATTCTTCCAGGCGCGGCAGGCTGCGCGGCTGCGGGATCGCCTTGAAGATTTCCTCGATGATGGCGGCGGTGCGCTTGCTGTACAGCCAGATCATGCCCTGCTTGACATCCGAGCTGCAGATCACCGCCAGCGAGACCGTGTAAGGCGTGCCAAACTCGATAATGTAGACGCCGTTGCTCTCGCCCTCAAAAAATGTGGAGTGAAACTTGGTCTCGTCCAGCATGCTCGCCAGCGAGCGCTGCGCCGTGTGGTCAATGTTAAGCGCCTGGGTGAGAAGCTGTAAGTCGTAGTCCTCCAGCGTGCCCGCCGCGCCCACCATGTTGCCGTCCTGGTCAATCAGGCCGACAAAGCTGGCCTTCACGTGGCTCAGCAGGCGGTTGAGTTCCTGGTTAATCAGTTGGAACTGCTGGCGCTTGAGCACCAGCGCCGCCGGGCGCGTGCGCGGGTCAAGGC
>CAZDVL010000011.1:27122-32819 GCA_964508745.1 uncultured Anaerolineaceae bacterium | reverse complement strand
AGCGCGGCCTCGGCGAAGCGGCGCAGGTCGTCCTCGATGGTTTTCTGGTTCTGGGCCGTCGGCGGGCTGATGTGCGCGTCCACGATGATGCCGTCGTCGTCCACCGTGTAGCGGTGGTACAGGCTGCCGCGCGGCGCCTCCGAGACGCCCCAGCCGGTCCCGGCGCGCACGGTGTAGTCGGCGAACGGTTTGGCGGGCGGCTGGTACTGGTCAATGATGCGCAGGGCCTCGTCCACGGCGTAGAGCGTTTCCAGCGCGCGCACGACGATGCTTTTGAACGGGTTGTTGACCGGCGGCACATAGCCCAGTTCCTCCGCCAGCGCCTTGACCGCCGGCGTCAGCTTGGCGTACTCCAGGTTGTAGCGCGCCAGCGGCCCCACGTGGTAGGCCCCGTGCCCCTTGCGGTACGAATGCAGCGCCGTCGAGTGCTTGATGTGTTCCTCGATCAGGTGCGTTTCGTATTCCGATATGTCAATGTTCAGCCCCCGGTTGGAGACCATGCGCCCCTCGTTGAAGGGGTACTCGTCCGGGTGTGACAGCGACACGTACTCGTACTCTTTCTCGAACGCCGGGAAGGGCAGGCCGGCGGTGAAGCGCACAAATTCCTCGGCGATGGGCCGCACCGCGCGCAGCTTCGCGCCCAGGGCGTCCATGTCGCGCTTGCCGGGCACTTTGTAGAAGCCGCCCACGCGCACGTTGATCGGGTGGATTTCGCGCCCGCCCAGCAGCGTGACGACCTCGTTGCCCACCTTCTTCAGCCTGAGGCCGTTCCTGACCACCTGCGGGTGGTCGGCGGCCAGCGTGATCGCGTCCGGGTAGCCCAGGAAGTCAGGCGCGTGCAGCATGTAAGCGTGCAGCACGTGGCTTTCGATCCACTCGCCGCAGTAGATCAGGCGGCGCAGCTCGCGCAGTTGGCCGGTGAGCCGCAGGCCGAAGATGCTCTCCATCGCGTGGACGCTGCTCATCTGGTAGGCGATGGGGCAGATGCCGCAGATGCGCGCCGTGATGTCGGGCGCTTCGCTGTACCGGCGCCCGCGCAGGAAGGCCTCGAAGAAGCGCGGCGGCTCAAAGATGCGCAGCTTGACATCGGTCACTTTGTCATTTTTGATCTTGACCGTGACCGCGCCCTCGCCCTCAACCCGCGCCAGATAGTCAACCTTGACCGTTCGCGTGCTCATGGGCCTCGCTCTCCTTTCTGAATGGCTCTGCGTAAGCGTTGAAGCCGCGAAACGCGCGGACGATGTCGGCGGCGCTCACGCCCAGGTGTTCGGTCCACCAGGCCGCCAGCGACGCCGTGTTGGGCGTTTCCATCGGGCCAAAGCAGCCGTAGCAGCCGCGATCATAGGCCGGGCACAGCGCGCCGCAGCCGGCGTGCGTCACCGGCCCCAGGCAGGGCGTGCCCCGGCTGACCATCACACAGGTGACGCCGCGCCGCTTGCACTCGATGCAGACGCTGTGCGGCGGCGTGTTGGGCCTGCGCCCGTTGAGGAACGCGCTGAGGACTTCGACAAGCTGGTACTTGTTGACCGGGCAGCCGTGCAGTTGAAAGTCCACGAAGACGTGGTCGGCGATCGGCGTGGATTTGTCCAGCGTCGAGATGTAGCCGGGGGTGGCGTAAACGTAAGAGGTGAACTCCTCCACGTCCTTGAAGTTGCGCAGCGCCTGGATGCCGCCAGCGGTGGCGCAGGCGCCGATCGTGACCAGGAACTTCGACTGTTTGCGGATGTCGGCGATGCGTTTGGCGTCGTGCGGCGTGGTGATCGAGCCTTCGACCAGCGACACGTCGTATGGCCCGCGCGTCACGCTGCGCGTCGCTTCGGGGAAATAGGCGATCTCGACCGCGTCCGCCACGTCCAGCAGCTCGTCTTCACAGTCCAGCAGGCTGAGCTGGCAGCCGTCGCACGAGGCGAATTTCCACACGGCCAGTTTGGGTTTGCGTTCAGCGGGCATCGGTTAAATCTCCCATTGGGCGAGCCAGCCCTGCATCTGCTGGTACGTGAACACCGGCCCGTCCTTGCAGATGAACACCGGGCCATACTGGCAGTGGCCGCAGAAGCCGATGGCGCACTTCATGTTGCGCTCCATCGAAATGTAGATGTCGTCCGGGCGGACGCCGCGCTTCGCCAGCTCGATGGCGGTGAAGCGCATCATCACTTCCGGCCCGCAGACCATCGCGATTGTGTTCAGCGGGTCGAACGGGGCCTTCGAGATCAGTTTGGTGACGACGCCGACGTTGGCGTGCCAGCGGGCGCTGGCGTAGTCCACCGTGACGTACACCTCCAGGTCGAAGCGCGCGCGCCACTTTTCCAGCTCGCGCCGGAAGAGGATGTCCTCCGGGCTGCGGCAGCCGTACAGCAGCACGATGCGGCCGTACTTCTCGCGGTGCGCCA
Source organism: uncultured Anaerolineaceae bacterium (assembly GCA_964508745.1). Classification (GTDB taxonomy): domain Bacteria; phylum Chloroflexota; class Anaerolineae; order Aggregatilineales; family Phototrophicaceae; genus DAOTWC01. The sequence goes on along the minus strand of CAZDVL010000011.1, from coordinate 30,429 downwards.
GGATGTGGTAAAGGGCCGGGCGCAGCGGGGCCAGGCCGATGCCGCCGGCGACGAACACCACGTCGTAGCCTTTGGCGGCCCGCACCGGCCACTCGCTGCCGAACGGCCCGCGCACGCCGATCATGTCGCCCGGCTTGAGCGCGCCCATCGCTTTAGTGACCGTGCCGACGGCGCGCGTCGTGTGGATGAGCGTCTCCGGGTGCAGCGGGTCGCCGCTGATGGAGATGGGAATCTCGCCCACGCCGTAGACGTAGAGCATGTTGAACTGGCCTGGCTCGAACGGAAACACGCGGTTGCCCCGGTCCGGCTCCAGCTCCAGCGTGAACGTGTCGTAGGATTCCTTGACGAAGCGCTCGATGCGGAACGTCTCCGGCAGCATCGGCTCGGCATGAACAATTGTTGTAGGGGCGTAAATCTGGTCAATCATAAATATTCAACACCTGCAATCTGGTGGCCTGGAGCCGGTCAATGATGATCGCGGTGAAGCGCTGCATCAGCTCGTAGCCCAGGTCGTGATCGGCGTCAATCTTTTCGCGCAGGCAGATGCCGTCCATGTTGATCGCCCGCGTCAGCGAGACGGCGCGGGCGCTGAAGTGCCACTTGTAGGGCGGGAACAGCCACGACCAGCCCAGCACCTCGTTCTCGACAGCGGTGTCAATCGTCACCTGGCCCCGGCGCGGGTCGTACAGCTCGATGGCAACCTGGCCGTGCCGGATGAGGTAGAAGGTTCGGGCCGGTTCGCCCTCTTTGAACAGGTAGTCGCCGGGGTCAAAGCGCACGTTCATGCTGCAGCCGGCCAGCAGCTCGATATACTGCGGGGCCAGCCCCCGGAAAAAGTCGTGTTGGGCGAGAATTTCCTCAATTGGCTGCATCAGTCACCGCCTCTTTTTTCTGAACTGCGCCGCTGGTCTCGCGGATCGCGCGCGCTTCTTCCGTCAGGTCAATGCCGACCGGACACCAGGTAATGCAGCGCCCGCAGCCCACACAGCCGAACGTGCCGAACTGGTCAACCCAGGTCGCCAGCTTGTGCGTGAGCCACTGGCGATAGCGCGCCCGCGTGGAGAAGCGCACGCTGCCGCCGTGAATGTAGGAAAAGTCCATCGTGAAGCACGAGTCCCATTTGCGCCAGCGTTCGGCGCGCCCGCCGGTGAGGCTGGTGGTGTCCTCGATGTTGGCGCAGAAGCACGTTGGGCACACCATCGTGCAGTTGGCGCAGGCCATGCAGCGCTGCGCGACCTGTTCCCAGCGTGGGTGTTCCAGGTTGCTGTAAAGCAGTTCCTTGAGGCCGTCGGTGTTCAGCGTGCGGCCCATCTGGGCGGCGGCTTTCGCCGCGACGCGCTCCGGGGCCTGGGCCTCGTCGGCGGTGGCGGGCCGGTGTGTGACCGCCGCCAGCACTTCCGCGCCGCGCGCGCTGCCTGTTTCGACCACGAAGTGATGGTCGCTCTTGCTCACGACCTCGGTCAGCGCCAGGTCGAAGCCGCCGGTGACGCGCGGGCCGGTGTGCAGCGAGGCGCAGAAGCAGGTGCCGCTGGCCTGGCCGCAGTTGACGGCCACGATGAACACGCCGGCGCGCCGCGCGGCGTAGGTGGTGTCGGTCACGCCGCTGCCCAGGAACACCTTGTCCTGGATCGCGATCGCGGCCAGGTCGCAGGCGCGCACGCCGATAAACGCCAGCGGCTGCTGCGGCTGTTCCTCCGCCTCGACCGTGAACGCGCCGTCGCTGCGCGCCGCCGACCACAGCCGCGCCTCAGGCGGGTGCAGGTAGCGCTTCCACGACTGGGCGCTGATGGTGTAGCCGAACAGGGCCTTGTCGCCGCGCTGTTTCAGCCGGTAGGTGCCGTTGGTCTGTTCGTCGGCAAAGCCGCGCGGCAGGTCGGCGGCGCTGGCGATCTCCTCGTACAGCAGGTCGCCGCCGCGCACTGTCGGCCCGATGATGCGGAATCCCCGGTCAACCAGCGCAGCGATGAGCTGGTCCAGGCCTTCCGGGCCAAAGATGGCCCGTTCCTCCGTGTACGGTGTCATCTGTGGCGTCATAAACCTTCCTCAAAAGCATCTAAGTTTACGCCGGCGGCCCGCCGCCAGCGCCCAACCACAAAACCAGGCCGCGCCCCGGCGGGCGCGCGGCGCGCTAGGCGGGTGTCTGTTCGGCGGCGCAGGCCGCGCCCTGTTCGAGCGCCGCCAGGTTCAGCGCCAGCATCTCCTGCCGGCGCGCCGGCAGGTGCGCCGTCAGCGCGCGCCGCAGCGCCTCCAGCGGCAGCACCGGGCGCGCGGTCAGCAGCGCCCCCACCATGACCACGTTCATCAGGCGCAGGTCGCCCAGCTTGTCGGCCAGCGCCAGCGCCGGCACCGGCAGCAGCGCGATGTCCTGCCGCTGCGACCGGCGCTCGATCAGCGATTCGTTGTAGAGCAGCAGCCCGCCGGCGGCCACCAGCGGCTCGTAGCGGTCGAACGACGGCGCGTTGAAGACAACCGCTGTTTGCGGGCGGCTGACCAGCGGCGAGCCGACCGGCTGGTCGCTGATGACGACGACGCAGTTGGCCGTGCCGCCGCGCATCTCCGGGCCGTAAGAGGGGATCCAGGTGACTTCCAGGCCCTCGTCCATCGCGGCGTAGGCCAGAATCTGGCCGGCGAACATCACGCCCTGGCCGCCGAACCCTGCGAACACGAAATTCTCGTTCACGGCTGCTTTCTCCCGTTTTCCAGCGCGCGCACGCCGTCGCTGACTTTGTAGTCGCCCAGCGGGAAGTACGGAACCATGCGCTCCTCGATCCAGCTCAGCGCGTCCTCCGGGCTGAGGCCCCAGTTCGTCGGGCAGCTTGACAGCAGCTCGACCATGCTGAAGCCCAGGCCGTTGATCTGCGCCTTCAGCGCGGTGATGATGGCTTTTTTGGCGCGGCGGATGCCGGCGGGGTCGTGCAGCGAGCGGCGCACGACGTAGGCCGCGCCGTCCAGCCCGGCCAGCATCTCGCTCATGCGGATGGGCTGGCCGGTGAGGGCGACATCGCGCCCGAACGGCGACGACGTGGTTTTCTGCCCCGGCAGCGATGTCGGGGCCATCTGCCCGCCGGTCATGCCGTAGATGGCGTTGTTGACGAACACGGTGGTGATGTTCTCCCCGCGCGACGCCGCGTGGATGATCTCGGCGGTTCCGATCGAGGCCAGGTCGCCGTCGCCCTGGTAAGTCACCACGACGCTGCCCGGCAGCACCCGCTTGATGCCGGTGGCCATCGCCGGGGCGCGCCCGTGGGCGGCCACGCAGGCGTCCACGTCGAAATACTCGTAGGCGAACACCGCGCAGCCGACCGGC
>CAZDVL010000011.1:0-27022 GCA_964508745.1 uncultured Anaerolineaceae bacterium | reverse complement strand
CACGCAGGCGTCCACGTCGAAATACTCGTAGGCGAACACCGCGCAGCCGACCGGCACGACCAGCACGGTGCGCTCGCGCAGGCCCAGCTCGTCGAGGGCCTCGGCCAGGATGCGGTGGGCGACGCCGTGCGTGCAGCCGGGGCAGTAGCGCGTTTCAACCTCAGACAGCGCGTCAGGGCGCTGGTAGACAACTTCCATGTCGGCAGGTGGAGATTGGAAGGTGATCATCAGCCTATGGCCTCCATTTCCGCGGCGGGCTGGCAGTGCTGGTACTCGCGCTCGATGGCCTCGAACACTTCTTCGGGCATGGGGACCATGCCGCCCATGCGCCCGTAGAAGCCGACTGGTATCTGACAGCCGGTGGCCAGGCGCACGTCGGTGATCATCTGGCCGGCGTTCATCTCCACCACCAGGCAGCCCTTGATCCGGTCGGCCAGCTCGGAGAGCCGGTCCGTCGGGAACGGCCACAGCGTCTGCGGGCGCAGCAGGCCCACCTTCCAGCCCTGCGCCCGCGCCTGCTCGACGGCGGTCTGGGCGATGCGCCCGGCCGTGCCGTACCCGACCACCAGCAGCTCGGCGTCGTCGGTGGCGAATTCGGCCCAGCGCTGTTCGTTCCGTTCGATCACGGCCAGGCGCTGCTGCACGCGCAGGTTGAAGGCTTCCTGTTCCTCGCCGCGCAGGTTAAACGAGAGGATCGTGCGGCGCGGGCCGCCCGGCGCGCCGCGCAGCGCCCAGTCCGGGCGCTCGCGTTTCAGCGGCTGCATGGGCGGCAGCTCCGCCGGCTCCATCATCTGGCCGATCAGCCCGTCGGCGGCGATCACCACGATGTGCCGGTACTGCTCGGCCAGGTCGAAGGCCAGCACAGTGAAGTCAATCGCCTCCTGCACCGACGCCGGGGCCAGCACCAGCGGGTGATAGTCGCCGTGCCCGGCGGAGCGCGTCACCTGGAAATAGTCGGCCTGCGAGGGCAGGATGTTGCCCAGGCCCGGCCCGCCGCGCATCACGTCCACGATCACGCACGGCACATCAGAGCCGGCGATGTACGACAGCCCCTCCTGCATCAGGCTGATGCCGGGGCTGGACGACGAGGTCATCACGCGCGCGCCGGTGCAGGCCGTGCCATAGACCATGTTGATGGCCGCGACCTCGCTCTCTGCCTGAAGAAAAACGCGGTCAAGCTCAACCATCCGGGCGGACATGTGCTCCAGCAGCTCTGTCTGCGGGGTGATCGGGTAGCCGAAGTAGGCTTCGACGCCCGCGCGCACCGCCGCTTCAGCGATGGCAACGTTGCCTTTTAGCATTTCACGAGTCATCAGGGTTGACCTCCTGGCTCAGACGGCGGCCCGCCGCACGGGCGCGCGGTAGACGGTGATGCACACGTCCGGGCACACCAGCGCGCACAGCGCGCAGCCGGTGCACAGGCCGTCGGGGTCCACCAGCGCCGCCGGGTGATAGCCGCGCGCGTTCAGCGCGTCCTGGTCGAGCGTCAGGATGGACTGCGGGCAGACGGTTACGCACAGGCCGCAGCCTTTACATGCGTCATAAGCAACTGTGATCGTGCCTTTTGCCATTAGCTGCATCCTTCTTATTAAAAGAATTACCTACGATTTATACGTCCCCCTACCCACAGGATAACAGGTTGCCCAGATCGTTAGCAGTACATTCTGCCACGGTCGTATGTGTCAGTTGTCACAATCGGGTGGGCGCGCGGGGCGCAGGTTTCAGCCGGGCGCGGCCCGCCAGGTGTACAGCAGGTAAGCGCCGGCGTCGTCGGCCCACACCGGCGTTAACCAGCGGGCGGCCGCCGCCGCGAACTGGCGGTTCTCCGGCGCGGCGCGCGCTTTGGCGTCGGTAAGGAAGCGCCGCCCGATGTCGAACACCAGCAGGTAGTCGTCGCCGGCGGCCCGCCAGCCCGCGAACACGTCGTCTGGCGTCTGCCCGGCGCGCACGGGGTGCGGCCAGGCGTCGAGCAGCGCGTCGGCGGCGCAGGTGAGGTGCGCCGGGCAGTAGAAGCCCTGCGGCTCCCACAGGAAGCGCACCTGTGTCCCGGCGGGCAGCTCCGCCAGCCGCCGCATCGCCCCGGCGTAGACGCCCAGGCGCGCGTCGAGGTATTCAGCGCGGCCCACAGCGGCGGTCAGGTAGGCGGCGGGGCGGGCGCGCGCGGTCACATGGACCATCTCGGCCAGCGCCAGCAGGAACGTGAAGGCCACGATGCCGCGCAGCACCGGGTACAGCGCGACCGGCTTCTGCGGCCAGCGCGCCAGGCCCTCCAGCGCCAGCGCCCCGGCCACCGCGGCGGCGGCCAGCGCCGGCATCATCAGGCGCGTCTGCGCGCCCAGCGAGGTGCAGGCGGCCAGCGCCGCCCAGATCAGCAGCAGCGGGGCCAGCAGCGCCCAGCAGGACGCCGCCAGCCGGCGCGCCGGCGCGTCCAGCCAGCGCCAGCCCAGCGGCAGCAGCAGCGGCAGCGTCAGCAGCCAGGGGCCGGCGGTGAAGGCGAAGCCGGCGCCCTTCTCCACGCCGTAGATGGTCGCCGCCGCCGGGATGGTCAGCGCCTGCCACCAGAGGCCCTGGCCCGCCAGCCCCGCGCCGCCGAAGAACAGGTCAGCGCGGGCGGCGTCCCAGCCCAGGCCGTCGAAGAAGAACGGGTAGACCGGGTTGTGGTACTGCAGCAGGCCGCGCGCCAGCCAGGGCAGAAACGCGATCAGCGCGGGCAGGCCCAGCAGCAGGCCGCTGCGCAGGGCGCGGCGCGGCGCGGTCCAGGCGGCCCCGGCCAGCAGCGCCAGCAGCAGCGTGCCCGCCGTGTACTTGACGCCCAGGCCCAGCCCGGCGCAGGCCCCGGCGACGAGCAGCCAGCGGTCAGCGCGCGCGTCGCGCCAGGCGGCGAAGGCCGTCAGCGCCGCCGCGCTGTAGAGCAGCACGCCTAAATCCACATACGGCCAGCCGAACAGCAGCCAGACGCTGTAGGCGCTCAGCGGCAGGGCGGCGGCCAGCCAGCCGGCGGCCTCGCCAGCGTATCGCCGCGCCAGCCCGCCCAGGCCCAGCAGCGCCAGCAGCCCCAGGCCGAAGTGCAGCGGCGCGGCGGCGGTCGCGCGCCCCAGCAGGCCGGCGGCCACGACGTACAGCGCCTCGACGCCCTGCGGAAAGCCCAGGTAAGGGTTGTCGGGCCGGGCGACCAGGCGGCCCGCGTCGAGGTAGCTGCGCGGCCCGTCCAGGTGATACATCAGCGCGTCCCAGGCGACCGGCGGGGCCAGGGTGTGCAGCAGCGCCAGCGCCAGCGCCGCCAGCGTGAACAGCGCCAGGAAGCGCGGCCAGGCCGCCAGCGGCAGGCCGCCGCGCGCCAGCGCGGCAGCGTCTGCCAGCCAGCGGCGCAGCCCCGGCCAGCCGACCGCGCCCGCCGCCAGCAGCAGCGCCCACAGCGCCGCTGTCGTGTACAGGCCGGCCAGCCCCAGCGCCAGCGCCGCGCTGCTGAGCAGGCCCAGCCCGACAGCCCCTTCCAGCGCCAGCCGTTCCGCGCGCGTGAGCGCGCCCGGCGGCAGCCAGCGCGCCAGCGCTCGCCGCCCCAGGCCGCCGCCAGCGGCGATGAGCGCGCCCGCCGCCAGCAGGTCGAGCAGCGCGCCGCCCAGCGTGAAGGCCATCTCGAAGCCGGCGGGCTTGTGCACCCAGTAATAGCCAATGAGCAGCGCCAGCGCCGCCGCCAGCGCGACCAGCGCCCGCGCCATCACCTGCCGCCGTTCTGCCATGTCTGCCCCTTCGTCGGGTGTAACCTGTTCCCGCTTTTACTTTACAGGCGGACGCGCCCGCGCTCCATTAAGGGCGGGCCGCGCTTTCTTCGGCGCCGCTTAGCGCCTGCCAACGCTATTTTTACGCGCGCGGCGTACAGTGTACGGTAGCCGCTGTGCGCCTGTTCGCAGCGCGCGCAGCGCAATCCCGGTACAATGGACATGACCCGCGTCAGCGCAACGCTGATACAACCGAAGCAGCGAGGTACTGTAAACCCCTATGATGCGTTTTGAACGTTTCACCGAGCGCGCGCAGGACGCTGCCGCCAGAGCCTACGAAATTCTTCAGCGCTATGGCCACAACCAGGTGGACACCGAGCATATCCTGCTGGCGCTGCTTGACCAGACCGACGGCGTGATCCCGCAGATTCTGGAGCGCCTGGGCGCCGATATCAACGCGATCCGCGCCCGATTGGACGAGGTGCTGCGCGCCAGCCCGAAGGCCGCCATCTACGGCGGCGGGACCGGCCAGGTGTTCATCACCCCGCGCGTCAAGCGGATCATTGACCTGGCCAACGAGGAGGCCAACCGCCTGCGCGACGAGTACATCTCGACCGAGCACATCTTCCTGGCCATTCTCAGCGAGCGCAACACGGCGGTCGCCAAGATTCTGGCCGACCACAACATCAGCCGCGACCGCACTTACGAGGCGATCAAGGACGTGCGCGGCGGCCAGCGCGTGACCGACCCCCAGTCCGAAAGCCGCTACCGCACGCTGGAAAAGTACAGCCGCGACCTGACGCGCATGGCCGCCGAGGGCAAGCTGGACCCGGTGATCGGGCGCGACGCGGAAATTCTGCGCGTGATTCAAATTCTGGTGCGCCGCACGAAGAACAACCCGGTGCTGATCGGCGAGGCCGGCGTCGGCAAGACGGCTATCGTCGAGGGGCTGGCGCAGAAGATCGTCACCGGCGACGTGCCAGAGCTGCTGCTGGGCAAGTCCGTCATCAGCCTGGACCTGGGCGCGATGCTGGCGGGCAGCCGCTTCCGCGGCGAGTTCGAGGAGCGCCTGAAGGCCACCATTGACGAGGTCAAGCGCGCCGAGGGCGAGATCATCCTGTTCATTGACGAGCTGCACCAGGTGGTGGGCGCGGGCGCGGCGCAGGGCGCGCTGGACGCCGGCAACATGATGAAGCCGGCCCTGGCGCGCGGCGAGCTGAACGCCGTCGGCGCGACCACGCTCGACGAGTACCGCCAGTATATCGAAAAGGACAGCGCGCTCGACCGGCGCTTCGCCCCGGTGTATGTCGAGGAGCCGAGCGTCGAGGACACGATTGACATGCTGTTTGGCCTGCGCGACCGCTACGAGGCGCACCACAAAGTCACGATCTCCGACGACGCCATCTTCGCCGCCGCCCGGTTGGCCGCGCGCTATGTCAGCGAGCGCAAGCTGCCCGACAAGGCGATTGACCTGCTGGACGAGGCCGCCGCCAAGCTGCGCGTCGCGCTCTACTCGATGCCGCCCGAACTCAAGGCGATGAAGGACGCTATTGACCGGCTGCTGGCGGACGAAGAGGCCGCCGGCATTGCGCGCGAGTACGAGCGCGCCGCTGAGTACAAGATGCGCCGCCTTCAGCTTGAGGACGACTATGAGCGCAGCCGCTACGTCTGGCAGCAGGAACACACGCTGGACGAGGTGGTGGACGGCGAGGACATCGCCCAGATGGTCGCCCAGTGGACCGGCATCCCGGTCAGCCAGATGCTCGAAACCGAGAGCGAGAAGCTGCTGCGCATGGAAGAAGCGCTGCACGAGCGCGTCATCGGCCAGGACGCGGCAGTCGTCGCGCTGTCCGACGCGATCCGCCGGTCGCGCAGCGGCCTGAAAGACCCCAAGCGGCCGATCGGCTCGTTTATCTTCCTGGGGGCCAGCGGCGTCGGCAAGACGGAGCTGGCGAAGGCGCTGGCGGAGTTCATGTTCGACGACGAGGACGCGCTGGTGCGCATTGACATGAGCGAGTACCGCGAGCAGCACACGGTCAGCCGCCTGTTCGGCGCGCCGCCCGGCTATGTGGGCTACGAGGAAGGCGGCCAGCTCACCGAGGTGGTGCGCCGCCGCCCATACCGCGTCGTGCTGTTCGACGAGATCGAGAAGGCGCACCCGGACGTGTGGAACGCGCTGCTGCAGGTGCTGGAGGACGGCCGCCTGACCGACGGCCAGGGCCGCACGGTGGACTTCCGCAACACGGTGATCATCATGACCAGCAACCTGGGCACAGAGTTCGTGCGGCGCGGCGGCGCGCTGGGCTTCGTCCAGACGACGGACGAGCAGGCGGTGGCCGACCACCAGAAGATCGAGCGGGCCATGCGCGAAACCTTCCGCCCGGAGTTTCTCAACCGCATTGACGAGATCATCATCTTCGCGCCGCTGACGCTGGCCGATGTCGAGCGCATCGTGGACCTGCAGATGCACAGCATTTCCGAGCGCCTGGGCGAGTCTGGCATCGGCGTGCACCTCACCGAGCCGGCGCGCCAGTGGCTGGCGGGGAAGGGCTACGACCCGCAGTTCGGGGCGCGCCCGCTCAAACGCGCTATCCAGCGCTACATCGAGAACCCGTTAAGCGTGCAGCTTCTCAAGGGCGATTTCGCGCCCGGCGACCTGGTGGTGATTGACGAGATGAGCGGCCAGCTTGTCTTTGAGCGCCACGCCAACGCCAGCAGCGACTACCTGCCCCTCAACAACCAGCGCGTGGACCACGACCGCTGACCCTGGCCCTCACCCCCTGCCCCCTCAGCCCACAAATTGGGAGAGGGGGAAAAGCGGCGTTTGACGCAGTAAACCCCTCGCCCGTTTTACGGGAGAGGGGCAGGGGGTGAGGGGTAAAGGGGAAAAACGGCGGCGCTTTCAGCAGGCCGCCTCGCCCTGGAAGCCCGCCGGACTCCACACAGGCGGCGTGTTGCCGGGCAGCGCCTCGTCGAAGATAGCCCACGACTGGTTAAGCGTGTCCACGACGGCCAGCGCGTAGGCGCTGCGGAACGCCAGCCAGCGCCCGTCGGCGCTGAAGCGCGGGTAGTCGGCGTAGGCCAGCGCCGGGTTGTCGAGGTAGAGCGCGGCGTCGGTGTCGGCCCAGCCCAGCAGCGGGATGCGCCACAGGCGGTTGTCGCGCACGTCGCGGAAGTCGCGGACGGCGGCCAGCATGGCGCTGCTGTCCGGCAGCCAGGTGATGTCGAGGATCAGGCTCCACTGCTGGCTGAGCTGCGTCGGCGCGCCGCCCGGCTGGCCGGCGATCATGTAGAACTGGTCGCTGCCGGGGCTGGGCGAGTAGCTGAAGCCGATCAGGTCGCCGTCGGGCGACCAGCGCGGCCCGCGCACGCTGCCGGTGGGGAAGTTCGTGAGGCGCTGTTTGGCCTCGCCGTCGGCGCGCACCAGCCACAGGTCGGCCTCGCGCAGCAGCGGCGCGGGCGGCGCGGCGGGCTGGCCCGGCTGCGGCGGCTGGGTGGGCACAGCGGTGGACTGCATATCGGCCCCGGCGGCGCGCTCGTCGTAGGCGATGTACGCCAGCCAGCCGCCGTCCGGCGACCACTGCGGCTCGTGTTCGTCGCCGCTGGCGCTGTAAAGCTGTGGATAGCCGCCGCCGGCGTCCACCCAGGCGATGTGGTGGCTGCGCAGCGTCGTGCCGTCAGGCTGCGGCGTGTCGCGGATGAACGTGAAGGCGACGCGGCTGCCGCCCGGCTGCCACTGTGGATTCCAGGCGCTCCAGGCGGCGGGCGGCAGGTCGTCGTAGCGCAGCAGGGCGCGGGCGTCGCTGCCGTCCAGGCGGGCGCTGTAGATGCGGCTGGCGGCCGGGCCGTCGCTGCGCGTGAACAGGACGCGGCAGCCGTCCGGGCTGAAGCCCCACACGCGCTGCCAGCCGGGGCCGAACGTGAGTTCGCGCCGCCCGGCGCCGCCGATGTCGTAAATGATGATGCGATCCTGCTGCGCCGTGTCCACCGCCAGCAGCGGCCCCAGCAGGGGCGCGTCCTGCGCGGCCAGGCGCGGCCCCAGCAGGCCCAGCGCCAGCATCAGCAGCGCCGCCGCCGCCCGCCGCAAGGCTTAGGCCCCCGCCGGCGCGTGATGCTGCGCGCGGTAGGCGGCGGCCTGCTCCAGCAGCCACGCGACCCAGGCGTCCAGGCCTTCGCCGGTGCGGCACGACAGCGCGAACGTCGTCAGGCCGGGGTTGAGCGTCTCGACGCCCTGGCGGAAGCGGTCCATGTTGAACGTGACATACGGCAGCAGGTCGAGCTTGTTGATCACCAGCGTGTCCACGCCGCGATACATGCCGGGGTACTTGTAGGGCTTGTCGTCGCCTTCGGGAACCGAGGCCACCAGCACGCTGCGGTGCGTGCCCAGCGTCCAGCCGGACGGGCACACCAGGTTGCCGACGTTCTCGACGATCAGCAGGTCAATGGCGGCCAGCGGCAGGCGCGCCAGCGCGTCGCGCACCATCCAGCCTTCCAGGTGGCAGCCGCCGCCGGTGTTGATCTGCACCGAGACCGCCCCGGCGGCCTCGACGCGCTCGGCGTCCAGGCTGGTCGCCAGGTCGCCCTCGATCACGCCCAGGCGCAGCCGCCCCGCCAGCCGGGCCACCGTCTGCTCGATGAGCGTGGTCTTGCCCGCCCCCGGCGACGCCATAATGTTGAGCGCGTAGATGCCCGCCGCGTCCAGCCGGGCGCGGTTGTCCGCCGCGATCTGGTCGTTGGCGCTCATGATGTTCTCGACAACGGGTATGCGTGTCATGGGGATAGTCTCCAGTCCATAGTCTCTAGTCCAACCCCTCCCCTGAATCCCCTCCACTGCGCAGGGAGGGAACTTCGCGGCCCCTTGCGCACCGTTTTGCACCCTTCCCCTGCGGCAGCGAGGGAAGGGCCGGGGATGGGGGTTGGCACGGGCGCTCACGTTCACACATAACCTACCCACGTCAGGCCGGAGGGTGAGGGCGGTTACGCCTCCACATCAATCGATTCGACGTAAAATTCCTCGCCGGCGGCCACGCGCACGTCGGCGCTGGCGCAGCGCGGGCAGGTAAATTCGGCGCTGGCCGCCAGCTCAAACTGCGCGCCGCACGCCTGACAGCGCATCTCCGCCGGGCGGCGCTGGAAGTGCAGCCGCGCCCCTTCGGCCAGCGTCCCGGCGGCGATCAGGTCCCAGTAAAACTGCACCGAGTCGTCCACAATCGAAGAAAGCTGGCCGACGACCAGCCGGATATCGGTGACGCGCGCGGCGCCGGCCTGTTCGGCGTGGCGCACGACGATGCTGAGGATGCTCTGCGTGACCGACAGCTCGTGCATGGCGGCGCTCAGCAGATGCGCGGAAGCTGCTCGCCGCTGAGCATGTCCATCACGCGGTCCACGCCGATAACGCTGCGCAGCGTCACCCGCCCGGCGCGGTCGGCGCGCACCTCACCGATGCGCGCCGCCCCGGCGGTCACGGGCAGGGCGCGCAGAATCTCCAGCGCGCGGTCGGCGTCCTCCGGCGCGACGAAGGCGGCGAAGCGGCCCTCGTTGGCCACATACAGCGGGTCCAGCCCCAGAATCTCGCAGGCCGCGCGCACATCCTCGCGCACGGGGACGGCGCGCTCGTCAATGTGCACGTGCAGCCGCGCCGCCTCAGCAATCTCGATCAGCGCGCTGCCCAGCCCGCCGCGCGTCAGGTCGCGCAGGCAGCGGACGGCGACGCCGGCGTCCAGCAGGCGCTGTACCGGCTCCAGCAGCGGCGCGCAGTCGCTCTCGATCGCGCTCTCGAAGGCCAGCCCCTCGCGCTGCGCCATAATGGCGATGCCGTGCCGCCCGATGTCGCCGCTGAGGATCACGGCGTCGCCGGGGCGGACGCTGGCCGGGCCGATCTCCAGGCCGTGTTCGATGAGGCCGACGCCGGCGGTGTTGATGAACAGGCCGTCGCCCTTGCCCCGGTCCACGACTTTCGTGTCGCCGGTGGCGATCTGCGCGCCGGCCGCCGCCGCCGCCGCCTGCACCGACTGCACCACGCGCCACAGCGTGTCCATCGGCAGCCCTTCCTCGATGATGAACGCCAGGCTGAGCGCCAGCGGGCGCGCCCCGGCCATCGCCAGGTCGTTGACTGTGCCGTTGACGGCCAGCGCGCCGATGTCGCCGCCGGGGAAGAACAGCGGGTGCACCACGAACGAGTCGGTCGTGAAGGCCAGCCGGGCGTCGCCCAGGCGCAGCACGGCGCTGTCGTGGCGCGCGTCCAGCAGCGGGCTGCTGAAGGCCGGCACCAGCATTTTCTCGATCAGGTTGTGCATCAGCTTGCCGCCGCCGCCGTGCGCCAGCAGCACGTGCGGGTACTGCGCGATCGGTATGGGGCAGGCCAGCGTGAAATCAAGGGTGTCGTCGGTCATTGGTCGTCAGTCTACAGTCGTCAGTCAGTAGGGACAGGGCTTGCCCTGTCTGGCCGGGAACAGGCTTCAGGGGCGGGGGCAGGTCAGGCCGGGCCGCTGACCAGCTCGTGCCGCCGGTAGCGGTAGTAGGCGGCGCAGGCGCCCTCGTTGGAGACCATCGTCGCGCCCAGCGGGCGCTCTGGCGTGCAGCGCGTGCCGAAGGCCGGGCACTCGTGCGGCTTCTTCACGCCTTGCAGCACCAGCCCGCTGATGCACTCGGTCGCTTCCTCGACGCCCGGCCCGGCGATGCCGAAGCGCCGTTCGGCGTCGTAGGCGGCGAAGGCCGGGCGCAGCGCCAGCCCGCTGTGCGCGATCGTGCCGATGCCGCGCCACTTGCGGTCGGTGACCTCGAACACCTCGGCCACCAGCGCCTGCGCCGGGACGTTGCCCGCGCGCCGCACCGAACGGCTGTACTGGTTCTCGACCTCGGCGCGGCCTTCCTCAAGCTGCTTGACCACCATGTACACGCCCTGGAGGATGTCCAGCGGCTCGAAGCCGGTGACGACAAACGGGACCTGGTACTTGGCCGCCAGCGGGAAATATTCCTCATAGCCGACGACGGCGCAGACGTGGCCCGCCGCCAGGAAGCCGTCCACGCGGCTGAGGGGCGAGCTTAACAGCGCCTCGATGGCCGGCGGGACCAGCACGTGCGACACGAGAATCGAGAAGTTTTCGATGCCCAGTTGGCGCGCCTGGTAGACGGCCATCGCGTTGGCCGGGGCGGTCGTCTCGAAGCCGACGGCGAAGAACACCACCTCTTTGTCCGGGTTGAGCTGCGCGATCTTGAGCGCGTCCAGCGGCGAGTAGACCATGCGCACGTCGCCGCCGCCGGCCTTGACCGCCAGCAGGTCGGTGTCCGAGCCGGGCACGCGCAGCATGTCGCCGAAGGACGTGAAGATGATGTCCGGGCGCGCCGCCAGCGCGACCGCGCGGTCAATCAGCTCCAGCGGGGTGACGCACACCGGGCAGCCCGGCCCGTGCAGCAGCGTGATCGGCGGCGGCAGCAGCGTGTCCACGCCGAACTTGACGATGGCGTGCGTCTGGCCGCCGCACACTTCCATGATCGTCCAGGGCCGCGTGGTGATGCGCGCCAGCGCCTCGGCGTACTGGCGGGCGGCCTGCGGGTCGCGGTACTCGTCAATAAACCGCATCGTCGCCCACCTCAAGCTCGTCCAGGTCGCCGATCTCGCGCAGGTACTCGAAGACGGTGTTGGCCTCGGTTTCGTCCAGCGTGCTGATGGCGAAGCCGGCGTGCACGATCACGTACTCGCCCACCTGCGCCTCTGGCACATACGCCAGGTTGATCTCCTTGACGATGCCGCCGAAGTCCACGCGGCCGGTGCGCATGATCGGGTCTGTGCCGCTGACATCAAGAATTTTGCCCGGAACTGCGAGACACATGCTTACGCTCCTCCCTGATGCGGTTCGGCGCGCCGGCTGTTGAGCGCCAGCGCCGCCGCGATAAGCTGCCCCGGCGCGATGCCGCCGTCGTTGGGCGGGATGCGCCGGTGCCACACCGGCTCGAAGCCGGCGGCGCGCAGCCGCGTCACGGCCTGCTCGGTCAGGCGGCGGTTCTGGAAGCAGCCGCCGCTGAGAATCACGCGCGCCTCGCCCGCGCGCCGCGCGGCGGCGAGCATCATTTCTACCAGTGTAGTATGGAATCGCGCCGCCTGGAATCCCACCGGGGTATTTTGATGCCGTTCGTCGTCAATATTCCGTATCATCTGTCGCCAGTCGAGCGCGCCGTCCGCGCCCAGCGTGAACGGGTACGGCTCTGGGGCGTCGAAGCCGTCGGCGGCGAATTCGAGCGCCATCGCTGCCTGGCCCTCGTAGGCCGACACCTGCCCCAGGCCCAGCAGCGCCGCCGCCGCGTCGAACAGCCGCCCGGCGCTGGAGGTCAGCGGCGCGTTGAGGCCGCGCGCCAGCATCGTCTGCAGGACGGCGCGCTCGGCGGGCGTGAAGGCGGCCAGCGGCGGCAGATCGTCGCGCATAAACACGTCCGCCCCGTAGACGGCGTAAAGCGCCCCCAGCGCCGACCGGCGCGGCTCGCGCACGGCGGCCTCGCCGCCCGGCAGGCGGAACGTCAGCAGGTGGGCGCTGCGCTCCCAGCCGTTCTCGGTCACGCGCAGGCACTCGCCGCCCCACACCGTCCCGTCAGGGCCATAGCCGGTGCCGTCCCAGGACACGCCCAGCGCCGGCGGCACGAGGCCGTGTTCGGCCATGCACGCCAGCACGTGGGCGTAATGGTGCTGCACCTGGACGAGCGGCAGGCCGCTGCCGACGGCGTACTGTGTCGAGAGGTAGTCCGGGTGCAGGTCGCAGGCGACCAGCTCCGGCTGAAGCGCGTAGAGCGCCTCCAGGCTGGCGACGGTGCGCGTGAAGGCGTCGAAGGCCTGCGCCGTCTCCAGGTCGCCGATGTGCTGGCTGACGAACACGTCGCGCCCGACGGCCACCGCCGCCGTGTTCTTGAGGTGCGCGCCGACCGCCAGCGCCGGCGGCAGCGCGAACGGGGCGCGCACCGGCAGCGGCGCGTAGCCGCGCGCGCGGCGCAGCACCAGCTCGCGCCCGGCCATCACGCGCACGATCGAGTCGTCCACGTGGCGGGCGATGGGCCGGTCGTGGACCAGGAACACGTCGGCGACCCCGGCCAGGCGGTCGAGCGCCTCGCGCTCGTCGGTGCAGATCGGCTCGTCGGACAGGTTGCCGCTGGTGGCGACGACGGCGAAGCCGAGTTCGGCCAGCAGCAGGTGGTGCAGCGGCGTGCAGGGCAGCATCGCGCCCAGGTAGGGGTTGCCCGGCGCGACCGCCTCAGCGACGCCAGCGGCCCCGGCGCGCCGGCGCAGCAGCGTGATCGGCGCTTCGGGCGCGCTCAGCAGCGCCGCCTCCAGCTCCGACACGTCACAGTCGGCGCGGACGGCGTCCAGCGACGGGTAGAGCAGGGCGAAGGGCTTGGCCTCGCGCCGTTTGCGGGCGCGCAGGCGCTGCACCGCCGCCGCGTCGCGGGCGTCCACCAGCAGATGGAAGCCGCCCAGCCCCTTGACGGCGACGACCAGCCCGGCGCGCAGCGCGTCCGCCGCCAGCAGCAGCGCGCCGTGGTCGCGCGCCTGTTCGCCGCCGTCCGGCCCCCACAGCGCCAGGCGCGGCCCGCACAGCGGGCAGGCGTTGGGCTGAGCGTGAAAGCGCCGGTCGAGCGGGTTGTTATATTCGGCGCGGCAGGCCGGGCACATGGGGAAGGCGCGCATGGTCGTGTTGGGCCGGTCGTAGGGCAGCGCCTCGATGATGCTGTAGCGCGGGCCGCAGTTGGTGCAGTTGGTGAACGGGTAGCGGAAGCGGCGGTCGGCGGGGTCGAAGATTTCGGCCAGGCAGTCCGGGCAGGTGGCGATGTCGGGCAGCACCAGCGTTGTGCGCGCGCCGCCAGCGTCGCTGCTGCGGATCTCGAAGGCGGTGTAGCCCACCGGCGGCAGCAGCGACGCCTCGACGCTTTCGACGATGGCGCGCGGCGGCGCGTCCGCCTCCAGCCGGGCGCGGAAGGCGTCCAGGGCGGCGGGCGGCCCCTCGGCCTCGATGAACACGCCCTGCGCCGCATTGTTGACCCAGCCGGTGAGGCCGAGTTCATGCGCCAGCCGGTAAACAAACGGGCGGAAGCCGACGCCCTGCACCGCGCCGCGCACCGTCAGCCGCAGGCGCCCCCCGATCCCCTGCTCACCGGCTGGCCCAGGTTCCGCCGGCGGGCGCGCGAGGCCCTCGATCTCCGCCGCGACCCGCCGCGCCAGCTCCTCGACCGCGGCCAGCACCGCGCCCGACGGCGGCGCGCCGACGGTGAAATCCGCCGCCTCGACGCCGTAGATCACCAGCCGCGCCGGAAGCTGGCCCAGCGCGCGCGCCATCTCGACCGCCTCCGCCGCGCTGAACAGGTGCGACGACGCGGCGAACAGCCCGCGCGGCAGCGGCTGTGCCAGCGCGTCCACGCGGTAGATCGTGCCCGGCGCGCCGCCGGCCTGGGCCGCGTCCAGCAGGTAGACGGCGTCGGCGCTGCTGAACTGGTCGAGCAGGGCGGCGCCGTCGCCGTTGGATTCGGTCACGGCCACGCCGGGCAGGTTCAGCGCGCGCAGGCGGCGGGCCGCCAGCAGGCCGGCGGCGTCGTCCGCGCGCAGCGTGTTGCCGATGCCGACGCACAGGACGCGCGGCGGCGCGTTAGCTGCTGTACTGTTCGGCATACGCCCGCAGGTCGTCGAGCTTCAGCTCGCCCAGGTGCATCTCGCGCACGATGCCCGCCGCGTCAATCACGTAGGTCATGGGGATGCGGTCGGCGTGATAAGCGGTGTTGACCTCGAAATCGGGGTCGAGCAGGATGGGGATGCCGCTGATGCCCTGTTCGGCCAGGAACGCCTCGATGCGCTCCGCCTGTTCGCCGGCGTTGACCGCCAGAATGACCGGGCCGCCCTCTGGCTGCTCCGCCATGAACGCCATGAAAGCGGGCAGTTCGCGTGTGCACGGCTCGCACCAGGTGGCCCAGAAGTTGAGGAACACGGGCCGCCCGCGCAGGCTGGACAGGCGCAGCGAGCCGCCGTAGAGCGTCTCCAGGTCGAAGCTGGGCGCGGCCTGGCCCAGCAGCGGCGACGCCGGCGCCGCGGTGACCGGCAGAGGCGTGGGCGGCGGGGCGGGGGCCAGCCCGCCGCTGGCGTACACGGCGATCAGCGCGCCGGCGACGCCCAGCAGCGGGATCAGCAGCAGCGCCAGCAGCGCCGGGTGAAAGCGCCGCTGTTGGGGTTGTGGTTCGGCAGTCATACAGGTGTCCTTGTGGTGTGCACAGTTGTCGGTCACGGAACCCAGCGCGGCAGGTAGGCGTTTTCGGCCACCAGCGCCAGCGCGCCGCTGTCCAGATTATACGTCCACACTTCCGGGCGGCCAGCGCTGTTAAGCTGGCCGTCGGCGGTCAGCTCTGGAAAGCGCTGGATCACCAGGCGGCGGCCCTGCGGGTCCCACGAGAAAAAGCCGTGAAAGTAGCGCGGGTCCTCAACCAGCGGCACGGTCTCGCCGGTGGAGGTGTCCAGCAGGTAGAGCTGGCGCGTGCGCGTGTAGCGTTCGTCCAGGTAGCGGCGGGCCAGCGCCAGCCGCACGCCGTCCGGGTTCCAGTCGCTCTGGGTGTCGTCCTGGGGTTCGTCAGGGCTGGTCAGGTCAACGATCTCGTTGGCCGCCAGGTCGGCCATTTGCAGGTGCGAGCGCGCCTCCGCGCCTTCGATAATGGTGCGCGGAAAGACCACGCGCGTGCCGTCCGGCGACAGGCTGAGGTCGCCGCCGGCGTGCGCGGGGATGTAGGCGGTCGTGTCGTCGTTGAAGTCGTAGACCAGGATGCCCTGGCTGCTGTCGTCAAACATGGCGATGCGCGCGCCGTCGGCGGACCACTGCGGCCCGTAGCCCAGCAGGTGCGCGTCGGCGAACAGCGGGCGGGTGGTGGCCGGGGTGGTGGTCAGGTCAATCAGCCAGACGCGGGCCGCGCTGGCGGCCTGGCCGCCGCCGTCGTCCACGCGCTCGTAGGCGATCATCTGGCCGCCGGGCCGCCACACCGGCGCGTCGCAGTCGCTTGTGGGGCAGTTGGTGAGCTGCTGAAGCGCGCCGCTGTGCAGGTTCAGCAGCATGATGTCGGACCGGCCGGTTTCGCTGCGGCGCTCGGCGAAGGCCAGGCGCGTGCCGTCCGCGCTGATGTCGAAGTTGAGTACGCCCCCCGCGCTGAACGTCACCTGCTGCGCGCTGGCCGGGTCGGCCGGGTCGGCGATCCACACGTTCTGCGGCGCTGTGTCGGCCGGCGCGAGGTAGGCCACGCGCAGCACGCCCGGCGTGAGGCCGGCGAGCGGCGCGCGCGCGCCCCGCTCGCCCACGCGGCCAACCAGGGCGGCCGCCAGCAGCAGCGCGGCGACCGCCAACAGCGCCAGCAGCCGCCAGCCGAAGCGCCGGGCCAGTTCAATCGCGCGCGTGCGTGCCCGCATGGGCGGCGTTCTCCACATCCTGACAGCGCCCGATTCTACCAGAAAGGCGGCGCTTATCCAGCCTGGCGCAACACCCGCGCGGCG
Source organism: uncultured Anaerolineaceae bacterium (assembly GCA_964508745.1). Lineage (GTDB taxonomy): Bacteria > Chloroflexota > Anaerolineae > Aggregatilineales > Phototrophicaceae > DAOTWC01. The sequence goes on along the minus strand of CAZDVL010000011.1, from coordinate 10,801 downwards.
GCCCGCGTAATAGGGAACAGGGAGCTGGAACGCTTTGCGCAAGCAGCGAGCGAGAGGGGAGGTATTCGATGAAAGCGTGGAAAGACCTGGAGCTGGACGGCCTGCGCTGGGTGGATGTGGGCGGCTATCGCTATGAGCTGCGCGGCCCGGACGACGACGTGATCGCCACCATGAAACGCCCAAGCTGGTGGCGCAGCGTGATCGAGGTGGACGCGCCCGGCAACCGCTGGCGTTTTGAGCGCCGGGGCTGGTGGCGCCAGCACATCACCATTCAGACGGCGGTCACCGGCGACGAACCGGCCCGTTTTGAGTACCGGGGGATGTCCGGCGGCAGGCTCGTGTTCGGCGACGGGCGCGTGTATGAATGGCGGCAGAACAACTTCTGGGGCACGAAGTGGGCCTGGGTGACGGCGGACGGCGCGCCGCTGCTGGGCTTTCAAAGCGGCGGCATCCTGCGCCTGAACGCTGAGGTCAGCGGCGCGCCCGCCGCCAGCGATCTGCCGTCGCTGGCGCTGCTGGTGTTCCTGGGCTGGTATCTGCTCACGCTGTACCACGAGGACGAGGGGGTGAGCGCGGCGGTGTTCACGTGAGGCCCGGACGCCGGCCTGTCTGATGAGTGTTTCATGAAAAGTCGCTCGGTTTAAAACCGATTCTCATATGCTGATATGCTAATGGCGCTGCGCGCTGCGCGCAGACGCGGGCGAGTCGACGACTCTGATGGTGAAAGGTGGCCTCTATGGTTTCAAGACGAGTAACGTTCCTGCTGGTTGTGCTGGCGTTCGGGCTGGGCGCGGCGGCGGGCGTGCTGGGCCTGCTGTGGGCGACCGGCGGCAGCGCGACCCCCAGCCGCGACGCGCGCGAGGTTGCGCCGACGCTGGCGCTGGACGCGCCGACGGCCGCCCCGGCGACCGCCGCGCCAGCGATCACAGAGGCGGCTGCCGCCGCCACCGACGAGCCAGCCGCCGCCGCGCCCGCAGCGCAGCGCGCCCTCTACCGCATCACCGAGGACGGCTCTGAGGCGCGCTTCAACATTGACGAGACGCTGCTGGGCGAGCGCATCACCGTGGTTGGCCGGACATCGCAGGTGGCCGGCGACCTGATCGTGGACTTCGCCAGCCCGGCGCAGTCTGAGGTCGGCGTGATCGCCATCAACGCGCGCGCCTTAGAGACGGATCAGGACCTGCGCAACCAGACCATCCGCAGCCAGATTCTCCGGTCGGGGCGCGCTGAGTACGAGTTCATCACCTTCGAGCCGACCGCCCTCACTGGCCTGCCCGACAGCCCGGCGCAGGTGGGCGACACGCTGGACTTTGCGATTGTCGGCAACCTGACGGTCGCGGGCGTGACGCGCGAGGTGACGTTCGGCACGCAGGTCACGGTCGAGGCGCAGGATCGCATCAGCGGGACGGCCAGCGCCACCGTCGCCTACAGCGACTTCAACATCACCATCCGCACGCCGCCGTCGGTCAGCGACGTGGGCGAGACGGTCACGCTGGAGCTGGATTTCACCGCGCTGCTGGTGGACGAGTAGGGCGCGCTTGCCTATTCCAATCTCTGTGGGCCACCTTTATAATGTGTCCCGTTCGGCCCCACAGCGGGGCTTTTTCCATGAGGGATGCCCGAAATGACCGACAAGATCGCGGATGGCCTGGTGGTCAGCCTGGCCTATATTCTGAAAGTGGACGGCGAAGAAGTGGACCGCGCCGAGCGCGACGATCCGTTTGAATACCTGCACGGCGCGGACAACATCGTCCCCGGCCTGGAGAACGCCCTGGCCGGCAAGCGCGTGGGCGACAAGCTGGCGCTGACGATCACGCCCGAAGACGGCTACGGCGAGTACGACGAGGACGAGATCGAGGAGCTGGACCGCAGCGAGCTGCCCGGCGCCGAGACGCTGGAACCGGGCACGATGGTCCAGCTTGAGGACGAGGACGGCTATGTTTATGTGGCGACGGTCGCCCGCGTGACGCCCGACAGCGTCGTGCTGGATTTCAACCCGCCGCTGGCCGGCAAAACGCTGGATTACGACGTGGAAGTGCTGGCGATTCGCCAGGCGACGAGCGACGAGAAGCTGCACGGCCACGTTCACGGCAGCGACTATGACGACGACTACGACTACGACGACGATGGCGACTATGACGATGACGACTACGAGGATGAGGACGACGAGTAGCGCGCCGCCCACCCCCCGCCTGATCCTGGCTTCAGCCTCTCCCCGGCGGCGCGAACTGCTTGCGTTGCTGGGGATTGTTTTTGAGATCGCCCCGGCCAACATTGACGAAACGCAGCGCCCCGCCGAGCCGCCGCTGGCCTATGTCCAGCGCCTCAGCGCGCAGAAGGCCGCCGCTGTGGCGCGGGCCGCTGCGCCGCCGGCGGTGGTGCTGGCGGCGGACACGGTCGTGATCTGCGACGGCGCGATCCTGGGCAAGCCCGCCGACGCCGACGCCGCCCGCGCCATGCTGCGCGCGCTGCGCGGGCGGGCGCACACGGTCTGCACCGCGCTCACGCTGGCGCGGCTTGAAAGCGGCGCGCCCGCGCGCGCGCTGACGCGCGTCACCAGCACCGAGGTGCACATGCGCGCCTACACCGACGCCGAGATTGACGCCTACATCGCCACCGGCGACCCGTTCGACAAGGCCGGCGGCTACGCCATCCAGCACGCGGGCTTCGCGCCGGCGGCGGACATCAGCGGCAGCTACACCAACGTGGTCGGCCTGCCGCTGGAAACGCTGCGCGCCCTGCTGGCCGAGATCGGCTGGCCGCTGCCCGCCGCCGCGCGCGAAGATTAGACCTAATGTCCCATGAACATTGTGTTAGAATAGCGTTGGACCCTATACTCAAATTATTTTTTTTACAGTATGCTGGTATTGACAGCGGAAAATGAAGGGGCTACAATGCCAGCCGTCTGATGAGACGGTTCCAGCGCATCAGCACACGGGCCTATAGCTCAGCTGGGAGAGCGCTTCAATGGCATTGAAGAGGTCAAGGGTTCGAATCCCTTTAGGTCCATCAGACCAGTGAGCGCGGCCGGTTCACCGGCCAGCACACCACCTCAGCGCACCCCTGACGTTTACGATGTTGACGCGGGGGTGTTGTGTTTCAGGCCCCAGGGTTCGGCCCCACTAGGCGAGGTGGAGATTATGGCACAGGATAAGCAGAGCGCAGTTGATGACCTGGCCCGGCGTCTGCGAGATCTGATGCGCGACCTGAAGAACGTGATCAACCCACAGAAGCCGAAGCCCGTGCCGGTTCCCGTGCCTGTGCGCCCCGCACAGCCCCTGCGCCGCGACCTCTATCGTTAAGCCAGCGCTTTAACTCTCCAGCAGGCTTTGCGCTGCGGCCGCCAGCGCGCGTTCAAGCTGCGCTGTTTCGGCCGCCGCGCCGCCGCCCTGTGCCAGCGCCGGCTGGCCGCCCCCGCGCCCATGCCCTAAGGCCGCGAACGCCGCCGCCAGCGCCGCCCGCATATCGTGCGGCTGGTCGGCGCTGCGCGCGAAGACCAGCTGCGCCTGCGCCCCGCCGGACGCCAGCAGCGCGACCACGCCCGCTTCTTCCGCCAGCCTGCCCGCCAGCAGCCGCAGGTCGCCGCCGTCGCGGTCCACAAACACGGCCCGCACCAGCCGCGTTTCGCCGCGCTGGGCCGCCGCCGCCAGCAGGCGGTCCGCCTCAGCCGCCAGGTTCTGGGCCGCCGCCGTTTTCAGCGCGCTGAGCGCGGTTTTCAGCTCCGTTTGCAGCCGTTCGACCGCCGCCGGCAGGTCGTCCTGGGCGCAGGTGAGCGCGGCGGTCAGCGCGTTGACGGCGGCGTTCTTCGCGCGGTAGTCGCGCAGCGCGCGCGCGCCGCAGCGGAACTCGACGCGCGTTTTGTCGCCGCGCCGCGTCAGCCGCAGCACCTTGATCGCGCCGATCTCGCCGCTGCGCGCCACGTGCGTGCCGCCGCAGGCGGTGCGGTCGAAGCCCTCCACCTCGATCACGCGCAGGCCGTCGGTGTGCAGTTGGCCCGGCATCCGGCGGACGCGCACGCCCGCGGCCTCGTGCGGGTCAATCAGGCGCGCCGTGACCGGGCGGTTGTCCCACACGATCTGGTTGGCCAGGTCCTCGGCGCGGGCGGCGTCGGCGTCGTCCAGGCGCGGCGTGTTCAGGTCAATCGTGACGCTGTCGGGGCTGAGGTGAAAGCCGACGGTGGCCGTGCCGGCGGTCTGCACGAAGGCCTGCGTGAGGATGTGCTGGCCGGTGTGGTGCTGCATGTGGTCGAAGCGCCGCGCCCAGTCCACCTGGCAGGCGACTTCGCCCAGCGCCACCGGCGCGGCCAGCAGGTGCACCACCGCCGCGTCGTCCGGGCGGGTGAACACGTCCAGCACCGCCGCGCCGCCGACGCTGCCGCTGTCGGCGGGCTGGCCGCCGCCGGTGGGGTAGAAGCAGGTGCGGTCGAGGACGACGGCGGGCCGCCCCTCGTGCGTCAGCCGTTCGACCACGCGGGCGGTGAAGGCCGTTGTGTAGGCGTCGTCATAGTATAAGCGCATCCCGGTTTTCCTCTGCTTTCAGGCGCGTCCGGCGTTTATGCCTGCTGCGAACACAGCACCTGCGCGCGCCCGTCCAGGCGGTAGGGGCCGGTGCACGCCGGCACCAGCACCGTCTGGCCGGTTTCGAGGGCGATGTTGCCGCTGGCCCAGGCCAGCCGCGCCGCGCCGCCGATGCAGGTGAGGGCGTGGAAGTGTGTGCCGCCGGTGTCGAGGCGGGCGCTGCCCGCCGCCAGCCGGTACAGGCGCGTCACAAAGTAGGGCGACTGGACGATGTCCACCACCGGGCCGCGCGCCCCGGCCGTGTGGATGATCGGCGGCACGTCGTCCACGTTGGCCACATGCACGCCTTTCTCGATGTGCAGCGTGCGCGGCTGGCCGTTGAGGTCCAGGCGGCCCCAGTCGTAGAGGCGGTAGGTGGTGTCGGACGACTGCTGAATTTCGTAGAGCAGGATGCTGCCGCCGATGGCGTGCACCGTCCCTGCGCCGATGAACAGCGCGTCGCCTGCGCTGACATTGGCGTAGGCCAGCAGGCTGTCGAGCGTGCCGGCGCGCGCGGCCTGCGCGATCTGCGCGCGCGTCGTGCCCGGCTGCACGCCGACCACCAGGCGCGCGCCCGGCTCCGCCGCCAGAATGTACCAGGCTTCGGTTTTGCCGCGCGGCTGGCCTTCGAGGGCGCGGGCGTGGCCGTCGTCCGGGTGGACCTGCACCGACAGCCAGTCGCCGGCGTCAATCAGCTTGGCCAGCAGCGGGAAGCCGTCGGCGGGGTCGTTGTGCGGCCCGACCAGCGCCGGGCCGCGTTCGGCCAGCAGCTCGCCCAGCGTGCGCCCGGCCAGCGGCCCGGCGGCGACGGCGGCGGTGTCGTGCAGCTCCCACGACTCGCCGTAGGGGTCAGGGGTGGGCAGGCGTTTGCCCAGCGCGGCGGCAAGCTGGCGCCCGCCCCACACTTTGACGTGCAGGGTGGGGCTGAGGGGCAGTGGGTAAAGCGGATAGTCGGCCATAGGGAGTCGTCAGCCGTCAGCCAGCAGCCAGCGCGGTAAGCTGAAAGCTGAGCGTGACAAGCTGCCAGCCTGGTGTCACTCTTTCTCGTAAGGCACGCCGTCGGCTTTGGGGGCGGCGGCGCGGCCGACCAGCCCGGCCAGCACGACCATCGTCACGATGTAGGGCGTCATCTGCAGGAACTGCGGCGGCAGCGGCACGCCTAAAATCTGGAAGCGCGTTTCTAAGGCGCTGGAGAAGCCGAACAGCAGCCCGCCGCCGAAAGCCCCGAAGGGCATCCACTTGCCGAAGATCATCGCCGCCAGCGCGATAAAGCCGCGCCCGGCGGTCATGTTGTCGTCGAACGTGCCGGTCGTTTCCAGCGAGAGCCAGGCCCCCGCCAGCCCGGCGATCAGCCCGCCGATGATGACGTTGATCCAGCGCGTGCGGTTGACGCGGATGCCGAGCGTGTCGGCGGCGTGCGGGTTCTCGCCCACAGAGCGCGTCCGCAGGCCCCAGCGCGTGTAGAACAGCACGATGTGCGTCAGCACCAGCAGGATGAACATCATGAAAAAGATGGGCTTGGCGGTGAACAGTTCCTGCCCCACCACCGGGATGTCCGACAGGATCGGGATGCGCAGCGCGTTGAGCGTCTCGCGCCCGGCGTCCTGGCTCGACAGCAGCACCTCGCGCCGCAGGAAGCTGGTCAGGCCGACCGCCAGGATGTTGATGACCGTGCCGCTGACGATCTGGTTGGTCTTGAACGTGATCGAGAGCCAGGCGTGCAGCGCCGCCATGACGCCGCCGGCCAGCACCGCCACCAGCACGCCGACCCACAGCGCCGTCTGCGCGTGGGCGATCACGCCGGGGTTGAGCAGCGAGAACGCCAGAAAGCCGAAGGCCGCGCCGGTGAGCATCATGCCCTCGATGGCGATGTTGACCACGCCCGCGCGCTCGCACCAGATGCCGGCCAGCGCGCCGAGGACGATGGGGGTGGCCAGCCGCAGGCTGGAGCCGAGCATGGTCACGGCGCTGGTGGACTGGCCCACCGCCGCCAGCGTCAGCACGCTGGGGAAGATGAGCGCGGCGCACAGCAGCAGCAGCCACAGCTTATAGCGGCGCAGGTTTTCGCGCGGCAGCAGGCCGAACACCCCGCTGGCGATATAGACCAGCGCCACCGCCGTCATGTAGGGCACGACCGTGACCGGCAGCGCGATAATGCTGCCGTCGGGCGCGGTGCCGAACGTCAGCGTGGTGATGGCGCCGGGCGCGACGCTCTGCGGCACGGTCAGCAGGATGAGCAGGCCCACCAGGATGAAAAAGACCGAGAAAACGCCGATGCGCGTGACCTTGATATAGTCGCGCCAGGAAAACGCAGGCACCGCGCCCGCGCTGACAGGTGTGTTGATGGACGCCATAGCCTCAGCCTCTCCACCCGTGGGTGAACGCCGCTGCCGCTTTTTCTTCCTCGGTGGCTTCGGGCACGCGCCACAGGTAGCGGATGATGACATCGGCGGCGATAAACATAATGATGAGGGCCTGGATGATGCGCACCAGGTCAATCGAGATGTTGGCGTTGACCTGCATCAGCGGCGCGCCGGCCAGCAGCCCGCCCCACAGGAAGCCCGCCGGGATCATGTTGCGCGGGCTGTTGCGCGCCAGCAGCGAGACGGCGATGGCGTCGAAGCCCAGCCCGGCGAAAAACTCTGGCTGCATGTTGAACTGGACGCCGGTCACCTGAATCGTCCCGGCCAGGCCCGCCAGCGCGCCGCTGAGCGTCATGGCCAGGACGAGGTTGCGCTTGACGCTCATGCCGCTGTAGCGCGCCGCATCCGGGTTAGCGCCGACCGTGCGCAGCTCGAAGCCGTAGGTGGTGCGGAACAGGAACCAGCCGGTGAACCACACCGCCGCGATCATCAGCAGCAGGCCGACGTGCAGCGTGCCGCGCACCGTGATCCACGCCAGAAACAGCCCGCCGGCGGCGGTCAGCAGGCCGAACAGCAGCGGCAGCACAGCGGCGCGCCCGCCGTCGCGCTGGAGGGCCGCGCGGCGGCGCCACAGCAGCGCGGCCGCCACAGCCACGCCCGCCAGCACCAGCAGCGCCGGGCTGAGCTGGTTGAAGACGGGCAGGCGCGCGCTGTTGGCGATATACGGCGTGCGCGGCAGCGTCGCGCTGGTGTCCTGCATCAGGCCGGACTTGATGAGCCAGTCCACCAGGCGGATGGCGATGAAGTTGAGCATGATGGTGTTGATGACCTCGTGCGCGCCGGTGTAGGCTTTGAGGATGCCCGGTATGGCCCCCCACAGCGCGCCGCCGAGGACGCCGGCGATCAGCACGACCGGCAGGTGCGCCGCGCCCAGGTCGGGGAAGAAAAGCGCATAGCCCACCCACACCGCCAGCGTGCCGCCGATGTAAAGCTGGCCCTCCGCGCCGATGTTGAACAGGCCGGCCTTGAAGCCCAGCGCCACCGCCAGCCCGGCGATCACATACGGGATGGAGCGCACGATCATGCTCTCCAGGTTGGCCGGGAGGAACAGCAGCGCCGAGCCGCCCAGCCGCAGGAACACGTTGTCGGGCTTCCCGGCGCTGTTGTAGGCGACGCCGGCCAGCCCGGTCGCGCCGCGGTTCACCAGCAGCAGGTTGCCGGGCCGGCGCACGATGAGGTTGTTTTCGAGCGCCGCCGGCAGCTCGGTTTCCAGCGCGGCGGCCACGTCAGGGTTGGTCAGCACGCCGGCGTCGTACAGGCGGCGCACCAGCATGATCTGGGTGGCCAGCTCTGAGGCGTTGACAAGGCCCGCCTCGTCTAAGCGCGCCAGCGTGGCCGCCTGGCGCTGCGCCGTCTCCACGCCGACCCTGGCGGCCAGCGCCAGCGTGTCCAGGTCGGCGGGGTCGCTGGCGGCCATGCCCAGCTCGTCCAGGACCGCCTGCTGCTCGTTCAGGCGCAGCAGCAGCGCGACGCCGTCCCCGGCGACAACCTGCATGTAGCGCAGCAGGTCGGCGTCGGTGTAGGCCGCCGCCGCCGGCGCGACCGCTTCGACGGCGGCGCGGTCGGCGGCGCTGAGCGTGTCCAGGCCGGCGAACGGCGCAGCCAGGTCGCGCACGGCGCGGCGCTCAAGCGCGTCAAGGTCCGCCAGCAGCGGCTGTATGGCGCGCAGCACGTCGCCGCCGACGCGCGCGATCTCTGGCGCCGCCGTCGCCAGCAGCTCCACCGCGTCGCCGTCCAGCGCCGCGAAGCGCGCCAGCGCCGCGCCGGTGGCGCGCACCGCCGCCGGGTCCTGGCTGGCGATCTCGTTGAGCGCGCGCCCGAACTGCGCCAGCTCAGGCTGTGTCAGCGGTGCGCTGTTCACCAGCGCCTGCACGAGGGCGACATCGTCAACCGTCAGCAGCGGGTTGATCGCCAGGCCGACCGAGCCTTCGATCAGCGCGGAGTAGGCCGCGCCGGACACGCGCAGCCCGGCGGCGATGTCGCCCTTGCCGCCGGTCAGAATCATGAAGGGGACGCCGATAATGAAGGCCGTGATGACCGCCAGCAGCGGCACGGCGCGCCGCGACAGGCGCTGCCAGGTGCGGGCCGCCGGGGTCAGCGTTTCGGGGCCGCGCGGCGCGCCGTTCAGGGTGCTTTCAGCCATGTTTCGCCTCCTGCTGCGGGGCTGTTTCGGGGTGCACGCCGGCCATCAGCAGGCCGATGTGCTCGCGGTCGGCGTCGGCGATGGGCACGGTGTCGATGATCTGCCCGCCATACATGACCGCCACTCGGTCCGAGAGCGACAGGATTTCGTCCAGTTCGGCGGAAACCAGCAGCACAGCCGTGCCGGCGTCGCGCATTTTCACGATCTGCCGGTGGATAAACTCAATCGAGCCAACGTCCAGGCCGCGCGTGGGCTGGGCCACGATCAGCAGGCGGCTGGGGCGCGAGAACTCGCGCGCGACGATGGTTTTCTGCTGGTTGCCGCCGGACAGCGAGCCGATGGTGGCGTAGATGCTGGGCGTGCGCACGTCGTACTGCTCCACCAGCCGGTCGGCGTTCTCGCGCTTGGCGTCCTCGTCGGCCAGGATGCCGGCGGCGAAGGGCTTAATGTAGTAGGTTTGCAGCACCAGGTTGTCCTTGATCGGGAAGGTCGCCACCATGCCGTTTTTCTGCCGGTCCTCTGGCACGTGCGCGCTCCCCGCCTCGGTGATCTGGCGCGGCGTGGCGTGGGTCATGTCATGGCGGTCAATGAAGATGTGGCCGCCCGCCGCCGGGCGCAGGCCGGTGATGGCCTCGACCAGCTCGGTCTGGCCGTTGCCCTGCACCCCGGCGACGCCCAGAATCTCCCCGGCGCGCACCTCCAGCGACAGGTGGCGCACGGCGGGCAGGTCGCGGTCGTCCCGCACCTGCAGGTCGGTCACGGTCAGCACCGGCTCGCCGGGGTTGGCGTCGCCCTTGTCCACCTGGAGGATCACCTCGCGCCCGACCATCATCGAGGCCAGCGACGCCTGCGTGGAGCGCTGCGGGTCGGCCTCGCCCACCGAGCGCCCGCCGCGCAGCACCATCACGCGGTTGCAGATTTCCAGCACCTCTTTGAGCTTGTGCGAAATAAAGATGATGCTCACGCCGCGCGCGATCAGCGTGCGCATGATGGCGAACAGCCCCTCGGCTTCCTGGGGCGTGAGGACGGCGGTCGGCTCGTCGAGGATGAGGATGTCGGCCTTGCGGTACAGCGCTTTGATGATCTCGACGCGCTGCTGCACGCCGACGGGCAGGTCCTCGACCATCGCGTCGGGGTCAACCTCAAGGCCGTACTGGCCGGCGATGTCGAGGATGCGGCGTTTGGCCGCCCCCCGGTCGAGGAACAGGCCGCGCACGGACTCGTTGCCGAGCATGATGTTCTCGGTCACGGTCAGGACGGGCACAAGCTGAAAGTGCTGGTGGACCATGCCGATGCCGAGGGCGATGGCGTCGTTGGGGTTTTTGATGCTGGCCGGCCGCCCGTTGACCAGAATCTCGCCTTCGTCGGGCGTGTACAGGCCGTAGATCATGTTCATCAGCGTGGATTTGCCGGCGCCGTTCTCGCCCAGCAGCCCCAGGACATCGCCTTTATACAGTGTCAGGTCAATGTGGTCGCAGGCCAGCACGCCGGGAAAGCGCTTGGTGAGGCCGCGTACTTCGAGAACTGCCGCCGCTTGGGCCATGTGTGGTTTGCCCTGTTATATACGAGACGCCAACAACATGTGACGAGTATAACCGCGAACAGGATTCTTGAAAAAAAGAGCGCCGGGCAGCGTTATTCCAGGTCAGCGGCGACCAGCGACCCAGTGCGCTTCTTCT
>CAZDVL010000010.1:0-33331 GCA_964508745.1 uncultured Anaerolineaceae bacterium | reverse complement strand
CACCACGTGCAGCAGCGGCATCGGCGGCTGCGGCGCGGGCGGCTGGGCCGTCGGCGACGGGACGATCAACTGCTGCCCCACCTGGATCAGGTTCACGTTGACAATGCCGTTAAGCTGTGCCAGCGTCGGCACCGTTGTGTTGAACAGCCGCGCGATGCGCGTCAGCGTGTCGCCGGGCATGACAATGTACACATTGTTGTAGCCCAGGGGCGGCACCGGCACGGGCGGCGTCGCCGTGACGAACACCACCGGCGCGGTCGCGGTCGGCGGGCCTGCCGGCGGCGTGCGCATCGGGATAATCAGTTCCTGCCCCACCATAATCAGATGGTTGTTCTGCAGGCCGTTCGCCGTCGCAATCGCCTGCACCGTGCTGCCATAGCGGGTTGCCAGCACCGACAGCGTATCGCCCCTCTGCACCGTGTGGATGAGCGAATACGGGAATTCGTCCGTGATCGGCGTTGGCGGCGTCGGCGTCGGCGGGATAAACGTGCTCGTCGGCAGCGGCGGGATCGGCGTGCTCGTCGCCGGCAGCGGCAGCGGTGTAAACGTCAGCGTGGGCTGCGGCGCGCTGGTTGGCGGCGGCAGCGGCGTGCTGGCGGTGGTGGCGGTGGCCACAGGCGGCACGGCCGTCGGCATCGGCGTGCTCGTCGCCGGCAGCGGCTGCGTGGCCGCCGGCGTGGTGACAGTCACGGCCGGCCCGCCAGCGCCGGTCAGCGACGCATCGTCCACGTAGATGTTGTTGTGTTTTACCGGGACGCCCGCCGTGGTCCGCACAAAGACGGTGGCCGCGCTGCCGGTCGCCGCGGTTTCGATCGTGTAGGCGTTGTAGGCGTCGTACTGCTCCACAGGGACTGACCAGACAATCCCGGCGTTCTGCGGGTCCGTGCCGCCGTTGGGGTCAATGCCAACCGACACCAGCACGTCGCCGTCGTCCTCGCTCACGTCAACGTTGTCGAACGTGCTCGACCACACGTAGGCGTAAACCGTGAACTTCAGCGTCGTGCCCGGCGTGACCCCGCTGACTCGCTGATAAACGCCGCCGGTGTGGACCGCGAAAAACGACAGAATCGTTTGCGCGTCCGCCCCGCTGCGGATGCGCGCCGTGTCGGGCGCGGTCGGATAGTACTCAGGCTGGACGTTGAAAAAGCTGGGCGACCCCGGCGGCGCGGGTATGTGCCAGGGCACCCAGCCCGTGGCGACCTGTCGCGGGGGCTGGCCGTCCAGCGTCACGAAGGGCGGCTCGAAGCCCGGGTTCTGCAGCAGGTTGCTGTCCTGAGCGTGCGCGGGCAGCCCCAGCAGCAGACACAACATCACAAACAGACTTATAAGTATGGGCTGGTGATTGGCTGGCTTTCTCATCAGTGCTCCCATTCAGGCTTGCGCCGGCGCATATATTGCAGAAAGATACAGTTATAAGTATATGCCCGCCTTTATCTCTGTGCCAAATCGGCGGCGCTGTCAGGCATTTTTGGCGAGCACGCGCTCGACGCTGCTGAGCAGCTCGCCCGGTTCAAACGGCTTGGTAATGTAATCGTCCACTTTTGCGATGTGCAGCCCCAGCATCCTGTCAATACTCTGCGCCTTCGCCGTCACCACAATCACCGGGATTTTGTTCAGCGCCGCGTTGGCCTTCATCCGCTGGTACACTTCCCACCCGTCCATGTCCGGCATCATCAGATCAAGCAGCACCAGGTCCGGCTGAATCTGTTCGATCAGCTTCAGCCCCTCCTGCCCCCCCGACGCTCCCACCACTTCAAACCCCTTGCGCAGAAGAATCAGCCGGATGAGGTCAATCATCTCCTGCTCATCCTCAACGCAAACCACCACCTGTGACGCTTTCTCTCCCATAACCGGGGCCGCTCCTGTGTCTTCTGCCTCTGCTGCGCGCGGCGGGCGGGCCTGCGGCTTCATCGTCTCACGCCCTGCGAAGCCCAAAGACGCCCTTTTCGCCCGCCATCCGCCTGATCGCGCGCACCCAACTGTCGCCCTCCCGCCCCATTGGCTCGCCGATATGCTCGTAGTTCTGCTTGTCAATGAAGGTTTCCAGCTCATCGCGCAGCCGCTGCCAGATCGCCGCCTGTATCGCGATCAGCGCCCGCGTGTCCGCGGGGTCGGTCAGCGCGCGCGCGATCTGCCGGAAGTGCGGCAGACACATCCCCTCCGACGCCCGATACGCCTCCTGGAAGCGCGCCTCGCCCGCGTACCGGCAGATAATCCCGATATAGTCCTGCTCGTACACCAGCATGACATCGCAGACCACGCAGCCGCTTGTCGGCTCTAACCGTTTTGCCAGCGGCGTGTTGTCCATCCTGGCCTGGCCGCCCAGCAGCCGCCCGGCCCACGATGGCTGCTGCGGCTCGTCAGCCGGGGCCGCCAGCGTCGCCAGCACATCGTCAAGCACCGTCCGGTACAGCCGGGCAATCGCCAGCACATTCCCCTGCTTGTTGTGGCGCAGCAGGTGGCCGTGCTCGCTGCACACCCCCCGGCTCTGGCTGAAAACGGCGTGCATTTCGTTGGAGTTGGTGTATTCATACAGCAGCGAGTCGACAAACTGCTCCACGCCGCGCAGCAGCAGCCTGCACAGCGCGCACCCTGGCTGCGGAAACGCCTCGATCAGGTCGAAGTAGCGCAGCGGCGTGCGGTAAACGCTTTTCATCCAGCGCTCCTGTGATTGTGCCCAGCCGCGCAGCACCGTCAGATTGCCGGCCACACCGGTAGTCTACCACACAGCGCAGACAACCGTCCACGCTGGCAGTCCGCCGCGCCATGACATATACTGGTGCGGGGTATCTGCTTACTGCGCGCAGGCTGTTGCCATGGTCGTCGGTGTCTGCGAGATCGAATTTTACCTGCCCGGCGTCTCGTCGCTGAAGGAAAAGCGCGGCATCGTGAAATCGCTGTTAGCCCGGCTGCGCAGCACATTCAACGTGTCCGCCGCGGAGGTTGATCTCCAGGACCTCTGGCAGTCCGCGCGCATCGGCGTAGCCGTGGTCACCAATTCCGCCCATCACGCCGACCAGGTGTATCATAACGTGCTTGCCTGGCTTGAGTCGCACTACCCTGACGCGGTGATCACGCGCCACCAGTTCGAGCTGCGCTGATCGTAAGCTGGCGCGCTGGTGGCCCGCTGTTGCCCGTAACAGGTGTTATACTTCCCCTTGCTCGTTGGCCGCAGCAGGTTCTGCTTCAGTTATAGAGAGGGATGCTTTGAAACTTCACGAGTATCAATCTAAATTCCGCTTCGCCGACTACGGTATTCCCATCCCGCGCGGGAAAGTCGCCACCACGCCGCAGGAGGCTTACGACCACGCCCGCGAAATCGGCACGCCTGTCGTCATCAAGGCTCAGGTTCTGGCCGGCGGGCGCGGCAAGGCCGGCGGCGTCAGAGTGGCGCACACCCCCGACGAGGCGCAGCAGCACGCCGAGGCCATCCTCGGCATGAACATCAAAGGCCTGATCGTGCACAAAGTGCTGGTTGATCCGGCCTCGAATATCGCCACTGAAATTTACCTGGGCATCACCAACGACCGCGCTGAAGGCAAGCCGGTGCTGATCGCCTCAGCCGAAGGCGGCGTGGAGATCGAACAGGTCGCCGCGCGCAACCAGGACGCCATCATCCGCGAACAGGTCAACCTGTTCCTCGGCCTGCGCGACTACCAGGCCCGCAACGTCGCCGCCAGCATCAACCTCCCGCGCGAGCACTGGCGCGCCTTCACGCGCATCGCCCACGCGCTGTTCCGGTGCTATATCGAAAGCGACGCCGTCCTGGCCGAGATCAACCCCCTGGTCATCACCAAAGAGGGCGACCTGCTGGCGCTGGACGGCAAAATGGTCATTGACGACAACGCCCTCTTTCGCCACCCTGACCTGGCGGAAATGCGCGACACGACCGCCGAGCCAGAGGCCGAAACCCGCGCCCGCGCCGCCGGCATCAGCTACGTCAAGCTCGGCGGGCAGATCGGCTGCATGGTCAACGGCGCCGGCCTCGCCATGACCACGATGGACATGACCAAGCTCTACGGCGGCGACGCGGTCGGGCCGGCCAACTTCCTCGACATCGGCGGCGGCGCGCAGGCCGACAAAGTGGCCGCCGCCCTGCGCATCATCCTGGCGGACCCCAACGTGAAATCCGTCCTCTTCAACATTTTTGGCGGCATCACCCGCTGCGACGAGGTCGCGCACGGCATCATCACCGCCCTCAACGATGTTCCCACCTCAATCCCGATGGTGATCCGCCTGGCCGGCACCAACGCGGAAGAAGGCCGCGCGATCATTGATAACGCCCACATCTCCAACATTACCAGCGCCGCCACCCTCACCGAAGCGGCCAAGAAAGCTGTTGAAGCAGCCAAAGGAGCGTCATAAATGGCTATTCTTGCCGACAAAAACACCCGCCTGCTGGTGCAGGGCATCACCGGCCGTGAGGGCAGTTTTCACACGCAGCAGATGCTTGAGTTCGGCACGCAGGTGGTGGGCGGCGTCACGCCCGGCAAGGGCGGCGAATGGGTGCACGGCCTGCCGGTTTTCGACACCGTGAAAACCTGTGTCGAGGCCACCGGCGCGAACACCAGCCTGATCTACGTCCCCGCGGCCTTCGCCGCCGACGCGCTCTACGAAGCCGCCGACGCCGGCGTCAGGCTGATCGTGTGCATCACCGAGGGCATCCCTATCGTCGAGATGATGAAGGTCTACGAATACATCCGGCACAGCGGCAGCCGGCTGATCGGCCCTAACTGCCCCGGCCTGCTGACCCCCAGCCAGGCCAAAGTCGGCATCATGCCCGGCTATATCGCCAGCCCCGGCACAGTCGGCGTGGTCTCCAAAAGCGGCACGCTGACCTATGAGGTCGTCTACGCGCTTACCGAGGCCGGCATGGGGCAGTCAACCTGCGTCGGCATCGGCGGCGACCCCATCATCGGCACAAATTTCGTGGACGTGCTGCGCCTGTTCGAGGACGACCCCGCCACCGAAAAGGTCGTCCTCATCGGTGAGATCGGCGGGCGCGCCGAAATTGACGCCGCCGAGTTCATCAAAGAGCACATGACCAAGCCGGTGGCCGCCTTCATCGCCGGCAAAAGCGCGCCGGAGGGCACGCGCATGGGCCATGCCGGCGCGATCGTCGAGGGCGGCGAAGGCACCGCCGCCGAGAAAATCGCGGCCCTGGTGGACGCCGGCGTGCGCGTGGCCGACAACCCGGACCAGATTCCCCAGCTTCTCCGCTAGACGCCCCGCCGCGGCGGGCGCGCGGCCACACGCTGCACGCCTGCCGCGGCCACCTGCTCACTCAACCAGCGCGATCGCCGCCCGCCTGATCCACCCCTGGCGTTCGTCGGGCCGCACAAAACGCGCCCAGTCACCCTGCGTCTCCAGCACCCGTATCTCTGCCGCAGCGTGCATCTGATACAGCTCCAGATACAGTTCGCCGGGGCCGCTGTACACCGCCGCCGCGGGCGCGATCACGACCGCGGCCGGCCGGCTGGCGCTGGCATACCCCCGGCTGACCAGCGCCGCGCCCGCCAGCGCCAGCCCGAACAGCGCGGCAGCCAGCGCCGCCCGCGCCGCCGCGCGCCGCCGCCCGCCTATCAGCAGCGCCAGCGCCGCGCACGCCGCCGCCCACAGGCCCCACACCAGCCACGCCAGCTCGCCCCACGTCAGCAGCGACGCGGCGGCCGTCGCCAAACTGTCCGTCAGGATAGCCTCATCGCCCAGCAGGTCGGCCCGCCGCGCCCGCGCCTCCCCCAGGCGGGCGTTCAAGTCGGGGTCGCGCGGCATAAACGCCTGCGCCCGGCGGTAATTGAGCAGGGCGCGTCCGGCGTCGCCCGCCTGCCAGTAGGCGCTGCCCAGGTTGTAGTACACCGCCCCGCTGCGCACGCCGGCCTGCGCCAGTGCCTCGTAGAGCGCGGCGGCGCCCGCGTAATCGCCGGCCGCGTAGCGTTCTTCCGCCGTCCGCGCCAGCGCCGCTGCACCCTCCGCGTCCTGCGCCCGCGCCGTCCCCGCCAGCAGCGCCGCGCCCAGCAGCGCCCACAGCGCTATTCTGATCGCCACTGCGCATCCACCCTGCTCAATATGGCCGCCGTCCGTTCGAGCAGCGGCGCCGCCGTCTCCACGTCAGCGGGCGCGAAACGCGCCTGATCCGCCAGCGTCAGACACGCCATCAACTGGCGCGCCGTCTCCGTCTCCACGCCGTGCGCGCGCAGCGCCGCCCTGGCATCGTCGCGCGTGACGGCCGCCGCTTCCCGCCCCAGTTTGTCCCCGACATAGGCCAGCACGGCCAGCGTAAGCTGCCGGCCCGCCGCGTCCGGCTCGGCCTTCTGCGCGGCCCGCAGCGCGCGCCGCGCCCGGTCCAGCGCCTGCGCTCTGCGCGCCGCGCTGCCCGCCTGCTGCCGCCGTATGCGCCGCCGCCACAGCCAGGCCAGCGCCGGTAAAGCGGCTGGCGCGGCCCACAGCGGCCAGGGCGGGCCTGCCGCCGCCCCCTGCCCGGCCGTCACCGGCAGCAGCGCCGGCGCGCCCGGCGCCGCCACCACGGGCGCGGCAGGCTGGCCGCCCTCCGGCGCCGCCGGCGCGGGCATGACCTCCACCGTCAGCGGCGCCGTGCTCACCGGGACATACGCGCCCGCGTCCGGGTCAAAATACGCCAGCTCGATTGGCCCTAGCGTGTGATCGCCGCTTTGCGCCGCCGTGACCGACCACTCAAACACCTTTTCGCCAACCAGCGTGTCGCGCTCGACCTCCGCGCTGTACACCGTCCGGCCGGGATAGATGCTCCAGCCCGGCGGCAGCGGCACCTGCGGCGGCGGCATCTGCTCGATGTTGCCGCTGCCGCGCACCACCAGCCGCACAACAAACGGCTCGCCCACCATGACCTGCTGCCGGTCCAGCCCGGCGGCCGCCGTCAAAGCCCCCACTGTGCCGCTGAAAGCCTCCGGCGCGCCCGCCGGCAGCGGCAGCACGCGCAGGCGAATGGCTTCGGTCGCCAGCGTCTCAGCGTCCTGAAACACCGTCGCCGGGAACACCAGCAGCGCCGGGTCAATGGTCACGTCGCCCGTCACCAGCGGAAACAGGGCCGTGTCAAGCCGTGTGACCGTGTACGCCCTGCCGTCCAGTTGCTCAACGCCGCTGGTGACCGCGCCCATGTCGCCGCGCCAGAACCCGGCAAAACCGGGCGGCAGATATTCGCCCTGCGGCAGCGCAGCCGTCGTGTACAGCCGGAAGCTGTACCGCACCTGCTGGCCAATGTAGACCTCATCCCTGTCCACCGCCGCCCGGACAAAATAAGCCGGCGCCGCCCCATCCTGCGCCGCGACCACGACAGCGGCGCACAGCGCCAGGGCCAGCAGCGCCGCGGCCACAATCACCCCGCGCATGGCGCTACCAGTCCTTCGCCGGCGGCGGCGGCGGCGGGCGCCGGCCCTGCAAAATCTCGCGCAGCGTCCGCTGGCTTTGCAGCACCGCGTCCAGGCTGCGCGCGGCCTCCTCCAGCGTCAGGCCGCCGCTCTGCGCCTCTGTTTCCGCTTCGCTGGCCGCCCCTGGCGGAGCGTCCGCCTGCGCCGTCGGCGTCTGCGCGCCGTCAGGGCTGCCGCCCGGCGTCGGCGTCGGCGTCCCCAGGTCGGGCGGCTGCTCCGGGTCAGCGGTCGGCGTCGACGTGGCCTGCTCGGCGTTTTCCGGCGGCGGCGTCGCGCTGGCCTGGCGCAGCAGCGCCAGCTCATAATTAAAGCGCGCGTCGCCGTCGCGCGGGTCGAGCAGCAGGGCCTGCCGGTACGCAGCGGCGGCCTCGTCATAGCGCGCCGCCTCAAAATACACGTTGCCCAGGTTATAGTACGCCGCCTGCATGATGGGCGCGTCGGCCGTCCGCAGCGCCTGCCGCAGCGCCTCAACCGCCGCCTGCTGCCGCCCGCTGCGCGCCAGCGCGCTGGCCGCGTTGTAGTACGCCTCAGGCCGGTCCGGGTTCGCCACCATCGCCGCCTGGTACGCCTCCAGCGCCGGGCCATAGCTGCCCTGCGCGTAGAGCGCGTTCCCGGCGTTGTTGCGCTCCGCTGGGTTCACGTCGCACGCCGCGGCAGCCAGCAGGCCCGCCGCAGCCAGCAGCAGCGGCCAGCGCTTCATGCGGGCCGCCGCCCGGCGTCGCCCAGCAGCATCTCCAGGCCCAAAGCCGCCGCCGCCAGCAGCAAAAACACGCCGAAACGCTCCACGCCCCGCGGCGCAGCTCTGCTCTCCAGCGTGCCCGCGCCAGCCGACAGCGCCGCCGCCGCGATCGCCTCGGCCTCCCCGCCCTGCGCGGTCGCCCGCCGGTACACGCCGCCGCCGCGCTCGGCCACCGCCCGCAGCGTCTCAGCGTCCAGCCGCGAGAGCACCAGGCCGCCAGCGGCGTCGGTCTTGTAACCGGCCGCGCGCCCGGCGTCATCCAGCACCGGGATCGGCGCGCCGGCCTCGTCGCCATAGCCGACCGCGTGCACCGTGATGCCGACGGCGGCGGCGCGGGCGGCGGCCTCGGCCGGGTCGCCCTCGTGATTCTCGCCGTCCGACAGCACCACAATCTGCCGCGCGGTCGGGCGCGGCTGCTCCAGCGCGCTGATCGCCAGCCGCAGCGCGCCGTCCAGGTTCGTGCCCTGCTGCGAGATCGCGTCGGTGCTGGCGGCGTTCACAAATGACTGGATCGAAAACGTGTCCGTCGTCAGCGGGAACTGCACCAGCGCCTGCCCCGCGAACAGAATCAGGCCGATCTCGCTGCCCGCCAGCCGGTCGGTCAGGTCGCGCAGCGTCAGCTTCGCCCGCTCCAGCCGGTCAGGCGCCGTGTCCTGCGCCAGCATGCTCTGGCTGACATCAAACACCACCATCACCGACACGCCCTGCGTCTCGATCACCTCAGCGTCCACGCCCCAGGCGGGCCGCGCCAGCGCCACGATCAGCAGCCCGGCTGCCATCAGCCACAGCGCCGCTTTGGCTGCCCGCCGCGCCCGGCTCACACCTGGCGCCAGCCGCCGCACCAGCCCCGCCTCGCCCAGCCGCGCCAGGGCCGCGCGCCGCGCCCGCCCGCGCCACACGAACAGCGCCGCCGCCGCCGGCAGCAGCAGCAGCAGATACAACGCTTCTGGGCGCCCAAATTCAATGTTCATCGGCTAAGGCAGCGCCTGAAACACCGTCACGCGCAGCGCCCGCTCAGCCGCCAGCAGCGCCAGCGCCAGCGCCATCCAGCCGTCGGCCCGTTCCTGCCAGCGCACGAACACCTGACGCTCTACGTCGGAGCGCTCCAGCCGGTTGATCTGGTCGTACACCTGCTGCAGCACGTCCAGCTCTGCCGCGTGGAAATACACCCCGCCCGTCAGCGCCGCGATCTGCCGGAGCGTGCCCTCGTCCAGGTCAGCCCGCGCCAGCGCCGCGCCGTCCCCGCCGGAGCTGGCCTTCGCCTGCCCCACCGCGATCGTGTACACGCGCATCCCAAACGCCTGCACCGCCCGCGCCGCCGTCAGCGGGTCCAGCGCGCCGGCGTTGTTGGCTCCATCCGTCAGCAGAATGATCACCCGGCTGGCCGCCGCGCTGCTGCGCAGCATATTCGCCGCCGACGCCAGCCCCATGCCGATCGCTGTGCCATCGTCCAGCCCCAGGTCAGGCGCGAGCTGCACCTCGTCCAGCAGGCGCAGCAGCGCCGCGTAGTCCAGCGTCGGCGGCGACTGGTAGAACGCCTCACGCGCGAACACAACCAGCCCGATGCGGTCGAACTCGCGCGCCCGCACAAAGCTGCCGATCACCTGCCGCGCCGCCTCCAGGCGCGTCTGCCCGCCAAAGTCCGGCGTGTCCATGCTGCCGGAAATATCGAGCGCCATCACAATGTCCACACCCTGCCCGCGCAGGATTTCCTGCGCCTGCCCGGCCTGCGGCCGCGCCAGCGCCAGCGCCAGCGCCAGCCACGCCAGCGCGCGCAGCGCGTCCGGCAGCCGCCGCAGCCGCGCCCGCCACCCCGGCGGCAGCCCGGCCATCAGGCGCGTGTCCGAAAACAGCAGCAGCGGCGGCGCGGCGGCCTGCCGCCGGGCGCGGCGCAGCACCACCAGCGCCAGCGGCAGCAGCGCCAGCGCCAGCGCCGCCGGGTGCGCGAATCTGAAAATCAACCGTTACCCTTCCTCGGCAGCATCTGCCCTCAATGCCCCCTCTGTCGCCTTCACCCAGCGCTGCGCCTGCCCGACGTACACCTGCGCGCCGCGCGCCTCAGGCTGGTAGCGGGCGAATTTTACCAGGTCCGCCTGTTCCAGCAGCCGCGCCAGTTCCTGCCGCCGCGGCTCAGCGATGCGCCCGCTGACCGCCGCCAGCAGCTCCGGCGTTGTCAGGTCGCCCGCGCGCACGCCCGTGCGCCCGCTGAGATACGCCCGCAGTTGTTCAGCCGCGCCCGCGTAGACCTGGGCATCAGGCAGGCCGCGCTCTGTCAGGCTTTGCAGCCCGGCCAGCGCCGCGTCATAAGCCGTGAGCAGGCCCGCCGCCGCTGGCCGCCGCCCACGCCGGCGCCGCCGCCAGGCCGCCGCCGCCAGCCCGCCCGCGCCAACCGCCCCGCCAGCAGCGACCAGCGGCGACAGCCCGCCCGCCAGCGCAATCTGCGGCTTCAGCGGCCGCAGCGCCAGCGTTTCGCCCGTCAGGGCGCTTGGAACAGTGAGAAATACAGGCTCAACCACGATTTCGACCGGGGCCATGCCCGGCAGTTGGTAGCTGATGCGCGCCTGCGGCGTGCGGTAATCGCCGGCAGCCCACAGAATCACCGTGATTTCCTGGCGCGCCTCCATCCTGCCGTCCGGCTGCTCTATCAGGCGCACATCCCCCGCCCGCGCCGTCTCAAACGGCGGCCACTGCTGCGGGAACTCCGGCCACTGGCTGATCGTCGCGCCAGCCGGCAGCAGCGCCGACAGGGCCAGCGTCACCGGCTCGCCCACCAGCGGCGCGCTGCCCGCCTCAACCGTAAACCGCGCCGTCGCGGCTTCCTGCGCCGCCGCCGGCCCCGGCGCGGTCAGGGCCAGCAGCGCCAGCGCCGCCCACAGCCAGCGGCTCATGCCTGCGAACGGCGGGCGCGCCGCTGAAAAAACGACACCAGCGCCGCCGCGTAATCGCCGTCCAGCGGAATATCAACACGCTCGACCTGCGCCCGCGCCAGCGCGGCGTCGCGCGCCTGGGCGAAACGCTCTGTCTGCCGCGCGAACCCCTCGCGCCACCCGGCCTGTGCCGTGTCCACCCACAGCGCCGCGCCGGTCTCAGCGTCGCGCAGCCCCACCAGCGCCCCCACCGGCCAGGCCCGCTCCAGCGGGTCGCGCAGCGCCAGCGCGATCACGTCGTGCCGCCGGCCCGTGAGCAGCAGCTCCGCCTGGTAATCCTCAGCCGGGGCCAGAAAGTCGGAGATCAAAAAGACGATCGCGCGCCGCTTCAGCACGCGGTTCAGCGTGCGCAGCGCCAGCCCCAGGTCAGTCCCCGCGCCCGCCGGCTCAGCCGCCAGCAGGTCGCGAATCAGGCGCAGCACGTGGTTGCGCCCCTTGCGCGGCGGGATATAGCGCTCCAGGCGGTCGCTGAACACCAGCAGCCCCACCTTGTCGTTGTTCGTCGTGGCCGCCAGCGCCAGCACCGCGCCCAGCTCCGCCGCCAGCTCGCGCTTCTGCCGCCCCGCCGTGCCGAACAGCGCCGACGCGCTGGCGTCGAACGCCAGCATAACGGTCAGCTCACGCTCCTCGGTGAACTGCTTGACGAACGGCTCGCCGGTGCGCGCCGTCACGTTCCAGTCAATCGCGCGGATGTCATCGCCCGGCTCGTAGGCCCGCACCGACTCGAACGCCATCCCCTGCCCCTTGAACACGGAGCGGTACGCGCCGGCAAACGCCTCGTTGACCAGCCGCCGCGTCCGCAGCTCGATGCGGCGGATCTGGCGCAGGCTGACCCCTTCCGGCTTCATGGCACCTCGACGCGGCTGATAATCTGCTGCACGATCTGCGCCGGCGTGATGTTTTCGGCCTCCGCCTCAAACGTGACCAGCAGCCGGTGTCGCAGCACGTCCGGGGCCACCTGCTTCACATCGTCCGGCGTCACGTACCCCCGGCCGCTGAGGAACGCATAGGCTTTGGCCGCTTTCACCAGGAAGATCGTCGCCCGCGGCGACGCCCCCCAGGCGATCAGCGGCCCCAGGCTGTTCAGCCCGCTGCCCGCCGGGCTGCGCGTCGCCCCCACGATGTCAAGCACATAGTTTTTGATCTTGTCGTCCACGTAGATCGAGGACACGACCCGCCGCGCCTGGACAATCGTCTGCGCCTCAACCACCGCCGGCGGCGCTTCCGGCAGCTCGCCCGTCATGCGGTCAATAATGGCCCGCTCCTCCGCCCGCGTCGGATACCCCACCAGCACCTTGAGCATGAAGCGGTCAAGCTGCGCCTCCGGCAGCGGGTAGGTGCCCTCCTGCTCGATCGGGTTCTGCGTCGCCAGCACCATGAACGGCTCTGGCAGGCGGTATGTCTGCTCCCCCAGCGTGACCTGCCGTTCCTCCATCGCCTCCAGCAGCGCCGACTGCACCTTCGCCGGCGCGCGGTTGATCTCGTCCGCCAGCAGGATATTCGTGAACACCGGCCCCTGGCGCGGCGTGAAGTCGCCGCTGCGCGGGTTGTAAATCTGCGTGCCGGTGATGTCCGCTGGCAGCAGGTCCGGCGTGAACTGAATCCGCTGGAAGTGCGCGTTCATCGTCGCCGCCAGCGAGCGCACCGCCAGCGTTTTCGCCAGCCCCGGCACCCCTTCGATCAGCACGTGGCCGTCCGAGAGCAGCGCCACCAGCAGCCGGTTAATCAGGCGATCCTGGCCCACAATGACCCGGCCAATCTCCGCCAGCATCGGCTGCACAAACGCCGCTTCCTGCTGAATGCGCTCGTTTAACTGTTTGATCGAACTCATAAGGTTCCCGCAGTCGCGCCCAGAACAGACCACATTTTACACCAAACCCCTTGCAGGCAAACATGCGCGCTGGCGCTGAATATAGGACGCGCGGCACAAATATGCTAAACTGACAGTGAAACTGTTGTGCCATCGCGGTTTCTGCCGCTGGCAGAGGCCGGGGTTCGGCGCTGAAGGAATGCGCACAACGTGAACAACCCCCGGACCAGAAGCATCCTGCTGTATGTCTTTGTTGGTCTCATTATCGCCGTTATCTTCCTGTCCATTAACAGCGGCGGCCAGGGGCCGCGCGAGCTGGGTTTCAGCGACATCGCCCGGCGCATCAAGGCCGGGGAAGTCAGCCGCGTCGAAATAACCGGCACCCAGTTGGTTGTCACCTTCCGCGACAATACTCGCGCCGTCGCCTTCAAAGGCCCTGAAGCCACCGCGCAGGAACAGCTCCTCCAGCTTGGCGTTACGCCCGACCAGATCGAACGCATCACCTGGGATTATCAGGAACCCAGCAGTTGGCCCACCATCGGCATCAGCCTGCTCAGCGCCCTGCTGCCCATCGTCCTGATCGGCGGCCTGATCTTCTTCATGTTCCGCCAGGCGCAGGGCAACAACAACCAGGCTGTGGCTTTCGGCAAAAGCCGGGCGCGCATGTTCACCGGCGACCAGCCCAGCATTACCTTCAGCGATGTGGCCGGCGCAGACGAAGCCAAAGCTGAGCTGATGGAGGTGGTTGAGTTTCTTAAAGAGCCGGAGAAATTTATCCAGCTTGGCGCGCGCATCCCGAAAGGCGTGCTGTTGATCGGCAGCCCAGGGACGGGCAAGACGCTGCTGGCGAAGGCCGTCGCGGGCGAGGCCGGCGTGCCCTTCTTCAGCATTTCCGGCTCAGAGTTCGTCGAAATGTTCGTCGGCGTCGGGGCCAGCCGCGTCCGCGACCTGTTCGACCAGGCCCGCCGCCACAGCCCCTGCATCGTCTTTATTGATGAGATTGACGCCGTCGGGCGGCAGCGCGGCACTGGCCTGGGCGGCAGCCACGACGAGCGCGAACAAACCCTCAACCAGATTCTCGTCGAAATGGACGGTTTCGATACCGACACCAATATCATTATCGTCGCCGCCACCAACCGCCCCGACATCCTTGACCCCGCGCTGATGCGCCCTGGCCGCTTCGACCGGCGCGTGATCCTCGACCGCCCCGACGTAAAGGGCCGCGAAGAAATCCTCAAAGTCCATGTGCGCGGCAAGCCGCTGGCCTCAGATGTGGACCTCAAAATCATCGCCAAGTCCACGCCCGGCTTTGTCGGCGCGGACATCGAGAACATGGTCAACGAAGCCGCCATCCTCGCCGCCCGCCGCAACAAAAAGACCATCGGCGAGGCTGACTTTCAGGAAGCCGTTGAACGTGTGCTGCTCGGCCCGGAGCGCCGCAGCCGTGTGATGACCCCGGCTGAACAGCACATCACGGCCTATCACGAAGCGGGCCACGCCGTTGTCGCCCATTACCTGCCCACCGCTGACCCCGTGCGCAAGGTAACGATCATGCCGCGCGGCCTCAGCGGCGGCTCGACGCTCTTTCTGCCCGCTGAAGACCCGTCCTATCTGTCACGCACACACCTGCGTGAACAGCTTGTCGTTGCGCTCGGCGGGCGCGCCGCTGAGGAAATCGTGCTGGAAGAAATCACGACCGGCGCCTCCAACGATATCGAGCGCGTGGCCAAGCTGGCCCGCGCGATGATCACGCGCTTCGGCATGAGCGATAAGCTCGGCCCGATGATGTACGGCCAGAAGGATGAGCTGATTTTCCTGGGGCGGGAAATTTCAGAGCAGCGCGATTACAGCGATGCGGTCGCCGAAGAAATTGACCGCGAAGTGCGCCTGCTCGTCAGCGCCGCCCACGACGAGGCGCGGCGCATCCTCCACGCCCATCGTGACCGCCTCGACGCTGTGGCGCGCCGCCTGCTGGAGGTCGAAACCATTGACGCGCACGAGTTTCTGGCCCTCATGGGTGAAAGCCCCCCGGCGGCAGCGGCGCGCCGCCCGGCCAACAGCGTACCCGGCGAACAGGCCATCCACGACGACCGGGGCGCATCTGTCGAACGCTGATTACAGCCCGATAATGCGGCACACGTCCGGCGCGCCCGGCGCGCTGCAAACCCCCGAAAAGAACAGCGCCGCCAGCGCGCACGCGCCGCACAGTATTACGACAACAATGCACCCGCAGCACGAGAGCGGGTCGCCGCTGAAAGCGCCAAACACCAGCCCCACCACCGACAGCACCGCGTCCAGCAGGCCGGTCACAACCTGAAGCGCCAGCAGCGCCACAACCCCGGCCACGCACAGCAGCCCACAGCACACCGCCAGCCACACCGCATTTCCGGCGTCTATCTGCATCGCGCTTACCCCACCCCATCTCCATCCTGGCCAGGTTGAGCGTCGTTCATCGGGCAGGCCCCGCTGACAACGCTGGTCGCGCGCCATTCGCCCGCCGCGCCGCGCTCGTAACATTCACAGTACCGCTGCTGCGCTTCAGGCCGCCCCTGCCACAGCAGGAAGCGCACGTCAGTCTGCACGCAGACGCCGCCGCCCGTTTCGTAAGCCGCCGCCGTCGAAATGCCCACCCCCCGCTGCGCGGCGTCCATAATCAGCCACACCCGCAGCCGCTGTTCGGGCGCGCCGCCGGTCGCCACCGAGATCTCGCCGCGCACCGCCAGCGCAAACAAGAGCAGCGGTATCATCATCAGCACCGCCCAGACCAGCACGCCCAGCGCGCAGCCGGTGCGCCGCAGGATTGGACGCCGCCGCTGGTCGGCAGCCTCGCCGGGCGCGCCTGTGTCCGGCGCTGGCGCGTGTTCTGTTCCTACCATGTTCGCCTCACTCTACAGCCGGCGTGTCCGCCTCAATGCGCATCTGGATGCGGTCCTGCGCGTCGTAGCTGACGTGCACAAACAGCGGCGGCGCGTCCGGCGGCATCGCCAGCACGCGCGGCAGAATCAGCGGCAGGTCCTCCACCAGCTCCAACTGGCCGATCGCTGCGCGCGCGACCCAGTGCAGCGTCCCCTCAGGGCCTTCAGTCACGGCGCGGCTGGCGCTGGTGCACGTGAACACAAACAGCGTGATGCCCGTCGCGCCGCCCGCGTCAATATTGTACACAGCCCGCAGGCGCAGGTCGTCAACGGCCAGCCCCGTTTCCTCTTTGATCTCGCGGCGGGCGCTGCTCAGCGGGTCCTCGTCGCGTTCAATGTGGCCGCCGACGCCGTTATAGCGCCCCGGAAACACGCGCCGGTGCGCCCCCCGGCGCATCAGCAGCACGTCGTCGCCGCTGCACACAAAACACAGCGTGCGCGCTGTCGTCAGCCAGCGCCCGGCGGTCGCGTCTGCCCCCTGGTCGTGCGCGCCCATCCCCGCCCTTTCCAGCCCGCCGCGCATTCAGAATTGCCGAAGGCGCAGCTTAATGATACTCTACATACACCTTATCATTTTGCTGGCGTCGTGCCAAATTATCAGGTCAGCTATGTCCATTGATCGCAGCCACGCCCCCATACCCGACCTGCGTATTGTGCTCACGTCCTCGCTCCGCGCTCACGAAGATCATGACTCGCAGCGCTCGCTGCCCCTGATCGCGCGCCTGCAGGTCGAAGACTATGTGATCAACCCGCCGGTTGTCGCCCCGATGGACGCAGCGGAGTATGTGATCCTGGACGGCGCGAACCGCGGCTACGCCTTCGCCGCCCTCGGCTACCCGCACATCCTCGTCCAGGTGGCCTCTTACGAAGGCAGCTATGTCGAGCTGCAAACCTGGAACCATGTGGTCGCCGGCTGGGACATCCTCGCGTTTCTCAACCACCTGGCGGCCCTGCCGGACATCCAGGTGCAGGACGGCCAGCAGCAGGACGCCATCGCCCACATCACGCTGACGGACGGGCGCGTGCTGGCCCTGCTGGCCCTGGCTGACACCGTTCAGGGGCGCAGCGCCGCCCTGCGCGGGTTTGTGAGCATGTACCAGCAGCGCGCGCATCTGCACCGCACGTCGCTCACCCAGCCGCAGGAGATCTGGCCGCTGTACGAGAGCGCCGTCGCGCTGGTACAGTTCCCGCATTACCAGCCCGCGGACATCATCGCCGCCGCGCGCCACGACGCGCTGCTGCCGCCCGGCGTCAGCCGCCACATCGTCTACGGGCGCGCGCTGCGCGTGAACTACCCGCTCGCTTACCTGCGCGACGAACAGATCACCCTGGCCGGCAAAAATGAGGTGCTGGCGCGCTGGCTGCGCCACAAGCTGGCCAACCGCCAGCTTCGCTACTATGCCGAACCAACGTATCAATTTGACGAGTGAAGGGCGTTCCCGTGCCGCAAACCGTTGAACAGGCGCTTCAGCAGGCGCAGCTCATCGCCGACGAGCAGGATTACGCGCTGGTCCGGCTGCCGCCCAGCGCGATCACAGCCGCCGCCGGCGTGCTCGCCGAAATCGGCGAGCCGTTCGCCGTCCTGCTCGCCGACCGCGATGAGGTCACGCTGATTATCCCCGCCGAAGCCGCCGCTGACTTCGCGCCGCGCCTGCCCGGCCACCAGCTCAGCCCCATCACCTACCGCCTGATTACGTTCGATGTCGCGCTGGAGCCGGGGCTGGTCGGTTTTATGGCGCGCGTCGCCTCGGCGCTGGCCGCCGACGGCATCAGCCTGCTGCCCTACGCGGCCTTCACGCGCGACCATATCCTCGTCGCCGCCGCTGACCTGGAGCGCGCGCTGGCGGCCCTCAACCGGCTGTGCGCGGCCAGCTAATCAGCCGGCCAGGGAGCTTGTCAATCGTGGAAATTCCGCTGTTCCCCAGCAGTAAAACGCCCCAGCCGCAGGCGGACGTTCGCATCGAACGCCTGGAGGTCACCCCCTACGCGGATCGCGTCCGCATCCACATCCACATCCAGGTTACGCCCTTCCGCGAGCGCCCCAACCTGCTGCTGGTGGCGCACGACGCGCACGACCGCATCGTGAGCGAACTCGACGTGATCGAGACGATGCACCACGACATGGAATTCACCATGCATCTGCGCAGCACAGGCGATCCCGCCGGCGTCTACACGCTGACCGCCGACCTGTTCTACGAAACCCGCAACCCGCCGCAGGATCGCTGTGTGGAATCGTTTGTCGTTCCCGCGGCAGACTGAGCGCCGCAGGCCATGACCCTCTGGCTGACCCACGACCAGGCGCGCGCCGTCGCCGACCACGCGCGCCGCGCCGCGCCGCAGGAAGCCTGCGGGCTGATCGCCGGCGTGGGCGGGCGCGCCGCCCGCATCATCCCCATCCCCAACGCCGCCGCCGATCCGCTGCGCCGCTACGACATGGAACCTGCCGCGCTCGTGCGCGCCATGTTCGACATCCAGCGGGAACGCCTCCAGCTCATCGGCATCTATCACTCGCACCCGCACAGCGACCCTGTGCCGTCCTCCGTTGATATTGATCGCGCCGCTTACCCCGACGCGGCCTATCTGATCGTCAGCCTGCGCGCGCCCCAGCCGCAGTTCGCCGCCTGGCGCATCCAGCGCCGCCGCGTCGAACGGGTTGACCTGTGCGTCGGCGCGGCCCCGCCTGACGCCGACGCCGCCGCGCCGCTGTCGTCGGCGGGCCGGGCGGCGGTCCTGATGGCTGTCGCTGTCGCCTTTGTGTTTTTGATTGTGCTGTCGCTGGCGCTGCTGCCGCCGGCGCCGCCCCTGCCCTGAGAAAGGTCGCTGATGCCCGTGCCGCCTGATCCCGCCGCGCTCCCCGCCATTGGCCTGCTGATCGTCGCCGGCCTGCTGGCCGGTGTGCTGGTCAACGTCCTGGCCGACGACCTGCCCCACTATCGCCGCCCGCGCGCGCCGCGCTACCCCGATGGCGCGCCGCGCCCGCCTGTCGCCTGGAGCGGCCTGCTGGCCTTCCTCACCGGCAAACGCGCCTCGCCCGGCGGGGCGCGCCTGTCATGGCGCTGGCCGCTGGCGGAGCTGGCGACCGCCGCCCTGCTGGTGATCGTGTACCTGGTGACGGCCAGCGACCCCGACGTGCCCGGCGTCCAGCGCCTGTTCTACTTCGTGTACATGGCGCTGTTCGTCCTCATCACCGTGATTGACCTCGAACACCGCCTGATCCTGTTCTCGGTCATCATCCCGTCCTGCGCCCTGGCCCTGCTGGCCGCCATTGTCACGCCCGCCGCCCGCCCGACGCTCGGCGCGGCGCTCGGCGGCGCGGCGCTCGGCTTCGGCGTGTTCTTCCTGCTCTACCTGGGCGGGATTCTGTTTTCGCACGTGGTCGCGAAAGCGCGCGGGCAGGAGCTGCCAGAAGTCGCGTTCGGTTACGGGGATGTGCTGCTCGCCACGCTCTGCGGCCTGATTCTCGGCTGGCAGGCGCTGATCTTCGCCATGTTCATCACCGTGTTTCTGGGCGCGTTGGGGGCGCTGGTGTACCTTGTCGTGCGCAGCCTGTCCGGGCGCTATGCCATGTTCACGCCCCTGCCCTACGGGCCGTACATCATCGTCGGCACGTGGAT
The DNA here is from genome assembly GCA_964508745.1 of uncultured Anaerolineaceae bacterium. Lineage (GTDB taxonomy): Bacteria > Chloroflexota > Anaerolineae > Aggregatilineales > Phototrophicaceae > DAOTWC01. The sequence goes on along the minus strand of CAZDVL010000010.1, from coordinate 13,923 downwards.
CATGCTGCTGTTCAGCGACCAGGTGCGCGCTGCGCTGTGGCGGCTGTAGCGCCGCTCAGCCGCTCGCAGGCTGCTCGATGATGCCGCCGCCCAGGCACACGTCGCGGTCGTAGATCACCGCGCCCTGCCCCGGCGTGACACCCCACGCCGGTTCATCAAAATCCACCCGCAGCCGCCCGCCCGCCAGCGGCGTGACCAGCGCCGGGGCTGGCTGCGCCCTGTAGCGGATCTTCACCTCGGCGCGAAACGGCCCGGCGGGCGCTTCGCCGCTGACCCAGTTCGCGCGCTCCGCCGTCAGCGCCGCCGCGCCCAGCTCATCGTAGGCGCCGACAATCAGCGCGTTGTCGTCCAGATTTGTGCCGATCACGTACAGCGGCTCGGCGGCGTACACGCCCAGCCCCCTGCGCTGGCCAATCGTGTAGTTCGCCAGCCCCTGATGCTGGCCGATCACGCCGCCGTCGCGCCGCACGATCGGGCCGCTCGCCATCACCTCCGGGGCGTGTTCGGCCAGGAAGCGGCGGTAGTCGCCGTCGCCCAGAAAGCACAGGTCCTGGCTGTCGTGTTTGCTGGCCGTCGGCAGCCCGAAGCGCGCCGCCAGCTCGCGCACCTGCGGCTTGGTGCAGCCCCCCACCGGAAACAGCGCGTGTTGAAGCTGCGCCTGCCCCAGCACGCTCAGCACGTAGCTCTGGTCTTTGTGCGCGTCCGCGCCCTTCCGCAGCCGGCAGCGCCCGGCGCTGTCCCGGTCAACCTGCGCGTAATGGCCGGTCGCCAGGTAATCCGCGTCCAGCGCCAGCGCGTTGTTCAGCAGCCACTCAAAACGGATGTGCCGGTTGCACTCCAGGCACGGGTTCGGCGTGACGCCCCGCCGGTGCTGTTCAATAAAATACGAAACCACCGTGTCGCGGAACACCTGCCGCGTGTCCAGCGCGTAAAACGGAATGTCCAGCCGGTCCGCGACACGGCGCGCGTCCGTCATCTGGTCGGGCGTGCAGCAGCGGTTGTGCGCGCGCCCGTCGGCCGTTTCCTCCGACCACAGCCGCATCATCATCCCCACAACCTGGTAGCCCTGCTCGACCAGCAGCGCCGCCGCGACAGAGCTGTCCACCCCGCCGCTCATCGCCACCACCACACGAATATCTGCGCTGCCCATCATTTCCCCTGTGCGTTTCCCCAGCCTACAGCGCCCGGCGGCCGCTTACAAAGCCGGCGCCAGCCGGTACAGCTTCTCGATCACCTCGGCCAGCGCCTCAACCGTGTAGTCAATATCGGCCTCGGTCGTCTGCCGGCCCACGGTCAGCCGCAGGCTGCCAATCGCCTCGCGCGCGCTGTAGCCCATCGCCAGCAGCACGCCCGACGGCTCCGGGTTGCCGGTCTTACAGGCCGACCCGCCGCTGGCGGCGATGCCCTTCATGTCCAGGTGCATAATCAGCCGGCTGCTGTCAATGCCCTCAAAAATAAAGCTGGCGTGGCTCGCCAGCCGCTGCTGCCGGTGGCCTGTCAGGCGCGCGTTGGGCACGCGCAGCAGCACACCGTCAATCAACTGGTCGCGCCGCGCCGTGTAATGCGCCACGTTGGCGTCGTACTCGTCATACGCGATCTCCAGCGCCTTCGCCATCCCGACGATAAACGGCGTGTTGTGCGTCCCGGCGCGGCGTCCGTCCTCGTGGCCGCCGCCGCTCTGGCTGGGCACCAGCGTTAAACCCTGGCGGCAGTACAGCGCGCCCACGCCCTTCGGCCCGTAGAACTTGTGCGCCGAAAGGCTCAGCAGGTCCACGCCCAGCGCCTGCACGTCCAGCGAAAGCTGCCCCGCCGCCTGGACCGCGTCCGTGTGAAACAGCACGTTGTGGCGGTGGGCGGCCGCCGCCAGCGCCTGCACCGGCTCGACCGTGCCGACCTCGTTGTTGGCGTACATCACGCTCGCCAGCACCGTGTCGGCCTCACAGGCCGCCTCCAGCGCCGCCGGCGCGACCGTGCCGTAGGCGTCCACCGGCAGAAACGTGTGCCGGAAACCCATCACCTCAGCAAGCTGTTCCGCTGTGCGCGTCACGGCGTTGTGTTCGATCGGCGGCGTCAGCACATGCGCGCCGCGCCCCTCGCGCCGCGCCTGCCAGGCCGCGCCGCGCAGCGCCAGGTTGTCGCCCTCGCTGCCGCCCCCCGTGAACACAATCTCGCTCGGCTGGCAGTTGAGCGCCCGCGCCACCGTCTCGCGCGCGTCCTCTACCGCCCGCTCCGCCCTGCGCCCGAAGCTGTGTGCCGACGACGGGTTGCCGTAGATTTCGGTAAAATAGGGCAGCATGACCTCCACCACGCGCGGGTCAACCGGCGTCGTCGCAGAATGATCCAGGTACACCGCGCGCTGTGCTGTCATGCTGTTGTCCTCTGTTGAGCCATCCGGGTTCTCAGATTCGCTATTTTAACCGCTGGCTGCGCGCTTGTCAGGCCGTTTTGTCACCGTAGCTATTCGCCGGCACAGTGCGCTATAATAACAGCGGTTGCGCGGCGGCCCATTTGCTGCCGCGCCCAGGAAGACACGCCTGCCATCCTGTTATTTTTACTGCGCACAATGCACAGGAGACAACTCCATGCCTATCATCGAGAGGATTCATGGCCGCGAGGTGCTCGACTCGCGCGGGAACCCCACCGTTGAGGTTGAAGTCATGCTGGCCGACGGCGCGTTCGGGCGCGCGATCGTCCCCAGCGGCGCCTCCACCGGTGAGCACGAAGCCCTTGAGCTGCGCGACGGCGACAAGAGCCGTTACGGCGGCAAAGGCGTCCTCAAAGCAGTGCAGGCCGTCAACGGCCCGCTGGCCGAGGCGCTCCAGGGCGCCTATGCCCTCAATCAGAAGGCTGTTGACGACCTCATGATCGAGCTTGACGGCACGCCCACCAAGAAAAATCTGGGCGCGAACGCCATCCTGGGCGTCTCGCTGGCCGTCGCCCGCGCCGCCGCCGACAGCGTCGAGCTGCCGCTGTACGCTTACCTGGGCGGCGTCCACGCCCACGTCCTGCCCGTCCCGATGATGAACATTATGAACGGCGGCAAGCACGCCGCCAACAGCACCGACTTCCAGGAATTTATGGTGATGCCCGTCGGCGCTGAGTCCTTCCACGAGGCCCTGCGCTGGTGTGTCGAAATCTACCAGTCGCTGAAAGGCATCCTCCACAAAAAAGGCTTCTCCACCGCCGTCGGCGACGAAGGCGGCTTCGCCCCCAGCCTCGGCTCGAACCAGGCCGCGCTGGATGTCATCATGGATGCCATCGACAAGGCCGGTTACAAGGCCGGCGAGCAGGTGTTCATCGCCCTTGACCCCGCCGCCTCCGAAATCTACCAGAACGGCAAATACAACCTCGCCATCGAGGGCCGCTCGCTCACCGGCGCGGAAATGGTGGATTTCTGGGCCGACTGGGTCGCGCGCTATCCCATCATCTCGCTTGAAGACGGCCTGGCCGAAAACGACTGGGAAAACTGGTCCCGCCTGACCGCCGCCATCGGCGACCGCGTGCAGATCGTCGGCGACGACCTGCTGGTGACCAACGTCACGCGCGTCGAGCGCGCCATCAGGGAAAAGGCCGCCAACTCGCTGCTGTGCAAGGTCAACCAGATCGGCACGCTGACCGAGGCGATGGCCGCCAGCCAGCTCAGCCAGCGGCACGGCTGGACCGTCGTGGTCAGCCATCGCAGCGGCGAGACCGAGGACGCCACTATTGCCGACCTGGTCGTCGCCATGAACGCCGGACAGATCAAAACCGGCGCGCCGGCGCGGTCTGACCGCGTCGCCAAGTACAACCAACTGCTGCGCATCGAGGAAGACCTGGGCGACGCCGCCACTTACGCCGGGGCCAGCGCGTTCTCCAACCTTAAACGCTAGGTATACACACCGCATCGCAGCCAGTTCAGAGAGGGGGGAGCGTTTTGGTATACGCGCGCATTGACGGCAAACGCACCAAAATCGTCGCGACGATCGGGCCGCGCTCGCGTGATGAAGCGATCGTCCGCGAGCTGATTCGCAAAGGCATGGATGTCGCCCGGATCAATTTCTCGCACGGCAGCCATGAGGCGCACGGCGAAGTCATTGATGTCATTCGCCGGGTGGCCGCGGAAGAAAACGCGGTTATCGCCATCATGTGCGACCTGCAAGGCCCTAAAATCCGCATCGGGCGTGTGCTCAATGAGCCGCTCATGCTCACGCCCGGCGACACAATCACCCTCACGCTGGATGAGCCGACGGGCGATGATCCATACGTCATCGCCCTCCCCCACCCTGAGTTTGTCAAGGACATCGAAGCCGGCATGCAGCTTCTGCTGGATGACGGCAACCTGGAGTTCACCGTCCGCGAGATAGACGCCCGCTCCCTCATCTGCGAAGTCGTCATCGGCGGCCCGCTCACGTCGCGCAAGGGCGTCGCCGCCCCCAAAGCCCGGCTGTCGCTCTCTGCCATCACCGACAAGGATCGGGCCGATGTCGAGTTCGCGCTTCGGAAGCAGACGGACTACCTGGCGATGTCGTTCGTCCGCAACCCCGACGACATCCGCGAGCTGCGCTGGCTTATCCGCCACCTGGGCGGGGAAACGGCGATCATCGCCAAGATCGAGAAGCGCGAGGCGATCGACTCAATCGAAGCGATCATCGCCGCCGCCGACGGCGTGATGGTCGCGCGCGGCGACCTCGGCGTTGAAACCCCCGCCGAAGAAGTGCCTGTCCACCAGAAGCGCATCATCCAGCTCTGCAACAGCGCCAGCAAACCCGTCATCACCGCGACCCAGATGCTCAGCTCGATGGTGGACAACCCGCGCCCCACACGCGCCGAGGCCAGTGACGTGTTCAACGCTATCGTGGACGGCACCGACGCCGTGATGCTCAGCAACGAAACGGCCGCTGGCAGCTACCCGGTGGAGGCCGTCGCCACAATGGCCAACATCGCGCTGATCGCGGAGAAGCACCTGCCCACCCGCCGCGCCGAGCGCGCGCTCACGCGCACCAGCGCCGAAGGCCGCGAAATCATCTCCGACGCGATCAGCCAGGCCACCACCCAGATCACGGAAGCGCTGAACTGCCGCGCCATCATCACCGCGACCCAGACCGGCTACACCGCCCGCCGGGTCGCCAAAGAGCGCCCCGACACGCCGATCCTGTGCGTGACCCCCAGCGAAATTACCTACCGGCGCATGGCGCTGGTCTGGGGCGTGATCCCGATTATGATCCCGCACTTCACCACCATCGACGGCCTGATCGGGCACATCATGCAGGCCGCCTCCAAAAGCAAGCTGCTCAAGCGCGGGGATATGCTGATCCTGATCGCCGGCATGCCGTTCGGCGTCGGCGGACAGACCAATTTTCTCAAGATTCACATGGTCGGCGAGTCGGGCGAGTTCTATTAACCCGGACGGCTACAGCTCGTCGCCCTCGACAAATTCCAGCGCTTCGCCCGCCTCTGCCGAGGCCGCCTCACGCGGGTAGGCGCGTCTGCTGCGCGTCGCCTGGGCGGGCCGCGCCGGCGGGTAGGCGCTGGCCGCCAGCACGTCGTCAGTGCTGGCCTTATACGCCGTCTGCGCGCCAGCGCAGTAGGGGCAGATGTTCCAGGCGATCTCCAGCGCCCTGCCACAGCTTAGACAGGGCTTCTTAAGGCGCGTGTGGCAGTGCGGGCACACCTGCCACTCGTCGCGCATCCGCTGGCCGCACGCCGGGCAGGCTGGCTTTTCCTCAATCCCCTGCAGCAGCGCTTCTTCCTCCAGCGAGCGTTCATAGGCTTCGGCCAGCGTCTCGCGCGGGCGCAGCAGCAGGTAAATCAACAGGCCCGGCAGCGTCAGCGCCGCCACCAGCAGCGCCACCAGCAGCCGCGCCGGCAAATCGCGTGAGCGCGAGCGCATGTCGCGGTAGGCCCAGATCACCATCGCCAGCCAGAAAGCGGCCAGAATAACGCCCCCGTACACCGCCGCCGCCAGCAGAATGTCTTCCGGTCTGATCTCGTTCATCCCTGCCCCGTTCTGGAATCGGCCCGCCGCCGCCAGTATAGCAGCGCCGCAGTCGGCCTGCAATTGGCCCCGCCCGCGCTCACCCCTGCGCCGTGCCAGCCGCCGGGGCCGCTGTCTCTGGCGACACCTGCCCCCCCAGCAGCGCGATCTCGCTGACCTGCACATCGAACTGGTGCCCGGAGGCGTAGAACCAGACCGCCACAATCTCAACCGGGCGCTGGTCAGGCGGCAGCAGCGCGAACAGGTTGGCGCTGTCGAACGTGTACCACGTCTTAGGGTTGATAAACTCGTGCGCCTGCCGGCAGCTATTGCACTGAAGCGGGTATAAAAGCTGCTCGTCGTTCACCGCGAAAAACCCGTGATACCATTTCTGCGCCTGGCCGTTCTGGTCAATATAGTCAACGCGCAGCATCAGCGGGCACTCGCTGCCTTCAATTCCGCAGGCGTTGAGCGACTGGAAATGGATGCTGAACGTGGCGCGCAGCGCCAGGTAATCGAACCCGCGCGCCGGCAGGTTCAGGCCAGTCTGGCCAAACGTCTGCACACACGACGTTCGCCCGTGTGTGGTGGCGTTCCCAAACCGCTCCAGGCGCAGCATCATCACGCCGTCAACCATCTGCGAGCGGTACGAACCCGGCGGGTCGTCGTTCGGGTCGTTGTTGCACACCCAGCCCGTCAGCAGTTCCTGCGCGTCCCCGCTGCCGACGCTGGGGTTGATCTGCACGAAGCTGCTGTTTTGCAGCAGCTCGGTGTACCCCTGTTTGGACGCGAAGGTGTTCGTTTCGGTGTCAACAACGCCCTGCCCCGCCATCGGCACCACGTGCCCCACCTGCGAACCCGCCGGCACAAGCACGGCCATGCCAGAGCGGTTATACACCTGCACCCGCGTGTTCGACGTGTTAACGATATAGTCGCCGCTCTCGTTCAGGCTGATCAGCACGCCCTGCGTGGAGCGCAGCGACACCAGCACATCGCGCCCCAGGTCCGGGATAACCGCGATGTCGAAGCGCCCGGACACGTCGCGCAGGTCAACAAAGTAGCCCGACGTGCTCCAGTTGAACCGCGGGCGCGCCGCCGTCCGCAGCGTCAGCGACGAGTTGGTGTGCAGCGTCACGACGGCGATCAACCGCCCGTCGGCCAGCGAGTCGCGGATAAACAGCTTGGCCTGCGATTGTGAATCGGTGCTTACCTGCGCGATGCCCGTCAGGTTAACCGGCATGCGCACCGACCGCGCCACCGGGTCGGCCGGCTCCGTCACCTCGACCGACCCCCGGCTGACCGTCAGGCCCGAAAGCATCGGCACGGTGGACTGGAACAGGAAGAAATTCATGACAAAACCGGCAGCGGCGCAGATCACGCAGAACGCCGCGAAAGCCATCAGCAGCACGCCCCACGCCAGGCGGTGTGGGTCTGTGCGCGTGTTCGGTTGTTCGGGCAGAACAGCAGTGTCGCTCACGGGGGGCGGGCCTTTTCATCGCGCTCACAACGGACGCCGATTATACCATACCCCGTTTCAGCCGGTTCAACAGCGCCGCTTCCTCGCCGGCTGCCCGCCGCTGCCGCCCGGTCAGCTCATGATGCTGTCATAGAGTTCCCTGGTCCGGGCTTCGGGCGCCAGCCCGGCCTGGTCCATTTCGTCAGTCAGGCGCTGAAAGTGCGCCGCCGCCTCGCTGCGCCGCCCCAGCCGCGCGTACAGCCGCATCACCTCTCTGTGAATATCCTCGCGGCTGTTGTCCTCGTTCAGCGCCCGCTGCAGCAACCCCAGCGCGTGTTCCGGCCGTTCCTCGGCCAGCCGCACGCGCGCCATCTCGCTCAGCGCCTCCAGATACCCGGCGCGGAAATCGCGCTGCCGCTCGACAATCCAGGGGTCGTTGTGGCCCTGCAGAAACGGGCCGCGGTACAGCTCGATCGCTTTCTGCCACGCCGCGATCCGCTCCAGCCCTTCGCCGTTGCGGCCCGCCATCAGCAGCCCGACAAAGTTCATGACATCGTACTGAACGGCCAGCGCCGGGTTCACCCGGTAGTAACCGTCCTCGTGCACCAGCACGTCCATGTCAAGCGCCTTGTGCAGCCGGCGCTTGGTCACGTGAAAAACGTTCACCGCCTGGTCCGTGTCCAGGTCCGGCCAGAACGCCTGGCAGATCTCCGACCGCGTGATGCTGGGCCGGTCCAGCGCGAAAAAGAACAGCAGGCGCGGCAGGTGGCCTTCCCATGAATCCACCGGCCGCCCGTTCATCAGCACATAGCCCGGCCCCAGCGCGAATACCTCCAGCCGTTCCCTGCCCTCAACCTCAATGTCATAGAAATCCTGCGCGACCAGCCGGTCATCTTCGAGCAGCACCGCCTGTTTCTGCGCGATCAGCGACACCCAGGGCAGGCGCGGCAGCGTGCGGCTGTTGATCACCAGCTTGCAGTGCGCCGGCAGCCGTCCGATCAGCCGCTCGACGAACACCTGCACATCGTCGGCGCTGTCGCTGCGGTCATATTCGTCCAGGATGAGCAGGAACGGCTCGGCGCTCGCTTCGCCCAGGTCCTGGGCAAACGCGCCGATCAGCGTGTCCAGGTCCGCCTGCTCAGCCGGCGTAAGCACGCTGACCCGCCGGCCAAACAGCGGGTGCTGCCGCGCCAGGTCGTGAATCAGCCCTGCCACAAACGACGGCACGTTAATGTCATCTGGCCCCAACGCATAGTACAATACGCGCAGTTCAGGCATGTTGATGAGCTGTGCCACCAGCATCGAGCGATACCGCCCGCGCGGGTGCAGCAGCACGACCTGCGCGTTAACCGACTGTTCCTGAAACGTTTGATAAGATTGTTCTATCAGGTCATGTAACTTCATCTGGAAAGTGACCTCATGCAAGTTTACCGGACGCCATTCCATGAAGTTTACCACGCGAATAAGCCAAACGCTAATGTCCAAGTAGCCTGGCCTTACAAACCCATCGTGAGGAACTGACCGTTGCCAAAACCGGGCCGTCCCCTTGGGCTTTCCCTCGCGATTATCACCAGCGCGCTGCTGTTCTCCCTGCTGCCGCTGCTGCAGATCGCCATCCTGCTGCTGCTGCGCGAACGCCTGCGCGCTGTCGAGCTTCTGGAGGGCGGCGGCGCGGCCGGCAGCTATCTGACCGGCATCTCGGACAGCCGGCTTCTGCTTCAGGCCGGGCTGGGGCTGCTCTTTCTGGCCGTCGCGGTGGCCGCCTGGCGCGGCCGGCCGCCGGCTATCCGCCTGATCATGGTCGGCGCGGTCCTGCTGCTCACCGCCCTGACCGTCGCGCTGGACCTGTCAGCCGCCGCCCAGCCCGCCGCCGCCGGCGAAGGCTTTGACTCCGGCGCTGGCCTGGCGGACAGCCTGCTGCGGACGCGCGCCGCGCTCAGCCTGCTGGTTGCGCTGTATGTCGTCTGGTATATCAACCGGGGGCCGGCGCGCGCCTTCTATCGCGGCCGCTACCTGGCCGAGCCAACCGCCGACGCCGTCCCGCCGCGCCGCCCATAGCCAGGGACACAAAAGGCCGCACGCTGGCGCTGTGCGGCCCTGGTTGTCCTTTACGGCGCTGTCGGCTCAGCCGCCGCCCTTGAGCAGCTCTTCCTGCTCCATGCGCACCAGCTCGCGGCGCAGCGTTTTGAGCACGTCGGACTTGGGCAGCTCGGCGATAAACGCGATCCGGCGCGGCACTTCATAGGGCGCGAGCCGCTGTTCGCAGTGTTTGATGAGTTCCTCTGCGGTCACGCTCATCCCCGGCTTCAGCACCACCCACGCCTTCAGGGACTCCTGCCCCTCTTTCTGCGGGTGCGGCACCGACGCCACGCCCACTTCCAGCACGGCCGGGTGGTCCTTCAGCGCGTTTTCCACCGCCGCCGGGTAGACATTGTACCCGCCGATCAGCGCCATGTCCTTCTTGCGGTCCACAATGTAGAAGTAGCCGTCATCGTCCATGCGGGCGATGTCGCCGGTGTACAGCCAGGTCTTGCCGTCCTTCTGCCGCAGCGAGTTGGCCGTCTCGGTTGGCATCCCGTGATAGCCCACCATGATGTTTGGCCCGGCCATCAGCAGCTCGCCCACCTCGCCCGCCGGGACATCCGTCTCGCCGTCGTCCAGGCTGACAATGCGCATGTCCATGTCCGGCAGCGGCAGGCCAATCGAACCCTGCCGGTTCTCGCCGTAGACCGGGTTCACGTGCGTGGCCGTTGGCGCCTCGCTCATGCCGAAGCCCTCCAGCAGCTTGCCGCCGCTGAGCCGTTCAAACTCGCGCTTGGTGGCCGCCGGCAGCGGCGCCGAGCCGCTGACGCACGCGCGTATCGAACCCAGGCTCACCTGCCCCGACGTGATCCTCGGCTGGTTGTTGATGCCGTTAAACAGCGCCGGCACGCCGTGGAACAGCGTCGGCTTGAACTTGTCAATCGTGTCCACCACGTCGTCAAGCGCGCGCGCGTTCGGCACCAGCGCGATCTTCGACCCCAGGCGCACGGCCACGCTCAGCACCGCCACCATGCCGAACACGTGGAACATCGGGATCGCGCCCAGGAACACCTCATTTTCCTGCGGCTGCAGCACAGCGATCATTTGCAGCGTGTTGGCGACCAGCCCCTTGTGCTTCGACATCGCCGCTTTCGACACGCCGGTTGTGCCGCCCGTGTACTGAAACAGCGCCAGGTCCTCGCCCGAAACCTGCACGTTGGCCTTCCGCCCGGCGTACTTCGCCAGCACGTCCTGGAACCAGAAATCGTTCGCCGCCAGTTCCTCGACGCGGTGGCCTTCCTTCTTCTCACGCGCGATCGTGAAGAGCGTGCGCGCCAGGCCGGGCAGGTATTCCTTGACGTTGGTCACGATCACGTGCTTGACTTTGGTGCGCGCCTGGATCGCCTTGATGTTGTTATAGAACAGGCTCATCACAATCACGATCTCGGCGCCGCAGTCGTTGATCTGATACGCGAGCTTCTCCGGCGGGTACGTGGGGTTGGTGGCCGCCACCACGCCGCCGGCCTTCAGCACGGCGTAGAAGCTGATCACGTAGGCGGCGATGTTCGGCATCACCAGCGCCACACACGCGCCCTTCTTCAGCCCCATGCTCACCAGCGCCGCCGCCAGCGCGTCGGACTGCTGATCCAGCTCGCGGTAGGTCAGCTCTGTGCCCACGCGCCCAACAACGGGCAGGTGCGCGCTGGTGATCAGCGCCGCGGCGTCCGGCGTGCGTTGGGCCGAATCGCTCAGAAAGCTGTGCAGCGGTATATCGGAATAGGTCAGTGTCGTTGGTACGCCTGGATCGTACTTCCTGGTCCAGGGGCGTTCAGAATAAGTCACCATGCTTAACAATCTCCCCTAATGTTCGGTTTGCCCTAAGTGCCTGCCCAGGCGCGCCAGCTTTCCGGCAGCTTAGCCACCTGGCCGTCGCGCGTCACACAGATATGCTTGCTGAACCCCGTGACCAATACCTCGCGCGAGGCGGCGTCCACAATCTCATACGCGAACGTGAGCGCTCGGCTTTTCATTTCCTGCATCCAGCAGCGCACGCTGATCTGCTGGCCGTAGACTGCTGGCTTATGATAGCGCGCGCCTACCTCGCTCACCACCAGAAAATACCCCTGCTGCTCGAACAGGGCGTAATCGCTGCCGCGCTGGCGGGCATAGCTGCTGCGCCCCTCTTCAAAGTACACAATAAAACTGGCGTGGTGCACCACCCGCATCGCGTCAGTTTCAGCGTAACGAACAAAAAAGGTTGTCTCCGCCACAAATCTGTCAGTCGGAGCCACGCAGCATCTCCCCGGCTTTTGTTGTTAAGCTGGCTGAAAGCATACCCAATCCGGGTAGCGCGGGCAAGAAGGCCGGCCGGCGCGGCGCTGGCTGCACAAACGGCGCGCTCATTCGGGCCGGTGGCGGCGCTCAAGCTCCGCCAGCACATCGTCGAGCGTGATGTCAAGCTGCGCCATCAGCACCAGCGTGTGATAAAACAGGTCGGCCAGCTCGCTGATCTGCTCCGCGCGGCCTTGGCCCAGCGCCGCCACGACGACCTCGGTCGCTTCCTCGCCCACTTTCTGCGCGATCTTGTTCACGCCGCTGTCGAACAACCGGTTGGTGTAACTTTCCGCCCGCGGGTGCGCCCTGCGCTCCCTGATAACCCCCTCCAGGCGTGTCAGCATCTCAGACATCTGCATCCTCGCTTTGCAGCGCTTCGTTCAGGGTGCGAAAGAAACAGGAAACCGCGCCCGTGTGGCAGGCCGGGCCGGCCGGCTCCACCAGCACCAGCAGCGTGTCCGCGTCGCAGTCGGCGTAAATGGCGCGCACCGCCTGCGTGTTGCCCGATGTCGCGCCCTTGTGCCACAGTTCCTGGCGCGTCCGGCTCCAGAACACGGTTTCGCCCGTTGCCAGCGTCCGCGCCAGCGACTCCGCGTTCATGTACGCCACCATCAGCACCTGCCGCGTCGCCGCGTCCTGCACAACCGTCGGGATCAGCCCCTGTCCGTCCCAGTTGAGCCGCTCAAACACCGTCATCCTCCCATCCCGTCAGGCGCACCGGCACGCCCTCCGCCGCCAGGTAGCGCTTTAAATCGCCAATGCGGATTTCCTCATAGTGAAACAGCGACGCGGCCAGCGCGGCGTCCGCCCCGCCGGTCGTCAGCGCCTCGCGAAAATGCGCCGGCGTGCCCGCCCCGCCCGACGCAATCACCGGGATCGAAACCGCGTCCGCCACCGCCCGCGTCAGTTCAAGATTGTAGCCCGCTTTCGTGCCGTCCCGGTCCATGCTCGTCAGCAGGATTTCGCCCGCGCCCCGGCTCTCGACCTCCCGCGCCCAGGCCACCGCCTCGCGCCCGGTCGGCACGCGCCCGCCGTTGATAAACACCTCCCAACGGCCCGCGATCAGCTTGGGGTCAATGGCTACAACAATGCACTGGCTGCCAAAACCGCGAGCGCCCTGGCCGATCAGGTCGGGATTCCTGATGGCCGCGCTGTTGATCGAGACCTTGTCCGCCCCCGCCAGCAGCGTCGCCCGGATGTCGTCAATTGTGCGGATGCCCCCGCCCACGCAGAACGGCATGAACACCGTGTCCGCCACCCGGCGCGCCATGTCCAGCGTCGTGTTCCGGTTCTCGTGTGAGGCGGTGATGTCGAGGAACACCAGCTCGTCTGCGCCCTCGCGGTCATAGGCCGCCGCCTGTTCCACCGGGTCGCCCGCGTCGCGCAGGTTCACAAAATTAACGCCCTTCACCACGCGCCCGTTCAGCACATCCAGGCACGGTATTATCCGTTTAGTCAGCATTCTCCGTCCCCTCCGCCGCCGCCAGCGCCGCCGCCAGCGCCAGCTCGCCGCGGTACAGCGCCATCCCCACGACGACGCCGGCGGCGCCGCCCGCCCGCAGCTCGCGGATTTCCTCAACGCGCTGCACACCGCCCGACGCGATCACGGCCAGGCCCGTCTCACGCGCCAGCGCGATGGTCGCCGCCACGTTGCTCCCCTCCAGGCTGCCGTCGCGGCGCACGTCGGTGAACAGCGCATGGCGCACGCCCAGCTTCGCCATCGCGCGCCCCAGCGCCGCCGGCGTCAGCTCCGCCGTCTGCTGCCAGCCGTGCGTGGCGATCTTGCCGTCGCGCGCGTCCAGCGCCACACACACGCGCTCCGCGCCCCAGCGGCGCACCGCTTCCTCCACCACCTGTGGCTCGCGCACGGCCGCCGTCCCCACCACCACGCGCGCCGCGCCGCCCGCCAGCGCCGCCGCGATGTCCTCCAGGCTGCGCAGCCCGCCGCCAAACTGGACCTGAACGCCCAGCCGCGCCACCGCCTCCAGCATCGCGCCGTTCTCGTTGGCGGCGGCCAGCGCGCCGTCCAGGTTGACCATGTGGATCCACTGCGCGCCCTGGTCAATCCACTGCTGCGCCGTCGCCAGCGGGTCGTGGCTGAAAACCGTCTGCCGCTGCGGGTCGCCTTCCTTCAGCCGCACCACCTGGCCGCCGCGCA
>CAZDVL010000009.1:0-33340 GCA_964508745.1 uncultured Anaerolineaceae bacterium | reverse complement strand
GGCGCTTGAGCGCGTAGCCGCGCCGGGGGCGCGGGGCGGCTGGCGCGCCAAGCGCCCGCAGCAGGCAGGCCGCGCCGGCGGCGACTATGACGGCGGCCAGCGCGGCGCGCGGGGTGCGGGTGAACATCAAGCGGCCCCTGGCGGGCTGCGGCGCCGCGTTCCGCTGTTGATACGGCCAGCGCGCAGCGCCTTTCACAGGCTGACCGGCTGCCCGATTCATACGCGCCGCCCGTTCACTGCTGCTGCACGAACAGCAGAAACGTGATCGTGTAGATGAAACCGAAGATTGACGCCAGAATCGCCGTTGGTCGCGACTTCGGCGCTTTGGTGAAGGCCGCCACCATCAGCGGGAAAATCGCCATGACGGCGTTCAGCACCAGCGTCAGGATGTTGCGCGCCGGGAACACCTGGAGCTTGGAGATCACGCTGATCAGCACAACCGCCGCCATCATCAGCGTCGGCAGCAGCGTTTTGTCGCTCTGCATGAACATGGTGATCAGGCCGAAGATGAAGATGGCGTACAGCATAATGTCAAACAGCAGCTCGGTCCCTGAACGCGGACTCAGCAGGTGAATGATCTGTTGGATGTCAATCTGGGGCATGGCTTAGCCCTCCCTGGGGGCGCTCGCAGAAGCTCACTATTTTATCCTAACACATTTCGCGCCGCGCGCCTCAGCCTTCGGCGGCCAGCAGCGGGGCCAGCGCGGCGCGCAGGTCCATGCCCGCCGTGTAGTGCACGGCGTGGATGCCCAGCGCCCGCGCCCCGGCGACGTTGGCGGGCAGGTCGTCAATGAAAATGACCTCGCGCGCGGGCCGGCCCAGCGCCGCCAGCAGCGCCTGGTAGGCGGCGGCGTCCGGCTTGATGGCGCCGAGCGCGGCGGAGATGAGCAGCGGGTCGAACAGCGCGTCAATCGCCAGCGCGCGCAGCCACGCCCGCAGGTCGAGCGTCTCGTTGCTCAGCAGGCCGACCGTGTGGCCGCCGCCGCGCAGCTCGTTAATCAGGGTGATGAGGTCGGCGTCGAGCTGGTCGCCGCTGAAGAAGTCGCGCCGCAGGTCCGCCGCGGCGGCCTCGTCCAGCCCCAGTTCGCCGGCGACGGCGGCCCAGTAAACCGCCGGCGCGATGTGCCCCAACTGCGCCGCGCGCCAGGCGGCGCTGCCGTGGACGGCCTGCTCGACGCTGCCGGCCGGCAGCCCCAGGCGGCGGTCCCAGGCGTGGCGCGGCCCGTAATCAACGGTGCGCATCAGCACGCCGCCAAAATCGAAAACAACTGCGCGTTTGCCGGTGGATGTGTTATGCTCAGTCATCTGCTGACATCAGTCCTGTGGTTGCGATGGCGATGAGAACGATCAAACGCTGGCGGCGCCGGTTTACACAGTGGTGGGAAGGCATTGACGCGCCCACGCGCGCGCTGCCGGGTTATCTCCAGCGCGCGGTGCACCGCTACTTTCGCTATGACACCCAGCGCGCGGCGGCGCTGGCTTATTATACGATGTTCTCGATATTTCCACTGCTGCTGCTGCTGGCGGTGGGGCTGACGCGCGTGCTGGGCGCCGCCAGCGTGCAGACGCAGATCGCCGGTGCGCTGCGCCTGTTCCTGCCAGAGGCCGCGCAGGGCATCACCGACCTGCTGCTGGAGAGCGTCAACCAGGGGCTGGCGCAGAATTCGTCCTTCACGCTGCTGGCGCTGGGCGGCCTGGTGTGGTCCGGCCTGGGGCTGTTCACGAACGTGTCGGCGGCGCTTGACCTGATCTTCGGTGTGCAGCGCCGCCGCAGCATGTGGCGGCGGCGGCTGGTGGCGGTGGCGATGTCGGTCACGCTGGTCGTGCTGATCGTGCTGTCGTTTCTGGTGTCGGCCGTGCTGCTGCTGGCGCGCACCGTCTTCTTCAGCCAGTCCAGCACCTGGATTGACCTGGCGTTTCTGGCGGTGCCGCTGGGCTTCAACCTGACGATCTTCGTGCTGGCCTTCCGCTTTGTGCCGGCGCGGCCGGTCGAGTGGGACAGCATCTGGCCGGCGGCGGTGTTCGGCGCGGTGGGGTGGGAGCTGGCCAAGGCCGGCTTCGGCTGGTATCTGACCAACTTCGCCAACTATCAACTGGTCTACGGCAGCATCGCGACGGTGATCGTGCTGCTGTTCTGGGCGTTTCTGCTGGCGTCAATTTTCCTGTTCAGCGCCGAGCTGTGCGCGCAGCTCAACGAATGGTGGGAGGCGGAGCTGAGCGAGGGTGTGCTGGCGCTGCCAGAGCCGGGGCATCCGCGCCTGCCGGGCGCGCCCTAAAACACAACGGACCCCGCTGTGGGGGTCCGCATTGTTGGTGAAGCTCAGCCGGTTTAGCTGTGGATGCGCGCGAGTTTGCCGGTGCTTCCCGCTTTCCGGCG
Organism: uncultured Anaerolineaceae bacterium; assembly: GCA_964508745.1. Lineage (GTDB taxonomy): Bacteria > Chloroflexota > Anaerolineae > Aggregatilineales > Phototrophicaceae > DAOTWC01. The sequence goes on along the minus strand of CAZDVL010000009.1, from coordinate 30,963 downwards.
GGCGGCCTGCGCGGTTGGGCCGGCGCTGCCGCGGGCGGTGCGCAGCCGCGCGCTCAGCGTGGCCCACAGGGTGGGGCGGGCGCCGCGCGCCGGCCGCTGAGCCTGCTGCTGGCTGGCGCGGCGGCGCAGCTCGTCCAGGTGCTGGTTGTGCAGCTTGAAGCTGGTGGTTGTGAACTGCTCGTTCATGGTGTTCTTCCTCAGTTCTGCTTCGCGGACATGTAGACATGCCGCGCGTTGATGTCAGGTTGTGGGCGGAGCTGTAAGCGCTGCGCTGCTGCCAGCAGAGCGCGCCACAGCGGGTACGATCCCGGTGACTGCCGATGTTGCCGCGCCGCGCGAACCAAGCGATCCTGTTCGGCCTGGCGCAGGAGGTCGCGCTGGCGCTGCTGGCTGATGAGTATCATCTTCCAGTCCATACTGTTTACTCCCATCCCGTGTGCGCTGCTCAGCGTCCGAAAACGATGGCGAAACGCTTTACAGAGTTGTCTCAATCATTGCATAACTCAAACCGGCTGTCGTCGTCCGTCTGGCGTAATCTCTACCTGGCCGCCTGGACAGTATGTTTCACCGGGCAGGCAGGGTAGAGCGACCACAGGCTGACAGGTCTGCGGCCTCCGCTTCGGAGCTGGTTGTCAGGGAAGCGTTAGAGGGTGGCAGATGCGAGCCAACGGGCAGCCGCAATGCCGCTGAAATCGCAGCAGTTGTGCCGCATGGTGCGTACTTCGCAGTCGTTATTCAGCATTGGCGCGCATCTCCTTTCGTGGGGTTTGGCGGGGCGCGGCGGGTACGCCGCGCTGTGTGTACCCACACACTGTATCACGATTCTGGTGTTCGTGTCAAGAGGGTTGTCTGAGCGTGTGAACAGTTCGAGAAGGTTCACAATAGGTCAGATGTCGCCTCTGACGACTCGCTCAGAATACGCCCTTTTCGGAAGGCAGTCACCCCCCGTTTTCTGGGGGATGTGGCCGGCAGGGCGCGGCGGATGTGCCCGCCGCCGCCGGAGTCTCTGACGCGCCCCTGGTTAACCCCCTGCCTGATTGGGTACAATTGGTCGAAAGCGTTTAGCAGCAGGCTGGCAGCGACCCGCCATCGGTTGATCACGGCCTGCACAAAAGGGGTATAAACAGCCATGAGCAACACGGGTGACAGCTTTGGCGCGCGCTCTGTCTTTGACACCGGCAGCGGCGAAGCGCTGATTTATCGTCTGGACGCGCTGGCGCGCGGCGGGGTGGGCCAGGTTGATCGCCTGCCTTTCAGCATCAAGATTCTGCTGGAAAATGCGCTCCGCAACCTGGACGGGCACGCGGTGCGCCCTGAGGACGTGGTCAACCTCGCCAGTTGGGACCCGAACAGCTACCAGTCGGTGGAGATTCCGTTCAAGCCGGCGCGCGTGATTTTGCAGGACTTCACGGGCGTGCCCTGCGTGGTGGATCTGGCGGCGCTGCGCAGCGCCATGCTGCGCATGGGCGGCGACCCCCGGCGCATCAACCCGGTCATCCCAGTGGACCTGGTGATTGACCACTCGGTTCAGGTGGACGTGTTCGCGCGGCGGGACGCGCTGCGGCTCAATTCGCAGTTCGAGTTCGAGCGCAACCGCGAGCGCTATGAATTTCTGCACTGGGGGCAGAAGGCGTTCAGTAATTTTCACGTTGTGCCGCCGGCCACCGGCATCGTGCACCAGGTGAACCTGGAATACCTGGCGCGGGTGGTGCAGCTTTACGACGCGCCCGGCGGCGGGGTCGTCGCCCTGCCGGACACGCTGGTCGGGACCGACAGCCACACGACGATGATCAACGGCCTGGGCGTGCTGGGCTGGGGCGTGGGCGGCATCGAGGCCGAGGCCGCGATGCTGAACCAGCCGATTTACATGCGCATGCCGGAGGTGATCGGCTTCAAGCTCCACGGCAGCCTGCCGGAAGGCGCGACCGCCACCGACCTGGTGCTGGTCGTCACGCAGATGCTGCGCAAGAAGGGCGTGGTGGACAAATTTGTGGAGTTCTACGGAACCGGCCTGGGCAGCATGGCGCTGCCGGACCGCGCCACTATCGCCAACATGGCCCCGGAGTACGGCGCGACGATGGGCTTCTTCCCGGTGGACGAGGAGACGCTCAGCTATCTGGCGCGCACCGGGCGCGACCCGCAGCTTCTTGAGCTGGTGCGCCGCTACTGCCAGGAGCAGGGCCTGTTCCGCACCGCCGACACGCCGGACCCGATGTTCACCGACACGCTGGAGCTGGACCTGGGCACGGTTGAGCCAAGCATGGCGGGGCCGCAGCGCCCGCAGGATCGGGTGCTGGTGCGGGACATGAAGCCGGCTTTTGAAAAGGCGCTGCGCGCGCCGGTTGGGCCGGCCGGCTATGACCTGAGCGAGGAACGCGCTGAGGCGAAGGCTACCTACCACGACAACGGCGACAGCGTGGAGATGGGGCACGGCGCGGTGGTGATCGCGGCCATCACGAGCTGCACCAACACCAGCAACCCGTCGGTGATGCTGGCCGCCGGGCTGCTGGCTAAGAAAGCGGTGGAGCGCGGCCTGACGCGCAGACCGTATGTCAAGACTTCGCTGGCCCCCGGCTCGAAGGTGGTGACGGAGTACCTGGACAAGGCCGGCCTGACGCCGTACCTGGAGCAGGTTGGCTTCTACACGGTTGGCTACGGCTGCACCACGTGCATCGGCAACAGCGGCCCGCTGGCCGCCGAGGTGGTGCGCGCCGTCAAGGAGGCGGACCTGGTGGCGGCGGCGGTCCTTAGCGGCAACCGCAATTTCGCCGGGCGCATCAACCCGTTTGTGCGCGCCAACTATCTGGCGTCGCCGCCGCTGGTGGTGGCTTACGCGCTGGCAGGCACGGTTGACATTGACCTGATCAACGAGCCGATCGGCTATGACCAGGCCGGCGCGCCGGTGTTCCTGCGCGACATCTGGCCGACGCAGCAGGAGGTGCTGGCGGCCGTCCAGGAGAACGTTACCGCTGCAATGTTCAGAGAGCAGTACGGCAACGTCTACAACGGCAACGAAGCCTGGAACGCCATTCCCAGCCCTGACCAGGACATCTACGAGTGGAATGCCGCGAGCACCTACGTCCAGGAGCCGCCCTTCTTCGTTGATCTGAAACCTGAGCCGGACCCGATTCAGCCGATCATGGGCGCGCGCGTGCTGGGCCTGTTCGGCGATTCGGTGACGACGGATCACATCTCACCGGCGGGCAGCATCGCCAAGGACAGCCCGGCGGGCCAGTATCTCATCAGCCAGGGCGTGGAGCCGAAAGACTTCAACAGCTACGGCTCGCGCCGGGGCAACGACCGCGTGATGACGCGCGGCACGTTCGCCAACATCCGCCTGCGCAACCTGCTGGTTCCCGGCAGCGAGGGCGGGGTCACGTCGTACCTGCCTGCCGACGAGGTGATGTCCATCTTCGACGCCGCCATGAAATATAAGCAGGACGGCACGCCCCTGCTGATCCTGGCCGGCAGCGATTACGGCATGGGGTCCAGCCGCGACTGGGCGGCCAAGGGCGCGTTCCTGCTGGGCGTGCGCGCCGTGATCGCCGCCAGCTTCGAGCGCATCCACCGCAGCAACCTGGTGATGATGGGCGTGCTGCCGCTTCAGTTCGAGGAAGGCCAGACCTGGCAGTCGCTGGGGCTGACGGGCCGCGAGGTGTACGACATTCCCGGCCTGAGCGATAACCTTCAGCCAGGACAGGACGTGCGCGTGCGGGCGACCGACGCCGACGGCAGCGAGCGCTTTTTCACCGCGCGCCTGCGCATTGACACGCCGGTCGAGGTTGACTACTACCGTAACGGCGGCATCCTCCAGACCGTGCTGCGGCACTTCATGCAGCAGGCGTAACCGGCCGCCACACACACAAACAGCCGCCCGGTTCTGCGCCGGGCGGCTGCGATTCAGCCCCTTTATCCCGCCGCGCCGCGCCGTTTGCGATCGTACTCGGCCACCGTGTCCAGAATCGTGCGCAGCGTCTGCGACGCATCGTAAATCAGGCCGTTCACCTCAGCGATTTTCGCCAGGTCAACCTGCGCATCCTCGGTCAGCAGCACGTCGATCAGGCGGGTGGCCGAGATGATGCCGGTGAGCGGCCCGCGCAGGTCGTGAACAACGTGGTCGAGGAAAACGATTTCGTCCAGCGCCTGATAGGTTTGCAGCAGCTTCTCTTTTGTGCGCCTGGCCATAACAGCGTCGTCCTATCCTTGAAGCCGCGCCAGGCGCTCTGCCGCGCGGCGCAGCGTGTCATCATGTTTGCAGAAGGCGAAGCGCACATGCTGCTGGCCCAGGTGGCGGTGTTCGGCGCTGTAAAACGAGGTCGGGGGGATGCAGGCCACGCCGACTTCGGTGATGAGGTAGCGCGCGAACGCCTCGGCGTCGCCGTCGAACACGCCGGAAAAATCCGCCATGGCGAAATAGGTGCCCTGCGGCGTCATTGTCGTGAGGCCAGCGTGCGCCAGCCCGTCCAGCAGCAGCGCCCGTTTGCGCAGGTACGCTTCCTGGTAGCCATGATAGTAGGTGTCGCCGAGCGTGAAAGCGTGGGCGACCGCCCGCTGCGCCGGGTGGTTGGTGGCGAAGGCGACGAACTGGTGCGCGCGCCACACGCCCGCCACCAGCTCCGGCGGGCCGTACACCCAGCCGATTTTCCACCCCGTCATGCCGAAGGTCTTGCCAGCGCTGCCGATTGTCACTGTGCGCGTGAACATCTCCGGCAGGGTGGCGATGGGGATGTGGCGCGCGTCGTCGTAGACGAGGTGCTCGTACACTTCGTCAGAGATCACTGTCACGTCAAATTCGCGACACAGGCCAGCGATCAGCGCCAGCTCAGCGTGAGTAAAGACGCGCCCGGTCGGGTTGTGCGGCGTGTTGAGGATGATGGCGCGCGTGCGTGCGCTGAAGGCCGCGCGCAGTTCGTTGGGATCGAGCGTCCAGCCAGGGGCGCGCAGCGGGACGCAGACCGGCAGCGCGCCGGCCATCTGCACACCCGGCAGATAGCTGTCAAAGAACGGCTCAATAACGATCACCTCGTCGCCGGGGTCAACCAGGCCCATGATCGCGCAGAAAACCGCCTCGGTCGCCCCAGGCGTCACCAGCACGCCGCCCACCGGGTCTATCTCCAGGCCGTAGAAGCGCAGCGCGTGGTCAGCGACGCTCTGGCGCAGCAGCTCGATGCCTGGCCCTGGCGGATACTGGTTGGCCCCGGAGCGCAGCGCCGTCACCGCCGCTTCGATCGCCGCCGCCGGGCCGTCGAAGTCGGGCATGCCCTGGCCCAGGTTGACCGCGTCGTGCTGGCGCGCCAGCGCGTTCATTTCGGTGAAAACAGTGGTTCCAAAAGGCGCGACGCGCCGGGCAGGTGTGGGCATGGGCAGCGTGGACTCCGTATGTGTGTGCAGGGCCGCCCGTCAGCAGCCGCTCGTCAATGGTTGTTCGCGATGTTTCTGCGCGCCACAGTTGCCAGTTGATCAACGCGCTCGTTTTCCGGGCTACCGGCGTGGCCGCGCACCCAGCGCCAGTTCACTTCGTGGCGCTCAGAGGCGGCGCGCAGGCGCTCCCACAGCTCACGGTTTTTGACTGGCTGGCCGTTGGCGGTTTTCCAGCCTTTGCGCAGCCAGCCGTCCAGCCACTCGCTGATGCCTTTCCTGAGGTACTCGCTGTCGGTGTACAGCGTGACCACACAGGGCCGGCTCAGCGCCTCCAGCGCCATGATCGCGGCGGTCAGCTCCATGCGGTTATTCGTCGTGGCCGCCTCGCCGCCGCTTAGCTCTTTGCGATGTTCGCCTGCCAGCAGCAGGGCGGCCCATCCGCCCGGCCCGCCGGGGTTGGGTTTGGCGCCGCCATCAGTGTAAATAATAACGTGCGGTTTGTTTGCTGTCATAATGTCTGCCGGCGCGCGGAGGCGCAGGTCTGTGAGTAAAGGCGCGCCGTACCAGTATAACACACAGCGCCGGCCCAAAAGTCGCCCTTGCGGGGCCTGCGCGCCGTCCCGATAATACATCTGTGCCGCGCCGGCGGCGCCGCGCCCGCCACGCCCGATTTCAGCGCCCAACAGGAAGCCTAATCGCGTATGCAGCAGAAACAGTTTGTGGCTATCGCAGGCAACATCGGCGCGGGCAAGAGCACGCTCACCGGCATGCTGGCCGGGGCGCTGGGCTGGCAGCCGTTTTACGAGGCGAACACCGAGAACCCCTACCTGGCCGACTTTTACACCGACATGCGCCGCTGGAGCTTCCACTCGCAGGTGTTCTTCCTGGGCAAGCGCCTGGAACACCACCGCCAGCTTCTCAACCACCCCACCAGCGCGGTGCAGGATCGCACGGTTTATGAGGACGCCGAGATTTTTGCCTGCAACCTCTACAACCAGGGGCACATGAGCGAGCGCGATTACGACGCTTACCGCCGCCTGTACCAGGCGGTCAGCTCGTTTCTGCCGCCGCCAGATCTGATCATCTACCTGCAGGCCAGCGTTGAGACGCTTGTGAACCATATCCGGCAGCGCGGGCGCGCCTTTGAGCGCGACATTGACCCTGGCTACGTCGCCCAGCTCAACGACCTCTACGACCGCTGGATTGAGTCCTGGACGCTGTGCCCGGTGCTGTACGTTCCGATGGACAGGCTCGACTTCTTCCACAACGCGGGTGATTTCGCTGCCGTCACCCAGGATATCCTGCAGCGGCTTCAGTTAGAGGCGCATTAGAACTGAAGCGGCCCTGTGGACACACAGGGGCGGCTGTGCTATACTGCGCGCAATTCAATATGATAAATCCAATTCATCTGATGAATTGGATTTTGTGCGGTGTAAATCACTGTGGCTCCGATCGACCTCGATTCCGATCTGCTCAATTTCCTGGTTTGCAGCCCCTACGAGCCTGGCGACCGCCTGCCGACAATCAACGAACTACAGAGCGAGGATATGCTGGGGGCCAGCGCCAGTAAAGTGCGCGAACAGCTTGAAGTGGCGCGCGCGCTGGGCCTGGTGGAGGTGCGCACCCACACGGGCATGCGCCTGAAGGCTTACAGCTTTGCCCCGGCGGTGCGTCTGAGCCTGTTCTATGCGCTGGCGCGCGATCTGCGGAACTTCGAGCGTTTCGGCGAGCTGCGCGTGCACCTGGAGCTGGCCTACTGGGGCGAGGCCTGCGCGCTGCTGACGCCGGACGACACCGCGCTGATGCGCGACTGCGTGGAGCAGGCGCGGGCCAAGCTCGGCGACCAGTGGATTCAGATCCCCAACCAGGAACACCGCGTGTTCCACCTGACCATGTTTCAACGCCTGGAGAACCCGTTCGTGCTTGGCATCCTGGAAGCGTACTGGGACGCTTACCGCGCTATCGAGCCATACCGCTACGCTGACTACGACTACCTCACGCTGGTGTGGGACTACCACGAACGCATTCTTAACCACATCTGTGCAGCCGAATTTGACGCGGCGCGGGCTGCGTTTGTCGAACATACGCGGCTTTTGCGCTATCCATCCCGGCCAGAAAACGGCAGCGCTGCCGCGCCTGTCGGCGAGTAGGTCATACCAAAGGAGCTTTATTGCCGGAACATAAACAGCGCCTGTTTCACTGTTTGTCGCAAGTTTAAAGCGGCTATCCCCGTAGAACGAAAGGAGACTTGTGCGCCTGTGCGCACGCTTAACCTATGGGACTTGTAGAGCTTCAGGATGACCAGCAGGCCCTCGAACAGGGCCGCATCGTCAATGAGTTTTCCTTCACCGTGGCCACCAAGAACGGCTCTGGCAGCCAGACTTCCAACAATGTGCTGGTGCGCGCCCTGTTCAAAATGGGCATCCCGGTCAACGGCAAGAACCTCTTTCCCTCGAACATCAAGGGCCTGCCCACCTGGTACACCATTCGGGCGAGCGCCCAGGGCTACACGGCGCGCCGCGCCACCACCGAGATCGCCATTGCCATGAATGAGATCACCGCCGCCGAGGATATCAATAACCTGCCGGCGGGCGGCGTGTGCATTCTGCCCCAGGAGTGGAACTGGGGCCGCAGCCGCGCCGATATTACCTACTACGAAGTTCCGGTGCGCGACATTGTCAGGTCCCTCGACCTGCCCGCTGAGCGCCGCGAGCAGATCAGCAACATGGTTTACGTCGGCGTGGTGGCGCAGTTGTTCGGCATCCCCCTGGAGCGTATTCACAGCGCGCTGCTGGACAACTTCAACGGCAAAGAGAAGCCGGTGGCGATGAACTATCAGATGGCCGAGGCCGCTTTCGAGTGGGCCGCCAGCAACCTGGAGAAGCGCGACCCGTTCTGTTTTGAGCCGATGAACGCCACCGAGGGCAAGATCATCATTACTGGCAACGAGGCGGCCGCGCTGGGCGCGCTGTTTGGCGGCGCGTCTGTGGTGGCCTGGTATCCGATTACGCCCTCGACCAGCGTGATTGACGGCATCATTCAGCACCAGCACATTCGCCAGGACCCCGCGACCGGCAAGAACACCGTTGCGATCGTGCAGGCCGAGGATGAGATCGCGGCCGTCGGCATGATTATCGGCGCGGGCTGGGCTGGCGCGCGCGCCATGACCGCCACCAGCGGCCCTGGCATCAGCCTGATGGCGGAGTTCACCGGGCTGGCCTACTTCGCGGAGATTCCGATCGTGATCTGGGACGTGACCCGCATGGGACCCAGCACTGGCCTGCCCACGCGCACCAGCCAGGGCGACCTGCTCTTTACCTACTTCCTGGGGCACGGCGACACCCAGCACATCGTGCTGCTGCCGGGCAGCGTTGAGGAGTGCTTTGAGTTTGGCTGGCGCGCCTTTGACCTGGCCGACCAGATTCAAACGCCCGTGTTCGTTCTCAGCGACCTTGATCTGGGCATGAACAACTGGATGGCGGAGCCGTTCGCCTACCCGGATGAGCCGCTTAAGCGCGGCAAGACGCTGGACAAAGAGGCGCTGGAGGAGATGTTCGCGGAGAAGGGCGAGTGGTATCGCTTCCGCGATTACGACGGCGACGGCGTGGGCTATCGCACGCTGCCTGGCACAGATCACCCGCGCGCCGCGTATTTCACGCGCGGAACGGGCCACAATGACCAGGCCGCCTACAGCGAGCGCAGCGAGGACTGGGTGCAGAATATGGTGCGCCTGCGGCGTAAGTTCCAGACGGCGCGCACGCTGCTCCCGCGCCCGGTTGTGGACTATGTTCCGGGCCGGAAGGTGGGCATCGTGTCCTTTGGCTCCAACGACGCGGCGATTCAGGAGGCGCGCGACCGGCTGGCCGAGGCGGGCCTCGAAACCAATTACCTGCGCGTGCGGGCGCTGCCGCTGACCGAGGAAATACGGACGTTCATTCACAATCACGAGCGCGTCTACGTGATTGAGAACAACTTCGACGGCCAGCTCGCCCAGCTTATCCGCATGGAGCTGCCCGAAGACACTGCACACGCGCTTTCGCTCGCGCTGGGCGACGGTTTGCCCATGACACCCCGCTGGATCGTTGACAGCATTATGCAGCAGGAGCATAAGTAACGATGGCAACTGTAAATCGGACGAACGCCCGCACCAACGCTCTGGGCCTCACCCGTGAGGATTATAAGGGCGGCAAAAGCACCCTCTGCCCTGGCTGTGGCCACGACTCCATTTCCAACCAGATTATCAGCATCGCTTACGAACTGGGCCTTGACCAGCATAAGGTGATCAAGCTCAGCGGCATCGGCTGTTCCAGCAAGACGCCCGCTTACTTCATGGGGCGCGCGCACGCCTTCAACGCCATTCATGGCCGTATGCCGTCGGTGGCGACCGGCGCGACGCTGGCCAACCATGAACTCATCGCCATCGGCGTCAGCGGCGACGGCGACAGCGGCAGCATCGGCCTGGGGCAGTTCAAGCACCTGCTGCGCCGCAACGTGCCGATGGTCTACATTATCGAGAACAACGGCGTTTATGGCCTGACGAAAGGGCAGTTCTCCGCCACCGCGGACGAAGGCCAGGTGCTGAAGTACTACGGGCGCAACGAGCTGCCGCCGATTGACCTGTGCCTGGAGGCGATCATCGGCGGCGCGACGTTCGTCGCGCGCAGCTTCTCTGGCGACTCGAAGCAGGTGCAGACGCTGATCAAAGCCGGGCTGGCGCACAAGGGCACGGCCGTGATTGACATCATCAGCCCGTGTGTGACGTTCAACAACTCGCCGGATTCGACCAAGAGCTATCCATACGGCAAGGAACACCAGATTCTGCTGCACGAACTGGAATACTACACGCCAGACTTCATCCAGCAGCGCGAGGAAATTATGCTCACTGAGCAGCCGTCGGGCGAGATCATCGAGGTGCACATGCACGACGGTTCCTACATCAAGCTGCTGAATGTCGGCGAGGACTATGACCCCCGCAACCGCACCCGCGTGGTTGAGCTGCTTGACCGCTCTCACCGTGAACAGTTGTTTGTCACGGGCCTGCTGTATTATGAGGAGCCGCGCCCCACGCTGTGCGAAACGCTGCGCCTGAGCGACACGCCGCTGTCGCAGCTTCCGGCGGAGCGGCTGCGCCCAGGGCCGGAGGCGCTTGAACGCCTCATGCAGGGCCTGAAGTAAGACAGTGTGCTGACAGCGGCCTGAACACCCAGGCCGCTGTCTTTTTGTAGTGACACACTGTGGGTGCGCAGGCGTATGCTCTCGCTGTTCCTGCCCCCCAAAATAGGGGGTTTTGAGCGCGGACGGCGCGTGTTTAAATAAGGCGCTGTGACCTGAGTTGGCCGCATTAACGCTGTAACAACGTACACCTCGCTTTGCTGCCGGCAGCCGCCGCGCTTCACCGTTTGTGGTAAGGGGTTGTGTGATGAGTGAATATTACGCCCTCGATGTCGAACAGACGCTGGCGAAGCTGGCCACGAGCGCTGAAGGCGGCCTGACCGAGGCCGAGGCCGCCCAGCGCCAGGCGCGCTATGGCAAGAACAGTCTGCCGGTTGACAGCGGCACCAACTGGGTGCAGCTTATTGTCGGCCAGTTCAGCGACCTGATGATTATCATTCTGCTGGTCGCCGCCGCGATTTCCTTCTTCCTGGGCGATGTCAAGGACGTTGTCATCATTCTGGCGATCGTCATCCTCAACGCGATCATCGGCGTCTATCAGGAATACCGCGCTGAGAAGGCGCTGGCGGCCCTCAGCGCGCTGCAGGTCCCGCTGGTGCGCGTGCGCCGGGCGGGCCTCGTGCATGAGATCAGCGCCGAGGACCTAGTGCCGGGCGACGTGGTGCTGCTCCAGGAGGGCGACCGCGTGCCCGCGGACGGGCGGCTGGTCAGAAGCGTTAACCTCCAGGCGGATGAATCCGCATTAACAGGTGAGTCCGTGCCGGTTGACAAATCGGTCGCCGCGTTTTCGGCCAACGGCAGCGTCCCGCTGGGCGACCGCAGCAACATGCTGTTTATGGGGACGGCGGTCAACTACGGCCGCGGCGAACTGGTCGTTACCAGGACCGGCCTGAAAACCGAGCTGGGCAACATCGCCGCCATGCTGATGCAGGTAGAGCAGGGCATTACGCCGCTGCAGCGCCGCCTGAACCGCCTGGGCCAGATGCTGGCGGTCGGCGCGGGCGTCGTCGTTCTGGTGGTGTTTATCGCCGGCGTGCTGCGCGGCGTCCCGGCGCAGCAGATGTTCCTCACGTCAATCAGCCTGGCGGTGGCTGCCGTGCCGGAGGGCCTGCCCGCGCTGATCACGATCAGCCTGTCGCTGGGCGCGGCGCGCATGATCCGCCGCCATGTGCTGATCCGCCGCCTGCCCGCCGTTGAGACGCTCGGCTCGGTGACGACGATCTGTTCCGACAAAACCGGCACGCTCACCAGAAACGAGATGACGGCCACCGAAATCGCGCTGCCGCAGCACCCCGGCGTGAACATTACGGGCATCGGCTACGTGGCCGAGGGCGTCTACCGGAACTACGAAACCGGCGAGACGCTGGACATCCACAGCGACCCGGAGCTGGCGCGTTTTGTCAAGGCCAGCGCGCTCTCGACGAACGCTTTTCTGGAACGGGACAGCGCCAACGGCGGCCTGCATGTGCTGGGCGACACAACAGAGGGCGCGCTGCTGGTGGCGGCTGGCAAGGCTGGCTGGACGCGCGAGTACCTGGAGCGCGAGCTGCCGCGCGTGGCCGAGCTGCCGTTCAGCAGCGAGCGCAAAGCCATGACGACCGTTCATCATCTTGTGGGCGAGGAGGCGCGGGCGCTGTTCATGGGCGCGGACTACATCGCCATTACCAAAGGCGCGCCTGACCAGATGGTGGAGTGGGCCACCCACGAGATGCTGGCCGACGGCCCCATCCCGATGACCGACAAACGGCGCGCTGACTGGCTGGCGGAGATTAACCAGATGGCTGACCGGGGCCTGCGCGTCCTGGGCCTGGCGTTCCGCCCGCTTGAGTCCGAGCCGGAAGAAGTGACGCCGGAGATCGAGCGCAACCTGTACAGCCTGGGGCTGGTCGGCATTCTGGACCCCGCGCGCCCGGAGGCGGGCGCCGCGGTCGCGCGCGCGCGGGCGGCGGGCATCCGCTCCATCATGATCACGGGCGACCACGCGCTGACCGCCGAGGCGATCTCGCGCCATCTGGGTATTCTGGAGCCGGGCGAGCGGGCGGTTGTCGGCAGCCAGCTTGACCAGATGGACGACGCTGAGCTGCTCGAAGCGCTCAGGCACACCTCAACCTTCGCGCGCGTGTCGCCCCAGCACAAGCTGCGGCTGGTGCGGCTGCTTCAGTCGCAGAATGAGGTGGTCGCCATGACCGGTGACGGCGTGAACGACGCACCGGCGCTGAAGCAGGCCGATATCGGGGTGGCGATGGGCATCACCGGGACGGATGTGAGCAAGGGCGCGGCGGCGATGGTGCTTACGGACGACAACTTCGCCTCGATCGTCAGCGCGGTCGAAGAGGGCCGCATCATCTACGATAACATCCGCAAATTCATCAAGTACCTGCTCAGCTCGAACGTCGGCGAGATTCTGGTGATGTTCGTGGCGCTGCTGGTCGGTTTCAAGCTGCCGCTGCTGGCGATCCAGATTTTGTGGATCAACCTGGTGACGGACGGCCTGCCGGCGATTGCGCTGGGCTTTGAGCCAGCAGAGCCGGATGTCATGCAGCGCAAGCCGCGCCCGCGCGATGAAAGCGTGCTGGCCGGCGGAATCGGGCGCCATATCGCCTGGGTCGGCGTTCTGATCGCGACGCTGACGCTGGGCGGCTATGTCTGGGGCTACACGTCGCACAACATGGACCCGTTCAGCCCGACGCTGGGCCTGGAGAACCTGACGCGCGCCGAGCTGGGCGAGGTGGTCGGCCCGGGGGCTGTTCCGGCGGATTGGGACGCGCTCAGCGTGGAGCAGCGCGTCGGGCGCTATCTGACGAACGAGAGCGGCGGAACGTTCACAGAGGAAGGCGACGAAGGGCTGGTCGGCGCCGCGGAGAGGCTGCCGCGCACGATCGCGTTCACGGTGCTGGCCATCACGCAGATGTTCGAGGTGATGGCGATTCGCGCGGGCGACAAGGCCTCGTTCTTTCAGGTCTGGTTCCGCCGCAACCGGCTGCTGTTCTTCGCGGTGGCGCTGACCGCCGTCCTCCAGCTCGCGGTGATTTACGTGCCCTTCCTGCAGGCGGCCTTCGACACCGCGCCGCTCAGCCTGCTGGAGCTGATGGCTGCCTTCGCGCTGGCGTCGGTGGTGCTGTTCGGGGTGGAGATTGAGAAGCTGCTCACCCGCCGCCGCGTGCCCGCTGCCGGGGCGGTCTGACCGGTTCAGGCGGGCCGCCGCACACGCGGGGCGCTGAACGCTGGCTTGCGGGCCGGCGTTTTGTGTTCACAGCGCGCGGCCCTGCATCTCCGCCGGCACGGCCACCCCCAGGCGGCGCAGCAGCGTCGGCGCGATGTCCATAAGCTGCGCCCCCTCCACCCGGCCTGCGCCGCGCCGGCGCGGGTCATAGAGCGCGAACATGCCCTGCTGGGCGTGGTTGGCGTCGTCTGGCCCGGTGTCATTTTCGAGCGTGTAGTGGCGGCCATGCCCCAGGCTGCCGACGGCGCGCCAGTGCAGGTCGCCAAAATACACCAGCAGGTCGGGCGCGACGCCGCGCACCGCGCTGTAGATGGCTTCGGGCTGGTAGGCGCGCGTGGCCAGCGGCGCGCCGGCGGCGTCAGGGATGGCGGCCAGCAGCGCGGCCAGTTCGGCGCGTGTTTCCGCGTAGGCCGCCGGCGGGATGATGCCCTGCGGCTCGCGCCCGCTGACGTTGAGGAACACGCGCCCGTAGTAGCCGCCGCTGGCCCAGGCCCGCGTGCGCGCCCAGTCAACGTCCAGCTCCTCGAAACGTGTGAGCCGCCCGGCGGGCGGTGGGTTGTGGAAGGCCAGCCAGCCGGCGCGCCACAGCCACTCGTTGACGCAGATGCCGCCGTCCATGCGCTTGACGCCGTGGTCGCTGACGACCAGCACCAGCGTGTTGTCACCGGCCTGTTCGACCAACTGGCCGGCCATCTCGTCGAGCATCCGGTAGTAGCTGGCGACCGCGCCGGCGAAGCGGCTGCCCGGCTCGTGCAGGCGGTGGCGCGGGTCGTGATAGCGCCAGAAACCGTGCTGCACCCGGTCCAGGCCGATGTTCACGTGCATAAAGAAGTCCCAGGGTTTGCTTTTCAGGCAGTGCAGCGCCAGCCTGAACTGGATTTCCGCCAGGTCGGTAAGCTGGCGCAGCAGCGCGTCCTTGTCGTGCGTGCGGAAGTCCTTTACGTCAAAGCGATAGCCGGGCGCTACGCTCAGCACTTCGTGGCGGAAGGCCGCCGGGTAGGTGAAGGCGCTGTCAATGCCTGGCGTCAGAAAGCAGCTTACCAGGTGGCCGTTGAGCGGCCGCACCGGGTACGTCTGCGGCACGTTCAGCACCACCGACTCGCGCCCGGCGGCGCTCAGGCAGTCCCACAGGCGCGGCGCGTGCACCGCTGCGCTGGTGGCGGTCGTCATGGCGCGGTAGGAGTGGTCCGCCCGGTTGCGAAAGCCGTAGATGCCCAGCGCGCCGGGGTCGCGGCTGCTCAGCATGCTGGTCCACGCCGGGACGGTGATGCAGGGGATGGAGGATTCCAGGGCGCCCCACGTCCCGCCCGCCCTGAGCTGGCTCAGCGCCGGCAGCTCGCGGTGGAGCTGGTCGAACACCAGCTCTGGCCCGGCGCAGTCCCAGCCGAGGACCAGGGCGCGCGGTTGTCGGTCGCGGCGCAGAAGCCAGGCCATCGCTGCGGGCGCGGCCGCTAGAGAATGCGCTGGCCGAACACGCTGGCGGCCAGGCCGACCGCGATTTCGGCGGTGCGGTTGCCGCTGTCGAGAATCGGGTTGACTTCAACCAGGTCGAGTGTGCGCACGCGGCCATCGTCGGCCAGCATTTCCATCAGCAGGTGCGCCTCGCGGTAGCTCAGGCCGCCGGGGACGGGCGTGCCCACGCCGGGGGCGAAATCCGGGTCCAGCGAGTCCAGGTCGAAGCTGACGTGAATGGTATCAACGCTGCCCAGCGCGTTGAGCGCCGCGTGCACGACGTTGGCCATGCCGTTCTCGTCAATGTTGCGCATGGTCAGCACCTTAACGCCGCTGGCGCGCAGGGCGCTGCGCTCGTCGCGGTCGAGGTCGCGCACGCCGATCATCGCGATCTGGTCCACGCGCAGCCGCCGCTCGCCAACCGCCAGGGCCGCCGGGCCTGCGCCCATCAGGCTGCTGACGACCATGCCGTGAATGTTGCCGGACGGCGAGATGGCCGGGGTGTTGAAATCGCCGTGCGCGTCAACCCACAGCACGCCGACACGGCCCGGCCCGCACAGCGCGCCGGCCACTGTCCCCAGCGAAATGCTGTGGTCGCCGCCCAGAAAGACGGCCTGTTCGCCCGCGTCGAGCGACTGGCGCATGCGGGCGTAAGCCTCGCGCGCCACACGCGCGACCGCTGACAGATGGTGGGCCGGGCGGCCATCAACGGTTTCCTGCCCGGACATTTCCTCGACGCCGGGGGCGCTGATGTTGCCGCCGTCGCGCACGATCCAGCCGATGCGCTCAAGCTGAGTCTGCAAGCCCGCATAGCGGATGGCGCTGGGTCCCATGTCCACGCCGCGCCGGTTCTGCCCCAGGTCCAGCGGCACGCCGTAGATGCGAATAGCGCTGCCGGCCATGTCAGGCGGCTTCGTAGGGCTGGGGGGCGTCCAGGCGGGCGATGCGCCGCGCCAGGTAGACCAGCACGATGCTGAGGGAATACAGCACCAGCAGCGGCCCCATCACCAGAAACATGTTAACCGGGTCAACTGTGGGCGTGATGAGCGCCGCTGCCACCGCCGCGCCGATCACCGCCAGCCGCCAGTTGTGGATCAGTGTGCCGGTTGTGACCAGGCCCAGCAGCCCCAGCACAAAGAAGACCAGCGGCGTCTGAAAGGCGACCCCCATCCAGAAGATGAGCGCCGTGATAAAGCTCAGATACAGGTCAGCGGTCCACTCCGAACGGAAAAGATCGGGCTGGAAGTTTTCCAGAAAGCCGAGCGCGGGCGGGGTCAGGATGAACCAGGCAAAGGAGACGCCGACCAGGAACAGGATGAAGATGGCGGGCAGCGCCAGCAGGACGGTTCGCTTTTCCTTGCGCGTGAGGCCGGGAAAGACGAACATCAGAAGCTGGTAGGTGATGACCGGTATGGCGAACATGCCGCCGATCATCAGGCCGACCCTGAAGTAGGCGACCACGCCGCCCGTTGGCCCCAGGGTCACCAGCTTGCAGTCGTTGCCGGCGACGACCACCACGCTGCCGGCCTCAGCCCCGGCTTGCTCAGCCTGCTGGATGATATTGTTCTCAACGATGCGGCAGTATGGGCCGCGCAGATAATCCAGCGCCGCGCCAGACACGCTGATGCCGATCAGCGTGCCGATCGCCAGCGCGATGCCCGCGCGCGTCAGCCGGCGGCGCAGCTCATCCAGGTGATCGAACAGGCCCATCCGCGCGCCCTGTCCATCCTCGTTTTCTTCGTCATCCGGCGCTGGCGCGCTATCCGGCTCAGGCAGGGCGGGACTCCGGCGCAGTGGGCGGGGAATTTTTAAGCGTGACACATTGTTTTCCTTTTACTGCTGCGGGCCTGCGTCTCCGCCGGCAGACCAGGTTCCAAAGCCGCTCTCGTCGTCAGGGCGCGACCACGTTCCAAAGCTGTCGGCGGCGGCGGGTTTTGCCGGCGGCGGCGCGGCGGACGGGCGCGGCGCGGCTGTTGATGTTGGCCGGGGCGCGGCGGCGGGCCGGGGCGTGCCGTTGCCCGATACCGTGTCGCTGGTTTTGCGCGCAGTCGCCGCGGTGGTGTCCTTGATATCCTTGAGTTCGCCGCTGACATCGTCCAGGGCGTCCTGTACGGGGCGGGTCACGCTGCTCAGCGCTTTGGTCGCCTGCCGGTTGAGGTTGGTGCGGGTGGGCAGTTCGCGCGGGACCTGGATGCCAACCCCGGCTTCGTCAAATTCCTTCTGAAGCACGTCCACTGTTTCTTCCCACATGCGGCGAAATTTGGCGATGTACGTCCCCAGCGTGTATGACCAGGCGATCATGCGCTTAGGCCCGGCCACGATCAGCATGATGATGAAGATCAGGACAAATTCTGCGCCGCCAATGCCAAGAATGTTCATGCTTCTGTGTCTCCGCTGACCGGCTGATTGAGGATTTGTTGCAGTTTGGCATCCTTAAGCGCAGCCTGCCCCAGCACGCCGTTCACAAACGCGATTGTGCCATCCGCGCCGAACATCTGCGCCAGCGCGACTGCCTCGTCAATGGCGACGTTCACGGGCACACTCCGGCTGACGGCGAACTCATACAGGGCGATCCGCAGAATGTTGCGGTCAATAATCGCCACCTGCTCCAGCGGCCACTCTGGCGCAAAATGCTGGATCACGCGGTCAATATCGGCGCGGTGTTTCAACACGCCGTACACAATCAGGCGCACATAGCGGGCCGATCCCCGGTCTGGCGTTTCGCTTGCCGGGTTCTGTGCGCGCAGGCGGGTTTCAATCACCTGTTCGGGAAGATGATCGGTACAGTCCAGCTCGTACAGCACCTGCAGGGTGACACGCCGGGCCAGGCTGCGCACCGTCATGGGCGGGTCGTGCTCGATCTCCTCGACATCATATTCGTTGTCAGGTTCGAGGGCAGGCAGATCGGTCACAGCGCGTCTTTCAATCCATTTTTCGGCTACACCCCAGAAGTGTACAGCAATTTTGGGGGTTTGACTATGTTCACAGCAGGCCGCTTTCGGCGGGCCGGTGTTGCGATTTTCTGGCGGCCATGTAAACTTGCAGCGCGTTTTACTGTTTGTGCCAATTACGCTAAGAGAGGGTCATATGAGTCGTTCCCGCACTGTTGAGCGCCGCCGTCAGCGTGAGCAGGAACAGCGCCGCCGGCGGCAGTTCGCTGCTGCTGGCGTCGTGGTTGTGGTGGCTGTGCTGGCCTTTGTGCTGTTTCTGATCGCCAACCAGCCCGTTGAGGCCACTATTCCTGAAACTGCGCTGACGCTTTATGAGGGCCTGCCCCAGTTCACCACGCCGGAGGGCTTCCCCGGCCTGGGCGACCCTGACGCTGCGGTGCAGGTGGTGGAGTATTCGAGCTTCGACTGCTCGCACTGTGCCACCTTCCATAAGGACGCTGTCCCGGCCCTGATGGACCGCGTGCGCGCCGGCGAAATCGCGTTTACGTTTGTGCCGCTGTACGGCACAGGCAGCATCCAGAACGGCCAGGGCGCGGCGCGGGCTGCCATCTGCGCCGGCGAGCAGGGCGCGTTCTGGCCGTATCACAGCACGCTGTTCGCCTGGCATCTTCAGTACGCCAACACCGCCTTCCAGGGCAACCGGCTGGGCGCGGCGGTTGACGCCCTTGGCCTGGACCGCAGCGCGTGGGACGCCTGTATCACCAGCGGCCGGCCCGACACCGTGACCGCCGCGGCCTCTGCAGCGGCGGCGGCCGTGCCCGGCTTTGCCGGCACGCCGACGGTCACGGTGAACGGCGTCAACATACCGGGCACGCTCGGTGAAATCAACACCGCTATTAACCAGGCGCTGGCCAGCGCCGCGCCTGCCGCGCCAGCGTCGGAAGCCACGGCCGAGCCGGCCGCCGAGGCGACAGCCGAAAGCGGCGGCTGAAGCTGGCTGGGCGCCCCATCAATCCCATGAGTCGCGAAGGGCGCGGTTTTCAGCCGCGCCCAAAGCTGTTGCGCGCCCGGTTTAAGCCGGAGCTATTCGCGTTTGGCCAGCATCGGGCCTAAGCGCCGCCCGCCCAGCAGGTGCATGTGCAAGTGGTAGACTTCCTGGCCGGCGTCGCCCCGGCAGTTGATGATCAGCCGGTAGCCGCTGTCGGCGACCCCCTGTTTTCGGGCGATCTGCTGCGCGACCACCAGCATATGGCCGAGCGTGTTTTCGTCTTCGGGCGTCACATCGTTGACAGTCGGAATTTCCTTGTTCGGCACGATCAGGATGTGCACCGGGGCCAGTGGGTTAATGTCCTTGAAGGCGGTCACGCGGTCGTCGCTGTACACGATGTCCGCCGGGATGTCGCCCGCGATAATCTTGCTGAAGATAGTGGTCATTGGCGCTCTCCTCTGCGGGCTATCCCCCCCTACATTCCCATGCCGCCGTCCACCGCCAGCACCTGGCCGGTGATGCAGGCCGCTTCGTCGGACGCAAGGAAGGCCACCGCGTAGGCGATCTCCTCAATGCTGGCCCAGCGCCCCAGCGGGATCAGCGGCATCATCTGGTCGGTGAGTTCCTTGGGCAGGTTTTTGGTGAGGTCGGTGAGCACAAAGCCGGGCGCCACCGCGTTGACCGTAATGCTGCGCGGCCCGACCTCTTTGGCCAGCGCCTTGGTCAGCCCGATCAGGCCCGCCTTGCTGGCGCTGTAATTGGTTTGCCCCCCCTGGCCGTGCAGCCCGCTGATGCTCGAAATGTTGACGATGCGCCCGTAGCGTTTGCGCATCATCACCCGCACCGCCGCCCGCGAACACAGCCAGGCGCTGCGCAGGTTGGTGCTGATAACCGTGTCGAAGTCCTCAGGCTTCATCAGCATGATGACGTTGTCGCGGGTCGTGCCCGCGTTGTTCACCAGAATGTCGAGCGACCCGAAGGCGTCAACCGCGCCTTTGATCAGCGCCGCTACCGCGCTCTCATCGGTTACATCAGCGGCAATCGCGACCGCTTCGCTGCCGAGCGCCTGAACCGAGGCAACAACTGTGTCGGCTTCAGCCTGGGCGCCAAAATAATTCACGACTATTTTTGCGCCGCGCCGCGCCAGTTCCAGGGCAATTCCCCGCCCGATACCCCGGCTCGCGCCGGTGATCAGCGCGACACGGTCGGTCATTTGTGCCATATGATCCCCTTTTTTGTGCGGGGGCCTGGCCCCCTGAAGCCCACACTGCCGCGCACAACTATAGCGCCTTTGGTGGCGTGAGGCTATGGCGGAACAGCGCGGCGCTGGCGTGGGCTGCCGCCGGGCGGCGGCCCGCTTAAAGCTGGAGTTTCTGGTTCACCGCGCGGGCCAGCTCGCCGGTTGTGACCAACTGGCGGGCGCTTTCGATGAAATCGTACAGGATGGTGTCCTGCTCGATGAACGGAATGTGCGCGCGCAGCAGGTCGTAGGCCGCCTGTGTCCCCTGGCCCAGATGCGCGCTGTGACCAACCGCGGCCTTGCGAAAATCAATGCCCTGCGCCGCTGACATGAGTTCCAGCGCGAGGATGCGCTCCACGTTATCAACGACCTGCCGCAGTTTCAGGCCGGCGGTGCAGCCCATGCTGACGTGATCCTCGACGTTGGCCGAGGTTGGAATCGTGTCCACGCTGGCGGGGTGCGCCAGGATTTTGCACTCGGTTGCCAGCGCCGCCGCTGTGTACTGCACGATCATGTAGCCGGAGTTCACGCCGCCCTGGGCGGTCAGAAAGGCGGGCAGCGTCTGGGTGTTGGACGCCTCATCCACGAGGCGCATGATCCGCCGTTCTGAAATATTGCCCAGCTCGCTCACGGCGATCGCCAGGTAATCCATCCCAATTGCCAGCGGTTCGCCGTGAAAGTTGCCGCCAGACAGGACGCTGATGCTGCCGCTGTCGTCGTCGATGAAGATCAGCGGGTTGTCGGTCACGGCGTTGATCTCGATCTCGATCAGCCAGCGCGCATAGGCGACAGCGTCGCGGGCGGCGCCGTGCACCTGCGGGATGCAGCGCAGCGTGTAGGCGTCCTGCACGTGGGTTGGGTCGCTTCCCCGCGTAAAGTCGCTGCCGCGCAGCATCGCCCGCAGGTAGGCGGCGCAGTCAAGCTGGCGGGGGAAAGGCCGCAGCTGCTGAATGCGATCGTCAAACGCCTGCGTCGTGCCGTTGAGCGCTTCCAGGCTGAGGCTGCCGGCGATGTCCGCGACCTGGCTTAGGTTCTCCGAGCGGGCGATTCCCAGCGTCCCCAGCGCGCACATCACCGACGTGCCGTTGGTCAGCGCGAGGCCTTCTTTAGCGGCGAGCGTTACCGGCGTCAGCCCGGTGCGCTGGAGCGCTTCCGCGCCGGACAGCGTTTCGCCGGCAACTTCGGCCCGGCCCGTGCCGATCAGCACCAGCCCCATGTGCGCGAGGGGGGCAAGGTCGCCGCTGGCGCCCAGCGACCCTTTTTCCGGTATGACCGGGTGGACCCCGGCGTTCAGCATGTCCAGCAGCAGCGTTAACGTTTCCAGGCGGATGCCGGAATAGCCGCGCGCCAGCGTGTTGGCCCGAATGAGCATGATCGCGCGGGTGGTGGGCCGGTCAAAGGGGCTGCCAACGCCGACCGCGTGGCTGTAGAGGATATTGCGCTGCAGCAGCTCGACCTGATCGGGCGGGATGATGCGATCCTTGAACGCACCGAAGCCGGTGGTGATCCCGTAGGCGACGCGATTTTCGGCCAGCAGCTTCTGCACCGCGTCGGCGGAGCGCTGGATGGCCGCGCGCGCCGCCGCGCTTAGCGTGACCAGCGGGCTGCCAGGCTGGCCGTAGGCGACCTCAATGACCTGCTCAATCGTCAGGCTTTTGCCGTCCAGAACAATCGTCGCTGTCATCTTAACCGGCCACCAGTACGCCACGTTTGAACACGGATTCGACCAGATTGCCGCCAAACTGGTAGGCCAGATGCCGGTAATCGGGCGTGTTGAGGATCAGCAGGTCGGCCTGTTTGCCCGCTTCGAGCGACCCAAGCCGGTCGCCCATGCCCACCGCGCAGGCGGCGTTGATCGTGCTGGCGTTGAGCGCCTCGCTCGGCAGCAGGCGCTGGAAACGGCAGGCGATGGCCATCACCATCGGCATGGACGGGCAGGGCGCTGAGCCGGGGTTGATGTCGGTTGTCAGCGCCAGCGCGGCCCCAGCATCCAGCATGGCGCGCGCGTCGGCGAAATGGGCGCTGCCCAGGTTGAAATTGACGGCGGGAATGACGACGCCAACGGTGTCGGAAGCGGCCAGCAGCTCAACCTCGCCCGGCGGTGTTACGTCAAGATGGTCAACGGACACAGCCCCCAGGGCCACCGCCAGGCGCACCCCTCCCAGCGAAGTGAACTCGTCCACGTGTGCTTTGACGCCCATTCCGAGCGACTGGCCTGCCGCCAGCACGCAGCGCGATTGTTCAAGGTCAAAGGCGTTTTGCTCACAGAACACATCAACGAAGAACGGCGCGCCCTTCGCCGCGAAGGCTGAGCGCCGATACCAGTCCGCGGCCTGCGGCAGCATCTCGTCAATCACCAGCGCGACGTAGTCGTCAGCGCGTCCCCGGTATTCCGGCGGCAGCGCGTGCGCGCCCATAAACGTCGGGATAAGGTCAATCGGGTGTTCTGCGTCCAGCGCGGCGATCGCTTCCAGCAGCTTCAGCTCGTTCGTGCTGTCCAGGCCGTAGCCGGTCTTGACTTCGGCGGTGGTCGTGCCGTGCCGCAGCATCTCGTTGAGCCGCGCCCGCGTTTCCGCGACGATTTGCCCCAGCGGCGCGGAGCGCACGGCCTTCACCGTGCTGACGATGCCGCCCCCCGCCGCCATAATCTCCATGTAGGTCGCGCCCTGGATGCGCATCTCAAACTCGTCAACCCGGTCCCCGGCGTAAACCGCGTGCGTGTGAGGATCAACGAAGCCGGGGCAGACCGCCTTGCCGCTGGCGTCAACCGTTTTGGCTGCGCTGTACGCCGCCCGCAGCTCTGCCGACCGGCCAACGGCGGCGATAACGCCGTCACGCACAGCGACCGCGCCGTCCTCAAGCAGGCCAACGTCGCGCATGGCCTGGCCGCGTTTGGGCGTTCCCGCGGGGCTGGCGCAGGTGACCAACTGGGCCGCGCTGTGGATGAGCAGGTCAGCGCGCATCGGTTAATCTGCCATCGGGATTTTGATGCCCTGTTTCCTGGCGAAGCGGAGCGCTTCGGGGTAGCCGGCGTCCGCGTGGCGCACGACGCCCATGCCCGGATCGCTGGTCAGCACCCGTTCGAGGCGTCCGGCCGCCGCCGGCGTGCCGTCGGCCACGATCACCTGCCCGGCGTGGATGCTGTAACCGATGCCCACGCCGCCGCCGTGGTGGATGCTGACCCACGTCGCGCCGTTGACCGCGTTGATCAGCGCGTTCAGCAGCGGCCAGTCGGCGATCGCGTCGGAGCCGTCGCGCATCCCTTCGGTCTCGCGGTTGGGGCTGGCGACCGAACCGCTGTCCAGGTGGTCGCGCCCGATGACAATCGGCGCTTTGACCTCACCGGCGGCGACCATTTCGTTAAACCTGAGGCCAGCCCTGGCCCGCTCGCCATAGCCTAACCAGCAGATGCGCGCGGGCAGGCCCTGAAATTCGATCTGATCCTGCGCCATTTTCAGCCAGCGGTGCAGGTGCTCGTCCTCCGGGAACAGCTCCATAACGGCCCGGTCCGTCGCGTAGATGTCCTGCGGGTCGCCCGACAGGGCGACCCAGCGGAACGGCCCTTTGCCTTCGCAGAACAGCGGGCGAATGTAGGCCGGGACAAAGCCGGGATAAGCGAAGGCGTCGCTTACGCCAGCGTCAAACGCCCGCTGGCGCAGGTTGTTGCCATAGTCGAACACCACGCTTCCCCTGGCCTTAAAATCCAGCATAGCCCGCACGTGCTGCGCCATCGAAGCCAGCGCCATCTGCTGGTAAGCCTGCGGGTCCTGTTCGCGCAGCGCGGCGGCGGCGTCCGGCGTGTAGCCATGAGGAATATAGCCGTACATGACATCGTGCGCTGAGGTCTGGTCGGTCACTACGTCGGGCACGACGCCGCGCAGCACCAGCTCTGGCAGCACGTCGGCGGCGTTGGCGATCAGGCCGATGGATTTCGGCTCCTGGCGGGCGCGCGCTTCCTCGACCCAGGTCATCGCCTCTTCAAGGTTGTCGGTGATGGTGTCAATCTGGCGCAGCGCAAGCCGCCGCTCCGCGCGCCAGCGGTCCACCTCAACGACCAGCCCAACGCCCTCGTTCATGGTGATCGCCAGCGGCTGCGCGCCGCCCATTTCGCCCAGGCCGGCGGTGAGCACAAATTTACCTTTGAGGCTCGCCCAGCCCTGCTGGCGGGCCAGCGCGCCGAACGTCTCGTAAGTGCCCTGCAGGATGCCCTGCGTCCCGATGTAGATCCAGCTTCCCGCCGTCATCTGCCCGTACATGATGAGGCCGTCCCGCTCCCACCGGTCGAAATTTTCCTGTGTCGCCCAGGCCGGCACGATGTTGCTGTTGGCGAGCAGGACGCGCGGCGCGTCGGCGTGGCTTTTGAAGATGGCGACCGGCTTGCCCGACTGCACCAGCAGCGTTTCGTCGGGTTCCAGCCCGCGCAGCGACTCCAGAATCGCGTCGAAAGCGGCCCAGTTGCGCGCCGCTTTGCCGCGCCCCCCGTAGACGATCAGGTGTTCCGGGTCGCCGGCGACCTGGGGGTCAAGGTTGTTTTGCAGCATCCGGTAGGCCGCTTCGATCAGCCAGTTCTTGCACGTGAGCTGCGTGCCGCGCGGGGCGTGAATTGTCCGGGCCATCAGCTTGCCTCACATTCCAGCGTGCCGAGCAGAAAATAGAAAATGGCGGCGGCGACCACACGGCAGGTGCGCAGGTCAACGTCGTATTCCGGGTTCACTTCGGTAAACTCGATGATGCGGCTGCGCGGGTCGTGCCCCGCGATGCGGGCAATCTGGCACAGCTCGGCGGCGGTCAGCCCCAGCGGGTTGGGCGCGCTGACTCCGGGCGCGTCCGCCGCCTGCACCGCGTCAACGTCAATGCCCCAGAAGATCGCCCCGGCGGACGATTCCGCCAGCGCCCGCCCCAGGAAAGCGGCGATGCCCACGGCGCGCAGCGTGTCCAGGTCGCAGACCCGCACGCCTTTTTGATCGAGATACTGCCGGTAAACCAGCGCGTTCGCGAACGGCTGGCTGCCAACTTCATAGAAATTCTGCGGCGCGATGTGCGCTTCTTCGAGAAGCTGCCGGTAGGGCGTGCCGCTGTGGCGCACCAGGCTGTCGCGCACGTCAAAATGGGCGTCCACGTTCAGCGCCAGCGGGTTGGGAAGCTCGGCGGCCAGCCCGGCGCAGTCGGGGTAGGCGGTGTCATTGCCGCCGCCCAGCACGACGACCTGCTTGCCGTCCCTGATGAGCTGCTGAACGATGCGCTGGTGGCGCTCGTGCGTGGCTTCCAGGTCGGGCTGGATAACGGTGTTCCCCAGGTCGAACATCTGAAGGTGTCGGCCGTTGGCTGGCGGCGGGGCGAGGCGGTAGAGACACTGGCGGATCGCGTCAGGCGCGAACCGCGCGCCGGGGCGGCCCCCATTCCGCCGGACGCCCTCATCCTGCGGGCAGCCGAGCACGACGACCGCTGCCGCGCCGTAATCGGCAGGATTCCTGGACACAACCGCGCCCAGCCGCAGATCATTGGGGTCGGGGTGTCTGAAAAACAGGCTGTTTCTGGGCCGCTGGGTGTGTTCAAAAATATCGAAGGCCATGTTTCGTCTTTAATCAGCGCCGCGCTGGTTGTTCCCATGTGCTGTGATGCCCGATTGTAGCGCAATCGTGCGCGCGTCTTCAATGTGTTGGGCGTGAGTATATCGCGGCAGCGCCTTACGCGCTGTCCGCGCCCGGCCGCCGGCATTCTGGCAGGAAAGCGGCGAACTTGCAGGCTGTGTGTTAGGTTTTTTTAACGCTAATCCGCTACGATCGGTGTGTTTAAGGTCAGGTATAGGCATAAAGGAAGCAGTCGTCATGCTTATCAACAGAGCCGCCGGTTTCAACCACTACACCGATGCCAACAGCCTGGTTGTGTTCAACCCGGCCACCCGCCTGTACTATTATCTCGACGAAATCGCCGCTTTCGTGTGGGGGCTGATGCGCAAACCGATGACGATCGGCGAAATCTGTGCCGCGGTGCAGTCCACGTTCGACGTTGAATCTGAAGCCTGCCAGCGCGATGTCGCGGCGCTGCTCGAAGAGCTGGAGCACATTGGGCTGATCGAAACCGCCGCTGAGTGAAGCTGGCGCCGCCGTCACCGGCTGATCCAGCCCAGCAGCCTGATCTGTCCGCGCAGGACGCCGGTCAGGTTGACCGCGCTGAAGCCGCTGCTGTTGGCCGCGTACACATCTACCCGGCCATCCACGCGCGGGCTGACGCCCGTAAAAGCGATCCAACTGCCGTCAGGCGAATAAACCGGGTTGCACATGCTGGGCGGCACGTTGCCGCGCGCGACGAACGCGAAGGTCGCGTCCAGCACCCGCGTGCCGTAAGGGCACTGGCCGTTGACCCCGCCAATCGCGATGCGCGAGCCGTCGGGCGACCAGGCCGCGGCCATCCCGAACCGGGCGAATGTCAGCTCGGCGGTGCGGCCCAGCAGGCTGCCGTTGGCGTTCATCAGCACGATTTCGCTGCTCGCGCCGGCGCTCTGAAAAACCACCGCGGTGCCGTCCGCTGACCAGGCTTCAGCAAGGTACAGATTGGGGGCTGCCGGGTCGTTAAGGCGCACCGGCCGCGCCTGCCCGACGTTGACATCCGCCAGCCACAGGATGCGTTCAGGGTCGCCAAAGGCCGGGTCGCCGACGGCAAACGCGACCAGCCGGTTGTTGACCCAGCGCGGCGGCTCCGTCAGCCATTGGTCCGAGAGCTGGGTGACGGCGCCGGTTTCAAGCTCCAGGATAAACGGGCTGCCGCCGGTCGGCGGCGCGTCGGTCAGAAGGTCACAGGCCCCCGGCTCACCGGGAATCCAGCTTGGGCAGCGCGGGCGGTCAGACACGAACAGCAGATAGCGGCCGTCGGGCGACCACGCCGGCCAGAAATCATACGACCCCTGCGGCGTGACGCTGCGCGCCCCGGTGCTGTCCGGGTTGAGCACGAAAATGTCCATGTCATAACC
Organism: uncultured Anaerolineaceae bacterium; assembly: GCA_964508745.1. Classification (GTDB taxonomy): domain Bacteria; phylum Chloroflexota; class Anaerolineae; order Aggregatilineales; family Phototrophicaceae; genus DAOTWC01. Next base: position 3,666 of record CAZDVL010000009.1, on the reverse strand, counting down.
GGTTGCCAGCGCGACGGCGAGCTGGTCGCCATCGGGCGACCAGGAGGGGCGGCTGTAGATGCCGCGCTGCACCAGCGACGTGATCGGCAGCACGCGCCCGCTGACGCCCAGCTCAATGCTGAGAATATAGAGTCCGCCTGCCGGGTCCGGCTTGAGATAAGCGACGGCGCTGCCATCAGGCGCGATGAACACCTGATCCTCGGTTCCGGCGGGCACGTCCAGTATGGGGATGCGCCCGCCGGGGTTGTCGGGCGGCGCGAAATACAGCGTTTCCAGGTTGGTGGCGGGCTGCGGCGTGAGCGGGTTGCCGACCTGATCGCGGTCGTTCTGGTTGATAAAGGCGATCAGCGGCGCGGCCGCGCCCTGGCGCAGGCTGTCGGGAAGCTCAACGATCTCCAGGTTGTCGAAGATGAAGCCCACCGCGGGTTCAGGCGTGATGGTCGGCGTCGGCGTTGTCGTGGCCGTGAGCGTCGCCGTCGGCGTGTGTGTCGCGGTGGGGCTGCTGGTCGGCGTGGGCGTAACGGTCGGCGGCGGCGTGGCCGACGGCGTGGATGTGCTGGTGGGTGATGAGGTGGCGGTGGGCGTCGCGGTGGGCGACGGCGGCGTCAAAGCGTCGCAGCCGGCGACCACAATCAACAGCACCAGTAACAGGCGGCGAACAGGCATGAGCTTCTTCCCGGTCGTATGCTTTGGCGCAGGCAAGCATACCACCGGGCGGGCGTTCGGTGTAGCGCGAGTCACGGGCGGCGCAGCAGAACGTAATAAGAACCGCGCTTCTGGCCCATCTTCTGTAGAATCTGCTTGGTCACCAGGTCGGCCAGGTCGCGCCGGATGGTTTCGGGGTGCACGTCCGGGCACAGGGTTTGCAGGTCGCTGTTTGTGATGCGGGTGTTTCCCGGCGCGTGCAGGAAAACCAGGGCCGCTTCCTGGCGCGGGTTGATCTCGCTGCCTTCGTATGTGCCGTTGAACGCCAGCGGCGCTGGCGGGGGCTGCTCGGCCGGGGCTGGCTCGGCGGCGCTGGCGGGCCGGCTGCGCAGCGCGACCCGGAAGCCGCCGGCCGTCTCCGCGAACTCTGGCGCGTCAAGCTGCTGCTGGCGCATCAGGTCAATGACCCGGTCAACGCCATAGCCCAGCCGCTCGATGAACCCCAGGTCCGAGAGCGCCTGAACGATGACCGGGTTGCGCGAGAACCGTTCATCCTTGATGTTGGCGACCGTCACCGGGCCGGGCAGCCCGCCGGGGCTGGTGATCTCCATGCGGTCGCGGAAAATAAACAGCCGGATGCCGTCGCCGCTGACGCTGTAATCGCGGTGTGCCACAGCGTTGACCACCAGCTCGCGGACGGCCTCCAGCGGATATTCAAAGCTCTCGGTGCGCGCCATTGTCTGGCCGATGTGCACGCCTTTGCGCAGGTTGTCCACCAGGAAGGTTTCCGCCCGGCGAATCTGGTCCGGGAGCGTGCCGCCAATATCCTGGCGGCTGAAGGTGTCGCTCATCGTCTCGCCGGCGAAGCGCGCGGCGGTGATGTCCGCGCTGCGCACGTGGCGCTGCGGGTCTTTGCCGAACAGCAGGATGCCGGCGTTGGTGGGGCGCAGCTCGCCGTCGGCCAGCCCCAGGCAGCCGCGCTTAAGGAGCACATTTTTCACGTCGGCGTCGCCGATCCCCCGCAGGCCGGTCACGAAGGTCTCGACTTTGGGCCAGGCCAGGTCGTCCAGCGTCGCGCCGCTGGCGATCTCGGTTTCAAAGCTGGCCTCGCCGCGCTCCATAATCAGCCGCCGCAGCTCTGGCGGCTTCAGCGCGATATTCTCTGTGCCTTCGCGGCGCAGGTAGCGGCCTTCATAGGCGTAAATGTGCGGCATGCCGGGGGGGATGCTGACAACGACGACTTCGTGGCCGCGGTGCAGCGTGACGCGCGGCAGCGCGAGAATCAGCGGCGGCTCGATTGACAGCGCTGCCTGGAGCACGCGGTCAACGGCCGTGACGCTGTCGCGCACGCCCAGCACGCTGCCGGCCGGCCCCACCACGCCGATCAGCAGCGTGCCGCCCTGGCTGTTGGCCAGCGCGGTCAGCGTTGTCGCCAGCGTCGCCAGCGGCGTCTGCTCCGCCAGCCAGTCCAGCCGGGTGGTGCGGCCAGCTTTAACGGCCTGCCACAGGTCGTCAAGCGCCTCGCTCACGGCTCGTCCTCCGCCTCGTCATCCTTGCGGCGCAGCTCGCGTTTGCGCCCTTCCGGCGGCGGCTCCATCAGCACGAGGTCGAGGACCTGCTGCATGTCCTCGACAAAATGGATGTCGAGGTCGCGCAGGGCCTTGCGCGGAATATCAATCAGGTCTTTCTCGTTGCGCGCCGGCAGGATCACGTGCCGGATGCGCGCGCGCCGCGCCGCCATCACCTTTTCCTTGATGCCGCCGACCGGCAGCACTTTGCCGCGCAGCGTGATCTCGCCGGTCATGGTGAAGCTGCTGCGCAGCTTGCGCTCGGTAAACGCGGACACGATCGCCGCCGCCAGCGTTATCCCGGCGGACGGGCCTTCTTTGGGGACCGCGCCCTCCGGCACGTGCACATGGACATCGAAGTTTTCGAAGTCGTCGGTGGGAATGTCGAAGTCGTCAGCGCGCGAGCGCACATAGCTCATGGCGGCCTGGGCGGATTCCTGCATGACTTCCCCCAGGTTGCCGGTCATCATCAGGGTGCCTTTGCCGGCCAGCAGCGAGACTTCGATGAGCGTGATGTCGCCGCCGCCCATCGTCCACACGACGCCGGTGGCGACGCCGACGGCGTCCTCCTCCAGCGTGCGCGTGTCCAGATAATAGGGCGGCCCCAGGTACGTGTCCAGGTGGGCGGCGCGGATGCGGTGCGGGTAGCGTTTTTCTTCGGCCACCAGCCGCGCGATCTTGCGGCACACGTTCGCGATCTCGCGGTTGAGGTTGCGGACGCCCGCTTCGTAGGTGTACTCGCGGATGATCGTCTCCAGCGTTGGCTGCGGGAACGTCACGCCCGCTTCGCTGAGGCCGTGCACCTCTAGCTGGCGCGGGATAAGAAACTGCTGCGCGATAGCGACCTTCTCTTCTTCGATGTAGCCGGTGAATTCGATGATCTCCAGCCGGTCGAGCAGGGCGGGCGGCAGCGGGTCGAGGTCGTTGGCGGTGGTGATGAACAGCACCTTCGACAGGTCGTAGGGCGCTTCCAGGTAGTGATCGGAATAGGCGCTGTTCTGCTCTGGGTCCAGCACTTCCAGCAGCGAATCCGAGGGGTCGCCGCGGAAGTCCATGCCCAGCTTGTCAATCTCGTCGAGCATGAAAACCGGGTTGACCGTGCCCGCGCGCTTCATCGTCTGGAGGATGCGGCCCGGCAGCGCGCCGATGTACGTGCGGCGGTGGCCGCGAATTTCGGCTTCGTCGCGCACGCCGCCCAGGCTGACGCGCACGAACTCGCGCCCCAGCGCCCTGGCGATGCTTTTGCCCACCGAGGTTTTGCCCACGCCGGGCGGGCCGACGAAACACAGCACCGGGCTTTCCATTTTGCTGCCCGCCAGCTTGCGCACGGCGATATACTCCAGGATGCGATCCTTAACCTTGCGCAGGCCATAGTGTTCGGCGTCAAGCACCGTCTGCGCGTGGCGCACGTCCAGGTTGTCGTCGCTCTGCTGCGTCCAGGGCAGGGCGGTGA
>CAZDVL010000008.1:0-37201 GCA_964508745.1 uncultured Anaerolineaceae bacterium | reverse complement strand
AGCGTGCGCGCCGGGTTGAGCGACGCGCCGGTGTAGACGCCGCCGGCGATGATGCAGAAGGTGAGCGTCAGGCCGATGGCGACGCCCGCCAGATTGCCCGCCTTGCCATAGACTGCTGCCTGATACACGACGCTGACCAGGAAGAAGGTCAGCACCGCTTCCAGCACAGCGGCCGACCAGACGCTGCTGGCGGTGAGGCTGCCGACGGTCTGGCCGTAGTTGGCCGGCTCAGGGACCAGCGCCACCGCCAGATAGGCGGCGATGATGCCGCCGACAAACTGGGCGATCCAATAGATGACAGCATCCACCGGTTTGATCTTGCCGCCGGCCAGCAGGCCAGCCGTTACCGCCGGGTTGATGTGCGCGCCCGAAATGTGCCCGAACACATAAACCAGCCCCACCAGCGCCAGGCCGTGGCCGAAGGCCGGAATTAACACATTGGCGTTGTTGGCGGGGTCGCCCGTCACCATGACAGCCAGCACGCCGACAAAGACCAGCGTAAATGTGCCGATCATTTCGGCCAGGCCTGCCCGAAACAGCTTGTTGTCCACGCTTGCCTTCCTTTCTGATGCGCGCTGTGCGCTGCCGGGGGATTATAGCAGGTTGGCACGAGGCGAAAAAAGAAAGGCCCTTTACACTCCGGCGGGCCTCTGGTATAAAATCTCTAACCTGCCGTGCTTGTGATGGCGCATTTAGTTTTGAGCCAACACCCTTATGACGGGCTTCAGAGTTCGCTGGAGAGGCGATAGGCCAGAGCCAAGGCCACGCCAGCGGCACGTCGCCCAACCTGCGAAAGCAGGTTCAAAACATCGCGACACACGGCATGGCGGGGTTCCCTGAACACCAACGGCGCGCTTGCAGCCAGGCGCGCTTTTGATTCGCGTTGTCGGCCGGGCGGGATACAATCAAGGCAGGTCAAACAGCCTTGCGTACCCAGAAAGGCCCCTGTCCACTTGATGCTGACCAGCTCGTTCCATTACCAGAACAAGATGCTGTATTGTGACCACGTGTCTGTCGGCGAGATTGTCGCGCAGGTGGGGACGCCGGTCTATATCTACAGTATGCGGCGGGCGGTGGACAACTTCAAGCGCATCCGCGCCGCGTTCGCGGGCCTGAACCCGCACATTCATTACAGCGTCAAGGCGAACGGCAACCTGACGCTGCTGAAGGGGCTGATTCGCGCGGGGGCCGGGATTGACGCGGTCAGCGCGGGGGAAATTCACCGGGCCTTGATGGCCGGGGCCGACCCGCAGGAAATCGTGTTTGCCGGCGTGGGCAAGACGCCGCGCGAGGTGGCCTATGCGCTGGAACAGGATATTGGCTGGTTTAATATTGAGAACGTGGGCGAGTGCGGGCTGATCAACGACATTGCGCGCCACATGCAGCTTGCCCCGGCGCGTGTCGCGCTGCGCTTTAACCCGGATATCGCCGCCAGCACGCACCCTTACATTGCCACAGGCCACGGCGGGGCCAAGTTCGGCCTGCCGCAGGACACTGTGCGCGACCTGCTGGCGAACCAGTCAGCCTACCCGCACCTGCGCTTTGCCGGCATTCACATCCACATCGGAAGCCAGCTTCACGACACCGAGGCGACCAAAAAGGCGACCGCGCTGGCGCTGGAGCTGATCGCGCCTTACCCGGCGATCAGGACCGTCAATATTGGCGGCGGGCTGCCGGTCGCTTATGAGCCTGAGGAAACCGTGCCTGACTTTGCTGACTTTGCCGCCGCGCTGACGCCGCTGCTCAGCAGCTACCAGGTGCTGCTGGAGCCGGGCCGCGCCATCATTGCCGACGCTGGCATGCTGGCGGCGAATGTGATTTATGTCAAACGGCAGGGCGGGCAGACGTTCTACATCACCGATGCCAGCATGGCCGAACTGATCCGCCCGGCGCTGTACCAGGCGTATCACGCGATTGTGCCGGTGCAGCGTCCGGGCGACGATGCGCCGCTCAGGCCGGCGAATGTGGTCGGGCCGGTGTGCGAGACGGCCGACATTCTGAGCCACGACGCGCTGCTGCCCGATCTGTCGCCGGGCGAACCGCTGGCCATCCTGACAGCGGGCGCATATGGGATGGTGATGGCCAGCAACTACAACGCCCGCCCGCGCCCGCCGGAGGTGGTTGTCAACGAGGATGGGCGCACCTGGCATATCGCGCGCCGCCGCGAGACCTGGGAGGATATGCTTCGCCAGGAGGCTAACCTGTGACCGCCAGCGGCGCGGCCGCCCTTTTCTGGCGCGCGCCTATTGGTAAACAGGGCGGGATTCGATATGATTTATGGCTGTAAAACGATCTAATATTTTTTGCGACAGGACTGCTTGCGACAAGATTATATGAAAACAGGTAAAGGCTGGCCAGGGGGGGACCCAGTTGCCGCGCTGGCGCCGGTGATCGCAGTGCTGCTGGCGTTGGCGCTGGGCGCGGTGCTGCTGCTGGTTCTTGGCAAGAATCCGGTTGAAGCGTACATCTCGATGCTGGACGGCGCGTTCGGCAGCGACACTCGCATCCTGAACACAATCAGCCGCGCTATACCGCTGCTGCTGGTGGCGGTCGGCATCTGCATCGCTTTTCGCGGCGGCGTGATCAACATTGGCGCAGAGGGGCAGCTTTTCGTCGGCGCGATCAGCGCAACCGCGGTGGCTGTGGCGCTGGGCGACAGCGCCTCGCCGGTGCTGGGGCCGCTTGTGGTGCTGGTGGCCGGCATGGCGGGCGGCCTGCTCTGGGGCGTTATCCCCGGCTTTTTGAAAGCGCGCTTCGCTGTCAACGAGATTCTCTCGACGGTGATGATGAACGAGATCGCTGTGCAGCTTCTTATTTTCCTGCTCAGCGGCCCGATGATTGACCCGCGCGAAATTGAGCTGGGGACACGGATTCCGCAGTCGGCCCCGCTGCCAGAGGCGACCTGGCTGGGCCGCCTGCTGCCGCCGTCGCGCCTGCACACGGGCATTTTTGTGGCGCTGGCCGTGGCCATCCTGGTTTACCTGCTGCTGTGGCGCACGCCCATCGGCTATCGCATCCGCGCGGTTGGCTTCAGCCGCCACGCTTCGCGCTATGCCGGCATTTCCGTGCCGTTTTATCTGACGCTCTCGCTGGCCTTAAGCGGCGCGCTGGCCGGGCTGGCCGGGGCGGTTGAGGTCACTGGCCTGACGCACCGGATGGTCGAGGGGTTCGGTGTTGGCCTGGGCTTCAGCGGCATCGTGGTGGCGCTGTTCGGACGGCTGCACCCGGTTGGGGCGATCCCGTCGGCGTTTCTGTTTGGCGCGCTGCTGACCGGGGCTGAGCGTATGCAGCGCACGCTGCAAGTGCCTTCGGCGACGATGACCGTTCTGCAGGGCCTTGTCGTTCTGTTCGTGGTGAGCAGCGATGTCTGGGTGCGGCGGCGGGCGGCGCGGCGCGCGGCGCAGCATGTCGCCGCTGTTGGCCAGGCCGAGCAGCCGCCGCTGGATCAGGCTGTGATTGTGGGAAGCCACCGTGATTAACAATATGACACTGGGCGATATTCTGTTGGCGGCCTCGGCGCTGACGCTGGCGATGGCGACGCCTTATCTGTACGCGGCGCTGGGCGAGTTGTTCGCGCAGCGCTCCGGCGTGCTCAACCTGGGCGTTGAGGGCATCATGCTGATGGGGGCCTTCACCGCCATCTACACGGTGTCCGACAAGGGGCTGGCCGCAGGGCCGGTGGCCGGGCTGCTGGTGGCGGCGCTCGTCGGGGCGCTGATGGGCGTGCTGACGGCGGTGATTAATGTGACATTTAAGGCTGAGCAGGGCATCAGCGGCATTGGCATCACGCTGCTGGGGCTGGGCCTGTCCACCGTGTTGTTCAAGCTGCTGGCCAACGGCGTGATTACGGTGCAGGGTTTTGGCAACGTCAACATCCCCGGTTTGAGCAGCCTGCCGGTTGTGGGGAAGATCTTCTTTAGCCAGAACGTGCTGGTCTACGGCGCGTTCCTGCTCGTGCCTGTCTCCGTCTGGGTGCTCAACCGCACCGGCTGGGGGCTGAAAGTGCGCGCGGTGGGCCAGAACCCGAAGGCGGCGGACGCGATGGGCGTGAACGTGGTGCGCGTGCGCTACCAGACCGTCATCCTGGGCGGCATCCTGGCGGGGGTGGCCGGCGCGTCGCTTTCGATTGCGCTCACGCCGATCTTCCAGGAGAACATGACCGAAGGGCGCGGGTTTATCGCTGTCGCGCTGGTGTATTTTGGCGGCTGGTCGCCCTGGCGGGTGATGGCGGGCGCGCTGCTGTTCAGCGTGGCCAACAACCTGCAGATCTGGGTGCAGATTCTCGATGTGCGCGTCGCCGGCGCGCCCATTCCGTCCAACCTGCTCATTATGATCCCGTATGTGATGACGATTGTGGTGCTGGTCTTTGCGCGGCAGCGGCAGAATAACGAGCCGGCGGCCCTGACCAAGCCGTTTGAGCGCGGCGAGAACTGAGCGTTGGTGCAGCGCGCGCCCCGCTGGATGTCGGCGCGGCGCGCTTATGGGCACAGTAGATTAGTTCATGAGGAGGGGTCCAAGATGCGAACAAAAGGTGTTTCTGTTCTACTGCTGGCCGCGCTGTTCGCGCTGCTGGCCTTTGGCGGCCTGACGGCGGCGCAGGATGACATGGTGCGGGTGGCGGTTGTTATGCCCAGCAGCACCACCGACCTGTCGTGGAGCCAGTCCATCTACAGCGCGCTGCTTCAGGTGCAGGCCCGGCTGGGCGGTGAAAGCGCGATGGAGATCGCGTTCACCGAGGGCATGTTCCAGGTGGATGCGGCGGCCCAGGCGCTGCGCGATTACGCTGAAGATGGCTATGACCTGGTTTTCGCGCACGGCACGCAGTACGGCACGTCGCTGTTTGACCTGGCCCCGGACTACCCGGAAACCTCGTTTGCCTGGGGCACGGCCACCGACACCGGCGCTGACCGCGGCCTGACGAACGTCTTTGCTTACGAGGCCTCGGCGGAGCAGGGCGGCTATGTCAACGGCGTGATGGCCGGCCTGATGACCAGCAGCAACGTAGTCGGCGTGGTCGGGCCGGTCCCGGCCGGCGACGCGCTGCTTTACATCAACGGTTTCCGGCAGGGCGTTGCCGCGTCCAACCCCGGCGCAACCGTGCTGGTCGCTTACACCGGCGGCTTTGGCGACACAGCGGCGGCGGCGGAAACGGCCAGGACGCAGATTGCGGCGGGCGCGGATGTGCTGACTGGCTCAGCGCAGCAGGTGGTCGGCGCGATCGAGGCTATCCAGGCGGCGGGCGGCTACTGGTTCGGCACGCAGAGCGACCAGAGCGCACAGTGGCCGGAGACGGTGGTTGCTTCCCAGGTGTTCGACTGGGTGCCGGTGATCGAGGACATGCTGGCGCAGCGCGCGAACGGCGTGATGGGCGGCATTGCCTACAACCTGACGCTGGCGAACGACGGCCTGACGTTCAAATTCGGCTCGGTCGGCATCACGTCTGAGGTGCTGGTGGCGGCTGGCAACGCCGCCGAGGGCATCCTGAGCGGCGAGATCGTTGTCGCGCGCGAGCTGCCGGAGTAGCTGAGCACACCCTGTTAGTCTTCTGGATGGGGCCTGCGTCTGACCGGCGCAGGCCCCTGGCGCATAGTGCGTAGAAAGCGACGATGCCAACTAATCTGCTGCCTTCGGGCCACACGCGCATTGATCACGCCGAGCTTGTTGAAATCAGCAAGCAGTTTCCCGGCGTGCTCGCCAACGACCGCGTCAGCTTTGACGTGCGCGCCGGCGAGGTTCACGCGCTGCTGGGCGAAAACGGCGCTGGCAAAAGCACGCTGGTGAAAATCCTCTACGGCCTGTACCAGCCAGACTCCGGCGAGATACGGCTGAACGGCCAGCCCGTGAGCTTTCACTCGCCCGCCGCCGCGCTCGCCCAGGGCATCGGTATGATTCACCAGCACTTTATGCTGGTGCCCACCCTGACCGTGGCCGAAAATGTGGCGCTGGGGGTGAAATCCAACCGGGGGCCGCTGCTTGACCTGGCCCACGTGCGCCGGCGCCTGGTCGAGCTGTCGAAGGCTTACGGCCTCAAGGTGAACCCGGACGCTTACGTGTGGCAGCTTTCCGTGGGGGAGCAGCAGCGCGTGGAGATCGTTAAGGCGCTGTACCGGGGCGGCGCGCTCATCATTCTTGACGAGCCGACGGCCGTGCTCACGCCCCAGGAGGCGAACGAGCTGTTCGCCACGCTGCGGCAGATGCGCCAGCAGGGGCACGCGCTGATCTTTATCTCGCACAAGCTGTACGAGGTGCAGGACCTCAGCGACCGCATCACAGTGATGCGCGACGGGCGCGTGGTGGACACGATCCCCAACGACGGCGTTGACCGGCGCACCCTGGCGCGGATGATGGTCGGGCGCGATGTGCAGTTTCAGCCTGAGCGGTCGGCGGTCGAGACCGGCGGCGTGCGGCTGTCCATCCGCGACCTGCACGCGCGCAACGACCAGGAGCTGCCGGCGCTGCGCGGCGTGACGCTGGACGTGCGCGCTGGCGAGGTGCTGGGGGTAGCCGGCGTTTCCGGCAACGGCCAGCGTGAGCTGGCGGAGGTGATCGCCGGGCTGCGGCCGGCGCAAAGCGGCGAGGTGTGCCTGGACAACGTCCCGATTCTGAAGCTGCCGGTCATGCAGCGCCTGAAAGCCGGGCTGTCATTCGTGCCGGAGGAGCGCAACCGGCACGGGTCGATCGGCGAGTTTACTGTGGCCGAAAACCTGGTGCTGCAAAACCACGCTGACGCGGCGTTCCTGCGCGGCCCCTTCTTCGACTTTGCCGCTGTTGCGCGCCACGCAAACGCTTTGATCGCGCGGTTTAACATCAAGACGCCCAGCCACGACACCCGCGCTAAGAACCTCTCCGGCGGCAATCTGCAAAAGCTGATTCTGGCGCGCGAGCTGTCGCGCAGCCCGCGCGTGCTGGTGGCGGCGCAGCCAACGCGCGGCGTGGACATCGGCGCGATGGAGTATATCCACCGTGTGCTGCTGGAGCAGCGCCGGTCGCAGGTCGCCATTCTGCTGATCTCTGAGGACCTTGACGAGATTATGGCGCTGTCTGACCGCATCGCAGTGCTGTATGAGGGCGAGATTGTCGGCGTGGTGGCGCGCGATGACGCCGATGTGGAACACCTGGGGCTGATGATGGCGGGCGTGCGCGCCTGACCGCCGCGTCAGTGGACCGCCGCGCCCCAGCGCTCGACAGCTTTAGCAAGCTCGGCGAACTGGCGCGCCGCTTCGGCCAGCGGCACGCCCGCCATCGCCGCGTCAACCGCCTGTCGCATCGCTTTTGCGCCGGCGGTGGCCCCGTCCGGGTGGCCCTGGATCGCGCCGCCGACGGCGAACAGCACGTCGCTGCCCAGGTCCTGGATGATCTGCACCGCCGCCGCCGGGTGGATGCCGCCGCCGGGCGTCGGCAGCGACGGCTTGATGTCGTACAGCGGAAGCGTGAGAAGCTGCGCGGTGCGCACGTAATTTTCGCGCAGCAGCGGATAAACGCTGTACGGCGAATTAAACGATGTCGCGTCGGAACCGCACAGGCGCATCAGTTTGCCCAGCAGCAGCGGGGACGCTATGCCTGAGGACGCGCCTTCGGTTAGCGCCGCCGCGCCGGCGTAGTGCGTGAGAACGGGCACGCTGATCGCCGGGTCGCTGGCGACCGCCTGCACCATTCCCAGCCCGCTGCTGACCGCGTTGACCATCACCATGTCGGCGCCGGCTGCCACGGCGCGCCGGCCATTTTCGAGGATGCGATCGGGGCGGTCGGTGATGTTGATACAGACCAGCGCGCGGTGGCCGGTTTCCTCATAAACCTGCCGCGCGGCGGCGCTGTAGGCGTGGGCGCGCTCCCAGGCGCGGTTGAAGGCCGGGCTGCCCAACAGCTCATCGTCCTTGATGATGTCGGCGCCGCCGCGCGCGGCTTCGGCGAAGAACTGCGCCCCGGTTTGCGGCGTGAAGCCGGTGTTGGGCTTGATGATGTTGAGGATCAGCGGGCGATCCGGCACACCCAGGCGCTCGCGGAGGCCGGCGATGCCGAAGCGCGGGCCGCCGAAGCTGGCGGCCAGCGCGGGCGAAAAGTGCAGGTCCAGCAGCTTCGTCTGCGCCGAGGTTGAGACATCGTTGCCCAGCAGCGCGGTGAGCATCATGGGAAACGCATCCCCGAAATTGATTTCGGGGAAGGCGATCTGCACGATGAGCCGGCGCTTGTCCTGCGGCAGGTTGAAGCGCAGTTCTACCGGCGGCACGTCGAAAACCGCCGCGACACGCCCCAGATAGCTGGCGCGCATCTCATCGGTCAGGCCGGGAACGTCGGTCCAGGTGCCCAGGCTCTGGCCGACTGCCAGCGAAGCCGCTTTCCTGAGGGCGTCGCCGCCGGGTTCCATTTCGAGATAATACGTCGCCAGCAGGTAATCCCTGCCGGCGACCTGTTCGGCGCAGGCGAAAGCGCGCTGATAGGCGTCCATGCGCGTGGATCAGCCCGTTTCGTCCTCTGTTTTGTGCAGGTATTTGTGGTCAATGTCAATCATGCGCTGCACTTTCGGGGCAGAACTGCTCTGCTCGTCAAACTCCGACCTCAGCCAGATGTCCACGATGGCCTTGCCCAGCTCGGTGCCGATCACGCGCGACCCCATCGTGAGCACCTGCGCGTTGTTGCTCTTGCGGGCGCGCTCGGCCGAGTAAGTGTCGTGCGCCAGCGCCGCGCGGATGCCGGGCACTTTGTTGGCCGTGATGGCCATGCCGATGCCTGTGCCGCACACCAGAATGCCGCGCTCGAAGCCCTGATCAGCGACCGCGACGGCCACGCGCTCGGCCACGTCCGGGTAATACTCGGTGTGGTCGCTGGTGGGCGCGCTGAAATCCACCACCTCGATGCCGGGGTGCTGTTTGAGGAATTTCTCAACTTCACGCAGCAGGGGTTCGCCTGCGTCGTCACAACCGATCGCGATACGCATAGCTGCTGTCCTTTCAGCTCTTTTTTCTGGCGGCCGCGTCGGCCACCATTGTAACCATAACAGCGAAATCTCGCGCGTCCAGCGCCGCCCGCCCGATGAACAGCCCATCCACATCCGGCAGCGCGATAATGTCCGGGCCGTTGTCCTGGTTCACGCTGCCGCCGTAGATCACGCGCGTCTGCGCCGCCGCGTTCGCGCCGCAGGACGATTCGAGTTCGGCGCGGATGAAGGCGTGGATCTGCTGGATGTAGGCGGGTTCGGCGGCGTCCGCCTGGCCGATTGCCCAGCGCGGCTCGTAGGCCAGCAGCGCCTCAGGGATGCGCGCCGCCGGCACGCCGCGCAGAGCCGTCATGACCTGCTGGCGCAGGACCGGCTCGGCCTGCCCGGCGTTTTTCTCGTCCGCCGTCTCGCCGATGCAGATGATCGGCAGCAGGTTGTGCGCCAGTGCCGCCAGCACTTTGCGGTTGACGTATTCGTCCGTCTCGTTGAAGTGGTAGCGGCGCTCTGAGTGCCCCAGCTCCACATAGCGACAGCCGGCCTCGGCCAGCATCGGCGCGGATATTTCGCCAGTCCAGGCCCCGGCGCTGTCCCAGTGCATATTCTGGCCGCCGAAGCCGACGGGCGTGCCGGCCAGCAGCGGTTCGACCGCCGCCAGCGACGTGAACGGGGGCAGCACAAACACCTCGACCTGCTCAAGCGCGGCGGCGTCCAGCAGCGGCAGCAGCGTCGCGACATACTGGCGCGCCTCGGCGGCGGTTTTGTTCATTTTCCAGCCGGTGCCGGCGATGAGTTTTCGGGCCATCAGATGAGTCCTTCGCGGCAGAAATACAGCGGATGTGGCCGGCCCGGCGCTTACTCTGCGGCGCCGGCGGGGTTGGCGCCGTGCACCCTGGCGCGCAGATACGCTTCCATGAAGTCCGTCAGCCGCCCGTCGAGGACCGCGCCGGTGTTGCCCGTTTCGTGGTCGGTGCGGTGATCCTTGACCATCTGATAGGGGTGCAGCACGTAGGATCGGATCTGGTTGCCCCAACCGGCGTCCACATTTTCGCCCTTCAGCTCCGAAAGCTCCGCTTCTTTTTTGAGGCGTTCCATCTCGAACAGGCGGGCTTTGAGGATCTGCATGGCGCGTTCGCGGTTCTGCATCTGGCTGCGCTGGTTCTGACACTGAACGACGACGCCGGTCGGGATGTGGGTGATGCGCACGGCGGTGTCGTTTTTCTGGATGTGCTGGCCGCCGGCCCCGCCCGCGCGGTACGTATCGATGCGCAGATCGCGCTCGTTGATGTCAATGTCAATGCTGCCCTGGATGTCCGGCCACACCTCCACTTTCACAAACGACGTGTGGCGGCGGTTGGCCGAGTCAAACGGGCTGAGGCGCACCAGCCGGTGAACGCCGCGCTCGCTTTGCAGATAGCCGTAGGCGTAATCGCCGCGAATGCTGGCCGTCACGCTCTTGATGCCGGCTTCTTCGCCCTCGCTGCGCTCGATGATTTCAACTTTGCAGCCGTTTTCTTCGGCCCAGCGCAGGTACATGCGCTCCAGCATCTGCGCCCAGTCCTGCGAGTCGGTGCCGCCGGCGCCAGCGTGAATGGCGAGGATGGCGTTGTCGGCGTCGTGAGGGCCAGACAGCATGGTCTGAAACGACAGCCGCTCGACCAGCGCGCTCAGCGTGTCGGCTTCCTTCGTCAGGTCGTCGAGCAGGTCGGGGTCGTCCAGCTCGGCCAGCTCAAGGGCGTCCTTGATGCGGCTGATGACGCCGCTCCAGCGGTCCACCTCGGCCTTGAGACCGGCCATTTCCTGCATAAGTTTCTGGGCTTTTTCGGGGTTGTCCCAGAAGCCGTTTTCGCCGGACTGCGCTTCAATCTCGCCAATGCGCACGGCTTTGTCCGCGATGCGCAGGCGCTCCATCAGGCCTTCGATCTGGCTTTTGAGGTCGTTCAGCAGGCTGATTAAATCGTCCACGTTGTTTCTGCCCTGCTTTTCTGCCCGCGTTAATTTTCGTCGAACAGGCTGCGCACGAAGTTTTCCGGGTCGAACAGCACCAGGTCGTTGATGCCCTCGCCCAACCCGACGTAGTGGACCGGCAGGTTGAGGTCGTTAAACACAGAGAACACCATGCCGCCCTTGGCGGTGCTGTCGAGCTTGGTGATGATGACGCCGGTGATATTGACGATCTCGCGAAATTTCAGCGCCTGCTGCAGGGCGTTCTGGCCGGTTGTGCCGTCCAGCACCAGCAGGACTTCGTGCGGCGCGTCTGGCACGACGCGCCCGGAAACGGCGCGCATCTTCGCCAGTTCTTCCATCAGGTTGTAGTTGGTGTGCAGCCGCCCGGCGGTGTCAACAATCAGAATGTCCCTCCCGCGCGCGTGGGCCGACGAGGTGGCGTCATAGATCAGCGCCGCCGGGTCAGAGCCAGGCTTGCCGGCGATGACCGGCACGTTGATGCGCTCGCCCCACATCTGAAGCTGCTCGATCGCTGCCGCGCGGAACGTGTCGCCGGCGGCCAGCATCACCTTGCGCCCGGCGCGGTTGAGGCGGTTGGCCAGCTTGGCGATGGATGTGGTTTTGCCAGAGCCGTTCACGCCGACGACCAGGATGATTGACAGCGGCCTGCCGCTGATGTTCATGGGCGGCGGCGGCTTGAGCAGGTCGGTCAGCGTTTCGCGCAGCGCCTTTTGCAACTGGTCGGTGCGCGTGATGCCTTCGCGCGCGGTGCGCGTTTTCAGCTTGCTGAGGACTTTAGCGGTTGTTTCCACCCCCATATCGGCCTGAATCAGGATCGCCTCGATGTCGTCCCAGGTGTCCTCATCAATCTCGGTGCTGCCCAGCATCTGCGAGATGCGCCCGAAGAACGATTGGCGAGTCCTGGAGAGGCCCTTGCTGAAGATGCTCAAACGCTGTGCTCCCGTGTTTGTGTGTGGGGGGTATTGTTCGCCGCGGTCAGTATACACAAGCGCCAAAAGCAATACAAGCCTGCTTAAACTGCCCCTGTGTGCGCTATAATGCGTGCGGACAAAGGTGGGCGAAAAATGAAACGGTTGACGCATCTGGATGAGCAGGGCACGGCGCGGATGGTGGATGTGGGCGACAAGCCTGACAGCCTGCGCGAGGCGGTGGCGGCGGGAACAGTGTATATGCAGGCGGAAACGCTGCGGCTGATCCGCGAGGGGACGATGAAGAAGGGCGACGTGCTGGCGACCGCGCGGATTGCGGGGATTATGGCGGCCAAGCGCACCGCTGAGCTGATCCCGCTGTGCCACCCGCTGGCGCTGACGCACATTGACCTGGACCTGACGCCTGACCCTGATGCCAGCGCGATTCGCATCACGGCGACGGCGCGCACGCTGGGCAGAACCGGCGTCGAGATGGAGGCGCTGACGGCGGTCAGCGTCGCCGCGCTGACCGTTTACGATATGGCGAAGGCGGTTGACCGCGGGATGCGCCTGAGCGATATTCGGCTGTTGGCCAAGCGCGGCGGCGTTCACGGTGATTATACGGCGGAGTGAAACCTGAGATGATCGAAGTAAAAATACTGCTGTTCGCCACGCTCAAGGACGCCGCGGGCAGGGCGCGCCTGTCGCTCACGCTGCCGGGCGAGGTGGCGACGGTGGCCGACGTGCGCCGGGCGCTGGCGGCGCAGATGCCGGGCGTCGCGCCGCAGCTTGAGGCGGCGGTGGCGGCGGTGAACGAGGAATTCGCCTTCGCCGACGACCCTGTGCGGCCCGGCGACTCAGTGGCGTTTTTCCCGCCTGTCAGCGGCGGCGAGGACGCGCAGCCAGAGATATTCCAGCTCGCGCCCGAACCTGTTGACCACGACGCCCTGATCGCGTCCGTCACGGTGCCGGCCACCGGGGCGGTCTGCGTGTTCAGCGGCGTGGTGCGCGGGCGGACAGCGCGCGACGGCGCGCCGGCGCACACCGAGCGCCTGGAGTACGAGGCTTACGCGCCGATGGCGGTGGCGAAGATGAAACAGGTGGCCGCCGAGATCCGCGAGCGCTGGCCGCTGGTGCAGGGCATCGCCATCGTGCAGCGGGTGGGGCAGTTGGAGGTCGGGCAGAACACGATCGTGATCGCCTGCTCGTCCGGCCACCGCAACGAAGGGTGTTTCGAGGCCGCCCGCTACGGCATTGACCGGCTCAAAGAGATTGTGCCGGTGTGGAAGAAGGAGATCGGCCCGGCGGGTGAGGTGTGGGTCGAAGGGCATTACCTGCCCACCGCCGGTGACCGGCAGGGTTGATTGACCGGGACAGGCTTTGCGCGGAGGAGTTCGCTGCTATGAAACGGGTTGTTGTGACTGGCCTGGGGATCGTGTCGCCGTTGGGACACAGCGTTCACGAGACCTGGGAGGCCATCAAAGCCGGGCGCAGCGGCATTGGCCCGATCACGCTGTACGCGACCGACGGCTACAACGTGCGCATCGCCGCGGAAGTAAAGGGCTGGGACCCGACGGCGCATATGTCGGCCAGGGACGCGCGCCGGCGCGACCGCTACCAGCAGTTTATTGTCAAAGCGGCGCAGGAAGCTGTCGCCCAGGCCGGTTTCGCGGTGGATGAACGCCAGCCGGAGCGCAGCGCGGTGATTGTCGGGTCGGCGGTAGGCGGCGTGTCGAGCTATTACTCGGAGGCGCGCACGCTGTTTGAAACCGGCGACATCCGCCGCATCACGCCGTTCGGCATCCCCATGCTGATGGTCAACGGCGGCAGCGACATCGTGAGCATTGAGACCGGCGCAACCGGCCCGTCGCATGTGCCGGTGTCGGCCTGCGCGACCGGCGCTGACTGCATCGGCCACGCCTTCGACCTGATTCGCATGGGGCGCGTTGACCAGGTGCTGGCCGGCGCCGGCGAAGCGCCGATCTTCCCGATGGGGGTGGCGGCGTTCGACCGGGTGGGCGCGGTCTCGCGCCTGAACGATGACCCGGAGCGTGCCTCGCGCCCGTTCGACAAAAACCGCGCTGGCCTGGTGTTTGGCGAGGGAGCCGGGGTGCTGGTGCTGGAGGAGCTGGAACACGCCCGCGCGCGCGGGGCCAGCATTCTGGCGGAGATCGTGGGCTACGGCACGACATCGGACGCTTTTCACCTCACGGCGCCGCACCCAGAGGGCCTGGGGGCCAGCAAAGCCCTGCGCCTGGCGCTGGATAACGCGCGTTTGCGCCCGGAGGACATTCACTACATTAACGCGCACGGCACGGCAACCGACCTCAACGACCCGATGGAGACGGCGGCGGTCAAACGTGTCTTTGGCGAACACGCCTACAACGTGCCGATGAGTTCGACCAAGAGCATGACCGGACACTGCATGGGCGCGACCGCCGCGATGGAGGCCGCGTTCGCGGTGCTGGCGCTGCGCGACCAGGTTGCGCCGCCCACGACCAATCTGTCTGAGCCGGACCCGGCCTGTGACCTGGATTACATCCCGAACACGGCGCGCCCGCTGGCCATGCAGCACATCATGTCGAACTCGTTCGGCTTCGGGGGGCACAACGTGTCACTGATTATTTCGGCGTTCAGGTGATGAACCCGGCCGAGTTTCAGCGGCAGATCGGGCTGCGTTTCCGGCGGCCTGACCTGCTGGCGCAGGCCCTGACGCACCGTTCGTTTGTCAACGAGCAGCCGGATGCCGCGCTGCCCGACAACGAACGCCTGGAGTTTCTGGGCGATTCGATTCTTGATTTCGTCATTACGAACATGATTTTCGAGCGCTACCCTGACCTGCCGGAGGGCGACCTGACCCGCCTGCGGGCCGCGCTGGTGCGCACGGAGACGCTGGCCGAGCTGGCGAACACCTGCCGCATCGGCGAGGCGCTGCGCATGGGCAAGGGCGAGGACGGCAGCGGCGGGCGGCGGCGGCGCTCCATCCTGTGCGATGCGTTTGAGGCGCTGCTGGGCGCGCTGTATCTGGACCAGGGGCTGGCGGCGGTGGAGGGTTTTGTGCTGCCCCTGCTGATGCCCCGCGCCGATGATATTCTGGCGGAGGGCCTGCACCTTGACGCGCGCAGCGCCCTGCAGGAGTGGAGCCAGGCGCTCCACAATGTGACGCCGGTCTACCGCGTTGTTGCGTCCGCCGGGCCAGACCATGACCGGGCCTTCACGGTTGAGGTGCTGATCGGCGAACAGGCGGCCGGGCGCGGCACGGGCAAGAGCAAACAGGCGGCGGCCCAGGCCGCCGCGCGCGCTGTGCTGCGCCAGATTGACGCCGGCGCGGCGCCAGCCGTCGAGCAGCCTGTTACCGGCGGGTGATCTGTAGCTCGGTGACGACCATCCGGTGGTCGGACGGGTAAGTGTCCATGACGCCCGCGCTGGTTGCCAGCAGCGGTGGGCGAACCCACAGAAAGTCAATGCGGGCGTGGATGCCGGTGCGCCAGAGCGTCGCGGACAGCTCAAGCGGCAGGCCGGCGAACGGGTCCACAAAGCCGGCGGCGCGCATCCGGTCGGCCAGGGGCGACGCCGGCGTGTTGTTGAACGTTCCGCCGACGACCATGCGCCCCAGGTTGCCGTCCGGGTGGTCGGTGGTAATGATGGCGAGCATCTGGTCAAGCTGGCGCTGCTGGTCCTGTTCCTGTTCGACGATGCCTTCCGGCTGTTCCATCAGAAGCCCCAGCCAGGTGTTATAGAACGTGATCACGCCGGCATCGGGCTGCACCTGGACGCGCTGCGCGCCGGTTTGCAG
Organism: uncultured Anaerolineaceae bacterium; assembly: GCA_964508745.1. Classification (GTDB taxonomy): domain Bacteria; phylum Chloroflexota; class Anaerolineae; order Aggregatilineales; family Phototrophicaceae; genus DAOTWC01. The sequence goes on along the minus strand of CAZDVL010000008.1, from coordinate 21,597 downwards.
GCTGCTGCTGGCCAGCGCGCGGCCCTCATCAAAGACGATGGGGACCTGCGACAGTGTGGCCAGGCCCTGAAGACCCTCGTTGGTGGCGTAGAAGCGCCGGTCCATTTGCAGGCGGCGCGCCAGCCACAGCGCCTGGTCAACGCCAAAGCTGGTGAGGCGGCCCGCCTCGACTTCCTGCAGCAGGACGATGTTCGCGCCGCTGGCCTTGATGGTGCTGGCGATCGCTTCGAGGTTAAAGTCGAAGAACTCGCTGAAGCCGGCGTGAATGTTGTAGGTGCCGACGCGCAGGCTTTCGACATCGCGCATGGCGTTCACCAGCGGCGGGCGGGCCAGATAAGCGGCCGCGACGCTGGCGCCGGCGGTGACGGCCACCGCCAGCAGCGACTGCCACAGCGCGGCGCGGCGCTCGGCCCAGGGGACGCGGCGGCGCGTGTTGATCATCGGCAGGGCCGCCAGGAAAGCGGCCAGCAGCGTCAGCGCCAGCCCCATGCCGCGGAAGCCGCGCAGCAGCGGCGACACGGCCGCATCGAGCGCCGGGATGCCGGTGGCCAGGCCGCGCGCGAAAGCGTACTCATAGGTGTAGATATCGCCAGCGGCCAGCAGCGCCAGCACCAGCGCCGCGCCCACCAGCCACAGCCCGGTGAAATTGCGCTCGCGTTCCGCCTGCGGGCGCACCAGCCACCACCACAGCAGCGATATCACCACCTGGGCCGCGACGAGCGCCGCGCCGCCGACGATGCCGCGCACGCGCAGTCCCACGACCAGCAGCAGCGCCGCCAGCAGCATCCACAGCCAGCCGCGCACGCTGCCGTCGAAAGAGGTGATGAAGCCGCGCGCCTGCGCCCGCACCCAGGGAACCAGCGGCAGCAGGGTGGCCGCCAGCACCAGCGGCACAAATGCGGTGTAGTCCACGCCGGCGCGCCCGGCGACAGCGTTGGGCAGCGCCAGCAGCGCCAATTGAAGGAACAGCAGCCCGCCCAGCCCGACGGCGCTCCACAGGGGGAGCAGGCCGCGCTCCGCCGCCGGGCCGCCGCCGGCGCGCAGCGCGTTATACACGCTGATGGCCACAGCAGCCAGTGAGAGCGCGAGCTGCGGCGTGTAATATGCCGCTGACCACGACGGGTCGAGCGTGTTGCCGGCGGCGCGCAGAACCTGGTCCGCGCCGAACGCGGCGATGAACATCACCGGCAGAAGCTGGGCGCGCTGGCGGATAATGACCGCTGTGTACAGCAGCCCGCCGCCCACCGTCAGCGCCGCCGCCGTCAGCGGCGAGACCGGCCCGCCGATCAGCCACAGACGCCCCACCGCTGTAATGACCGCTGCGACGACAAACAGCCAGCGCACGCGCCCAAGGGCCAGCGTCAGCAGCGGCAGCAGCAGCGCCAGCCCCAGAAAAAGCAGCTCGCCCTGAACAACGGCGGGGTCAGCCACGCCGGGCAGCGCGTGGTCAATGGCCTGTGGGTCCAGCGCGCTGACCAGGGAGGCGCTGGCGATGCGGCTGTACACCAGCCCGATCAACAGGCGCAGGGCCTGCACAAAGAACATGCCGATTAACACCGCTTCAAGGGCGGGGAGGTGCTGTGCGCCTAGCCGCACACGATTCAGCATAGCGACTCCTTCACGGTCATATCGCAAAGTTTACAACGCAGCTATAATTGTGCAAATCGTACAGCCGAAACGAGGAGGTGCAGCGGTGGAACGAGCTGACATCATTCTGACAGGCGGCACCGTCGTGACGATGAATGAGCAGATGGACCTGCTGTTCGACGGCGCGGTGGCCGTGCGCGGGGCGAAAATTGTCGCCGTCGGCACGGCAGCGGAGATTGCCGCACAATATGAGGCGGCCGAGGTGGTGGATTGCAGCCAGCATTATGTGCTGCCAGGGCTGATCAACGCCCACACGCACGTGCCGATGACGCTGCTGCGCGGCCTGGCCGATGACCTGCGGCTGGATGTGTGGCTGATGGGCTATGTGATGCCCACTGAGCGCGAGTTCGTGAACCCGGAGTTCTGCCGCCTGGGGACCAAGCTGGCGTGCGCGGAGCAGATTCGCAGCGGCATCACGACGTTTGCCGACATGTACTACTTTGAGGCCGATATCGCCCAGGCGACCGCTGACGCTGGCCTGCGCGGCGTGCTGGGGCAGACGATCCTCAAGTTCCCGGCCCCGGACGCGGACTCCTACGACGAAAGCCTGGCGTATGCCCGGCGCTTCATCGAGGACTGGCGCGGCCACCCCCTGATCACGCCGGCGGTCGCGCCCCACGCCCCTTACTCCAGCACAGAGGAGCTGCTGCGCCGTTCCGCTGAGCTGGCGATTGAGTTCGACGTGCCGGTGCTGATTCACATCGCCGAGACGCAGCAGGAAGTCGAAGACCAGCTCGCCCAGTTCGAGATGACAGTTGTGCCCTGGGTTGAGTCGGTCGGGCTGCTGGAGGCTAAGGTGCTGGCCGCACACTGTGTCCACATCAACACGGCGGAGATGCACACGCTGCGCGCGCATGGGACGACGGTCGCGCACAACCCGACGAGCAACCTCAAGCTGGCCAGCGGCATCGCGCCGGTCAAGCAGATGCTCGATTACGGGCTGACGGTGGGCATCGGCACGGACGGCCCGGCCAGCAACAACGACCTGGACATGTTCGAGGAAATACGCCTGGCGGCGCTGCTGGCCAAGACGGCGGCCAACGACCCGACCGCGCTGCCGGCGCGGCAGGCGCTGCTGATGGCGACGCGCTACGGCGCGAAGGCCTGCTTCCTGGGCGACGTGACCGGCAGCTTAGAGGCAGGCAAGCTGGCGGACATCATTGTTGTTGACGCCAACACGGTGCACAACCAGCCGCACTTCCGGCGCAGCCCGGAGGCCGTTTACGCGGAGATCGTCTACGCCGGCAAGAGCACGGATGTGGCGCATGTGATGTGCAACGGCCGGTGGCTGATGCGCGACCGGCTGCTGCTGACGCTGGACGAGAAAGCGCTGCTGGCTGAGGCGGCGGACTACGCCAAACGGGTTGACACCTTCCTGACGGCGCACGAGGCCGACATCCTGCGCAAGCTGCTGGCGATCGGCGGCCTGGAGCGCAGTGAGAGCTTTGAGGTGCAGACGAAGGCCGTGCTGCGCGACCCGGCGCTGGTGGATGCGCTGCTCAGCCACCCGGACGTGCAGGTGTTAAAAGCGCACCATTACCGCCAGTATGACACGTACTTTTTGTTCGACGACGCCAAACGGGGGCGCGTGCGCTACCGCGAGGACGATTTTATTGACGCGAACGGCAGCGTGCAGTCCGTGCGCACCCGCCTGACGCTGACCATGCCCACAAAAGAGAGGGAGTATGACGCCTCGGTGCTGCTCTCGCATTCCCGTTTCTTCGCCGACGCTGACCGCCCCCTGCGCTTCTACCGCGAGTACTTCCAGCCGGCAGCGGAGCGCGAGCTGCAAAAAGACCGCCGCCGTTGGCATATCCATTACCAGGGCGTGCTGTTCTATGTAAACGTGGACAAGGTGCTTCAGCCGGCGCTGCCAGGGACGTTTATCGAAATCAAGAGCCGCACCTGGTCGGCGACGGACGCGGAGAACAAGGCGCATCGCATCCAGGAAATGCTGGCGATTCTCGGCATTCAGCCGGAGGATACGGTGCTTGCCGATTACCTGGAGATGCAGGAACAGCCCGATTGAGGCGGCGGTGCGCGGCGTGGAACCGTTGATTGAGTGTGTGCCGAACTTCTCTGAAGGGCGGCGCGCCGAAGTTGTGGACAGCATCGTCGCGGCGATTGCAGGCGTGCCCGGCGTGATGATGCTCAACCGGCACAGCGACGCCGACCATAACCGGTCGGTGATCACGTTTGCGGGCGCGCCCGCGCCGGTGCTGCAGGCGGCATATCAGGGCGTGGCCGCCGCCGCCGCCCTGATCAACATGGACGAGCACCGGGGTCAGCACCCGCGCATTGGCGCCGCCGATGTCGTGCCGCTGGTGGCGCTGCGCGACGCGACGCTGGCGGACTGCGCGGCGCTGGCGCGCGCGCTGGGCCAGCGCATCGGCGAGGGGCTGGGCCTGCCGGTATATCTGTATGAGGCGGCGGCGCAGCGGCCAGAGCGGCAGTCGCTGCCGGATGTGCGCCGGGGCGAGTACGAAGGGTTAAAAACCGCCATCGTCAGCGACCCGGCGCGCGCCCCCGATTTCGGCCCGGCGCGCATCGGGCCGGCGGGCGCGGTGGCGGTCGGCGCGCGCCGGCCGCTGGTGGCCTTCAACGTGTACCTGACGACGGCCGATGTCCGCGTTGCGCGGAAGATCGCGCGCGCGGTGCGACACTCTTCGGGCGGGCTGCGCCATGTGCGCGCGCTGGGCCTGCTGGTGCAGGGCCAGGCGCAGGTGTCCATGAACCTCACTGATGTTTCGGCCACGCCCATTCATCAGGCCGTTGAGCTGATCCGGCGCGAGGCGCAGCGCTACGGCGTGGGCGTGGCGCGCAGCGAGCTGGTCGGCATGATACCGCAGCAGGCCCTGCTGGCCGCCGCGCAGTGGTATCTCCAGCTTGATAACTTCCGCGTTGAGCAGGTCCTCGAAACGCGCCTGGGCATTATCTCCCCGCCAGAATAGCGCCACCTGAATCAGTGGAGAAAGATCACACGAGGCCGGTGTCATTCGACACTGTTTGCTCTCAGATGTGTGTGCTCACCTTATAATTGTAGTATGAGAGGAATTTCACAACAGCGGCGCTGTTTCGGCGGCGATGGAGGCTGTTTTATGGTCTACGCGGTGCTGGTGATCCTCGCCGCCACCTGCGCCGTTCAGGCGCTGCGGATGGCGCGCCTGCTGCCGGCGGCGCTGTGGCTGGCCGGCACAAGCGCGGCGGTGTCGGTGGCGCTGTACCTGCTGGGCGCGGTCGAAGTCGCGGTCATTGAGCTGAGCGTGGGCGCGGGGCTGGTCACGGTGCTGCTGGTGTTCGCCATCACGATGGCGGGCGACGAACCCACAGCGGACGGGCCGGTTGTGCCGCGCCGCGTCGCGCTGGTGCTGGTGGGCGCGGCGGCGGCGCTGCTGCTGTGGCTGCTGATTCCGCTGGCGGTGTCCGCGCCGGCGGAGGCTGAAGCCGCCTCGTTCGCCGATGTGTTCTGGCACGCCCGCAGCGCCGACATTCTGGCGCAGGTGCTGCTGATCTTTACCGGCGTGCTGTGCCTGCTGGGCCTGCTTGTTGACGAGGCGGCTGTCGGGCACGCCGCGGCCAAAGCGGACGCCGTGAGCGAGCCGGTCGCTGAGCGCGCCGCGGCGGCCGCGCCGCCGCAGGAGGAGCCGGCATGAACTACGGGCCGATAGAGGTTGTCGCCGCGGGCGCCCTGGTTCTGGTCGGCATTGGCATTTACGGCCTGCTCGCCGTGCGCAACCTCATCAAGGTGGTGGTTGCGCTGCAAATTCTGGTTAAAGGCACGCTGCTGGCGCTGGTGGCCGCCGGCAGCGTCAGCGGGCAGGTGCACCTGGGCCAGAGCATCGCTGTGACGGTGATTGTCGTTGACACGCTCGTGGCCGTGATCGGGCTGGGCCTGGCCGTCCAGGTGCGGCGGCGGCTGGGCACGCTTGACCTTAAGGAGATTTCGTCGCTGCGCGGTTAGAAAACGCGCGGAGGGAGGTTCAGATTGTTCGAATTGGCTCCCCTGCTTGTTTTGCTGCCGCTGGCCGGGCTGACACTGAACCTGCTGCTGGCGCGCCGCCTGCGCGAACCGGCTGCCGGCGTGATTGCCAGCGCCGCCGCCGCCCTGGCGTTTGGTGTGGCGGCGCTGCTGCTGGCCGCGCTGACAGCGCAGCCGGAAGGCGCGACCGTCACGCTGGCGAACTGGATCGCGGTCGGGGCGCTGCAGGTGTCGTGGGCGTTCCAGGTGGACACGCTCTCGGTCACGATGGCGCTGGTGGTGTCCGGCGTGGGCGCGCTGATCCACATCTACGCTGTCGGCTACATGCGCGGCGACCCGCGCTTCACGCGCTTCTTTGTCTACATGAACCTGTTCCTGGCCGCGATGCTGACCCTGGTGATGGCGAACAGCTTCCTGATGCTGTTCGCTGGCTGGGAGGGCGTCGGGCTGTGTTCGTTCCTGCTGATCGGCTTCTGGTTCGACAAAGCAGACGGCGCCGGCTGGCGCAACAGCACCGCCGCGCGCAAGGCGTTCATCGCCAACCGCGTGGGCGACTTCGGCATGCTGCTGGCGATCACGCTGCTGTTCTGGACGACCGGCGGGCTGCGCTTTGCCGACGTGTTCGCCGGGGCTGAGGCCGCGTTCACGCCGGGCGCGCCGCTGGTGACGCTGATCGCGCTGCTGCTGCTGCTGGGCGTGACCGGCAAGAGCGCGCAGATACCGCTGTTCGTGTGGCTGCCAGATGCGATGGCCGGCCCGACGCCGGTTTCCGCGCTCATCCACGCGGCGACGATGGTCACGGCGGGCGTTTATCTGATGATCCGTGCCCATCCGATTTTCGCGCTGGCCCCCGCCGCGCAGGATGTGGCCGTGGCGGTGGGCGTCGTCACGGCGCTGCTGGCGGGCAGCGCGGCGGCAGCGCAGTTCGATATTAAGCGCGTGCTGGCCTATTCGACCATCAGCCAGCTCGGCTTTATGGTGGCCGCCGCCGGGCTGGGCGCGTATGCCGGGGCGCTGTTCCACCTGACCACGCACGCCTTTTTCAAGGCGCTGCTGTTCCTGGCGGCCGGCTCTGTGATCCACGGCCTGGCGCACAACCGCGCGCGCAGCAACCACACCGGCCCGTTCGACCCACAGGATATGCGCGGCATGGGCGGTCTGCGCCGCCGGATGCCGGTCACCTTCTGGACGTTCCTGGTCGGCGCGCTGGCGCTGGCCGGGCTGCCGCCGCTGGCCGGGTTTTTCTCAAAGGACGAGATTCTGACAGCGGCTGCCAGCCACAGCCCGCTGGCGTTCATTGGGCTGCTGGCGGCGGCGGCCATGACGGCGTTCTATGTGGGGCGCCAACTGCTGCTCGTGTTCTTTGGCGGCCCGCGCAGCGCGGCGGCGGAACACGCCGCTGAAAACCCGCCGGTGATGACAGGGCCGCTGGTCGCGCTGGCGCTGCTGGCGGCGGCGGGCGGCGCGCTGAACCTGCCAGGCTCCCAGGCGCTGGGCAGGTGGCTGGCGCACACGATTGGCGCGACAGAGCACAGCGCCTTCGCGCTCCCTGTCGCGCTGGCGGCGACGGCGCTGGCGCTGGCGGCGCTGGCGGCGGCTTACGCGCTGTATCGCGATTATACGGCGGCGGCTGAGCCGGACCCGCTGGTGCGCCGCCTGGGCCGGTTATTCCCGCTGCTGGCGGCGGCCTGGGGCGTTGACGCGCTTTACCGGCGCTATGTGGTCGGCACATTCGACCGCCTGGGCGCGCAGCTTGCGGGCGCTGACCGCAGCGTCAGCGGCGGCGTTGAGGGCTGGCTGGCGCGCGGCGTCCAGCGCGCGGGGCGCGCGGCGGCGCGCACGCAGACAGGCCAGCTTAACTGGAATGTGGCCGGCATCGTCGGCGGCCTGATTCTGGTGCTGCTGATTGTCCTGATCGGAAGGGGAGCGGGATGAACAACGCTCTGTTGGCGCTGGTGGCGCTGCCGCTGGCCGCGACGCCGCTGATTTACCTGGTCGGCCGAGCGTTTCCAGACCGCCCGGCGGTGCCGCGCGCCGGCGCGCTGGTCACGCTGGCGGGGATGGCGGCGCTGTTCGCTGTGTTGGTGCTGGGCGCGCCGGGCGGCGCGGCTGAGATGACGCTGGGCGCGGTGCTGCTGCGGATGGACGCGCTTGGCCTGCTGTTCACCGCGCTGGCGCTGGCGGCGGGCCTCATGGCTGCGATCTTTGCCGGGCCGTACCTTGAGCGCGAGGGCGGCCTGAACAAATTCTACGCGCTGCTGACGGCGCTGGTCGGCGCGCTGATTGGCGTGGCCTGTTCCGGCGACCTGTTTAACCTGTGGGTTTGGTTTGAGGTGGTTGTCACGGCCTCGTACCTGCTGGTGATGTTCTACCGGGACGACGGCCCCTCGCTGGAGGCAGGGGTGAAATACCTGGCGCAGAGCGCGGCGGGCACGGGGCTGGCGCTGTTGGGCGTCGCGCTGGTGCTGGCGCAGACCGGCACGCTCGACCTGGCCGGGATCGCCGCCGCGCCGCTGGAGTCCGGGGCCGCGCTGGCGGCGGGGGCGCTGTTCGTGGTTGCCTTCGGCATCAAGGTGGGCCTGGTCCCGCTGCACACGTGGCTGCCGGACACCTACACGCGCTCGCCGGGGCCGGTCAGCGCGCTGCTGGCGGCGGTGGTCGGCAAGGCCGGCCTGATCGCGATGCTGCGGGCGCTGGCGGCGCTGCACGGCGAGGCTGTTTCCTGGGGGCTGGCGCTGATGGCGCTCGGCGCGCTGAGCATCTTCGCCGGCAATCTGCTGGCGCTGCGCCAGCGCGAGGTTAAACGGCTGCTGGCCTATTCCAGCGTCAGCCAGATCGGCTTTATCCTGCTGGGCCTGGGCATTGGCGTTTACGCCGGGCGGGCGGCGGGCATCGAGGGCGGGCTGCTGCATCTGCTCAACCACGGCATTATGAAGGGGCTGGCGTTTCTGGCGGCGGGCGCGCTGGTGTACGCGCTTTCGGCGCAGCGGGGCGACCGTGTGCCGCTGCTGATTGACAACCTGGCGGGGGCGGGCCGCCGCTGTCCCCTGGTGGCGCTGGCGCTGACGCTGGCGCTGCTGAGCCTGGCGGGGATGCCGCCGCTGGCCGGTTTTATGTCGAAATGGCAGATTTTCGCCGCCGGGCTGGACGTGCGTTCGGGCCTGACAGACGCGCTGGTGATTTTCGCCGCGCTCAACAGCGTGCTGTCGCTGGCCTATTATCTGCCGGTGGTCAATGCGCTGTTCCGCCCGGCCGCCGAACGGCCAGCCGCGGCGGGCGCGGCGGCGCTGCCGCTGGCCCTGCGCGTGCCGGTGGCTGTGCTGGCGGGCGCGACTGTGCTGGTGGGGGTGTGGCCGGGCGTTCTGACGGCGCTGACAGGGCCGGCCAGCCTGCAGCTAGCGGCGATCTTTGGTAGGTAAGGGGGATGGCTGCTGATGAGTGCTGAACTGCTGCTGGCGCCGCCGGTGGCGTTTGTGATCTATCTGGGGCTGGTGTCGCTGCTGTCGGCGGCCGGCAGGCGGCTGTCCCGGACGCCCGCCGGCACGGCGGCCACGCTGGCGGAGACCTACGCCAGCGGCGAGGCCGCGCCTGAGGGCCAGTCCGCGCCGGGCTACCGCCCGTTTTTCGTGATCGCCCTGTTTTTCGCTGTGCTTCACCTGGGGGTGCTGGTGCTGGGCAGCAGCGACCTGTCTGCCTCTGCCGGTGTGTACTTGCTGGGGCTGGCGGCCGCGCTGGTGGCTTTAATACTCGGCTGAGGGCCGCGAAGGAGTTTCCGAGGTGAGCGTCTATATTAATAAGCTGTGGGAAGACACGCTGGACCAGGTGAAGGCCTGGGCGCGCATCAATTCCCCCTGGATCATCCATTTCAACAGCGGCTCGTGCAACGGCTGTGATATCGAGATTCTGGCGACGCTGACGCCGCGCTACGACGCCGAACGGTTCGGCGTGAAATTGCAGGGCAGCCCGCGCCACGCTGACGTGCTGATCTGCACCGGGCCGGTTACGCGCCAGGCGCGCGACCGCCTGCTGCGCGTCTACGAGCAGATGCCGCACCCGAAATTCGTGATCGCGGTTGGCTCGTGCGCGCTGTCCGGCGGCGCTTTCCAGGGGTGCTACAACGTTGTCGGGCAGGTGGACGCTGTGATCCCGGTGGATGTGTACGTGCCGGGCTGCCCGCCCAAGCCGGAGGCCATCATTGACGGTGTGGTCAAGCTGTTGGGCAAGCTGAACAGCGCTGAGCCGGAAGCTGAGCAGCCATGAACGCTGAGCTGGAACAGGCATTCGCGATCGTGAGCGTGTGGGCGCTGGACCACGACACGCCCGCTGACGGGCGCCTGAACGTGAAGCTTGCGCCGGAACACGCCGCCGAGGCGGCCCAGGCGCTGATCAGCGCGCGCTGGGGCTACCTGACCGCGATCACCGGCCTGGACGACGGCTCGGCCTCCGGGCAGCTTGAGGTGCTGTATCACTACTGCCGGGGCGCTGACATCCTTACGCTGCGGACACTGATCCCGCGGGAGGGCGGCGTTGTGCCGAGCGTGTGCGGCGCTGTGCCGATCGCGACGGTTTATGAGCGCGAGCTGGCCGAGATGTTCGGCGTGACGGTGGCGGGCACGCCAGACCCCAGCCGCCTGTTTCTGCCGGATGACTGGCCCGCTGGCGTGTATCCGCTGCGCAAGGACGCTGATCTGGAAAGCGCCGCGCCGATGAACAGGGAGGAACAATGAGCGCTGACGGACAGGCTGGCTCAAAATTCACCGTCCCGATTGGCCCACAGCACCCGGCGCTGAAAGAGCCGGGGCACTTCGAGTTCGGCGTTGACGGCGAGGTTGTGACCAGCGCGACGGTGCGCCTGGGCTACGCGCACCGGGGAATCGAAAAAGCGACCGAAGGGCGCAACTGGATCCAGAATATGTATCTGCTGGAGCGCATTTGCGGCATCTGTTCGCACGTCCACGCGATGGTGTACTGCCAGGGCGTTGAGCAGTTGGCGGGAATTGAAGCGCCGCCGCGCGCCCAGGCCATCCGCGTGCTGGTGGCTGAGATGGAGCGCATCCACAGCCACCTGCTCTGGCTGGGGGTGGCGGCGCACGAGGCGGGCTTTGACACGCTGTTCATGTACAGTTGGCGCGACCGCGAAACCATCATGGACATGCTGGAGGGCCTGACTGGCAACCGTGTGAATTATTCCGCCAACCTGCTGGGCGGGGTCAAGGTGGACGTGACGCCGGAGCTGGCGGACGAGATCAGGAAGGGGCTGGGCTTCCTTGAGGAGCGCACCCGGCACTATCTCGGCGTTGTGACCAGCGACGAGCTGTTTCTGCGGCGCACGCGCGGCGTTGGCACGATGACAGCCGAGCAGGCGGAGCATCTGGGCGTTGTCGGGCCGACGGCCCGCGCCTCCGGCGTCAACCGTGACATCCGCGTGATCGCGCCCTATTCGGCGTACACGACGTTCCCTGTGACCGCCGTGATCGAGCATAACGGCGACCTGGAGGCCCGTTTTGTGGTCCGCCTGAAAGAGCTGTTCGAATCGTACCGCGTCTGTCACGCGCTCATTGACGACCTGCCGCCGGGCGAAATTGTGGCGCCGCGCTTCCCGCGTCGCATCAAGGCTGGCGAGGCGATCAGCCGGGCGGAAGCGCCGCGCGGCGAGCTGTTCTACTACATTCGCAGCAGCGGCGGCGAAGCGCCGGACCGCGTCAAGGTGCGCACGCCCACGCTGGCGAACATGGCGTCCGTCATCAACCTGGCGGTGGGCCACCAGTTGGCGGATGTGCCGCTGCTGCTGGCGGGCATTGACCCGTGCTTCTCGTGCAACGACCGCGCGGTGACGTTCAGCGGCCCCGATGGGTGGACGTGGGAGCGGCTGCGGCAGCACGGCATTGACCACTATGGGAGGCCTGGCTGGTAATGGAACTGGTGGACCTGCTGCGCACGCTGTTTATCATCGCGCTGTTTCCTGCGGGGCTGTTTGTGCTGGTGAACGGCCTGCTGTACCAGTGGGCAAACCGTAAAGCGATCGCGCGCCTGCAGAACCGTGTCGGCCCGCGCTGGTTTCAGCCGTTCGCCGACGCGCTGAAGCTGCTGGCGAAAGAGGAGGTCGTGCCTGAGGGCACCAACCCCCGCCTGTTTATGGGCCTGCCGGTGGTGGCGCTGGCGGGCGCGCTGACGGCGGCGCTGTATCTGCCGATCGCTGGCCTGGCGCCGGCGTACAGCTTCCCCGGCGATCTGATCGTGACCGTGTACATGCTCAGCCTGCTGACGCTGTGCACGGGGCTGGCCGGGGCCGGGACGCGCAGCCGGTTCGCGCTGGTGGGCGCGACGCGCACGCTGACGCAGTTATTTTCGTATGAAGCGCCGTTCCTGCTGGCGATGCTTGGCCCGGCGGTGGCCGTTGGAAGCTGGCAGATCACGGGGATTATGGATTATGCCAGCAGCCACCTGCTGCTGCTGACGCAGCCGGTAGGCTTTGTGATCGCGCTGATCGGGCTGATGGGCAAGCTGGAGATGCCCCCGTTTGACGCCCCTGAGGCGGAGACGGAGATTGTGGCGGGCGCGCTCACCGAGTACAGCGGGCGCGGGCTGGCGCTGTTTCAGTTGGGCCGCAGCGTGGAACTGGTCTGCGGCCTGACGCTGGTCGCCGCGTTTTACCTGGGCGGGATTCACAGCCCGCTGGATTACCTGCTCAAGACGGCGGGGCTGCTGCTGGGGCTGGCGGCGCTGCAGGCCGTGCTGGCGCGGCTGCGTATTGACCAGACGGTGGGCATGTGGTGGCGCTACGGTTCACTGCTCGTGCTGGCACAGTGGGCCGTAATGATTGTGACGAGGAGTTAAGAGCGGATGCGAATGGTTTCGATGCTTAAGGACGCGCTTCAGTCTGTCCTGAAGAAACCGGCCACCGAAAATTACCCTGTGAAGCGGCCGGTTTCGCCGGATCGCCTGCGCGGCAGCCTCCACTGGGACCCGTCACACTGCACGGGCTGCCGCCTGTGTGTCAAGGACTGCCCGGCCAACGCCATCGAGCTGATTGACATTGACCGGAAGAACAAGCGCTTTGTCATGCGCTACCACCAGGATCGCTGCACTTACTGCGCGCAGTGCGTGGTGAACTGCCGCTTTGAATGCCTGAGCATGTCCCCGGAGGAGTGGGAACTGGCGGCGGTGAGCAAGAAGCCGTTTGAGGTCTATTACGGAGACGAGGCGGACATTGAGTGGCTGCTGGCAGGCCGCCCTGAGCGCGCGCCTGAATCGTCTGAGGAGGCCTGACAGCGCGCCGCGCGCTGCCGTCGTGGGGGTGGGCCACGAGCTGCGCGGCGATGACGCCGCCGGGCTGCTGGCTGCGCGCGCGCTGAAGCCGCTGCTGGCGGCTCACGACGATGTGCTGGTGGTGGAGGGCGGGCCGGCCCCGGAAAACGTGACCGGGGCGCTGCGCCGCTTTCACCCGGACATTGTGCTGCTGATTGACGCCGCGCAGTTTGACGCGCCGCCGGGCGCTGTCCGCTGGCTGGACTGGCGCGCCGCTGCCGGAATGGGCGCGTCCACCCACGCCGGCCCGCTAAGCATGATCGGACAGTACCTCAGCGCCGAGCTGGGCTGCGAGGTGGCGCTGCTGGGCATCCAGATGGGCGGGAACGCGCTGGGCGCGCCGCTCACGCCGGCGGTGGCGCAGGCCGTCAGCGAGCTGGCGCGCACGCTGGGCGCGGCGCTGTCTGCCCGCGCTTAACAACCGCAGGCGCGCCGGGTTACTTTTTCCTGGCTGATTTTGGGGCAGCTTTGCTTAGGTTCTCTTTAACCCTGAACGCCACAATTCTGCTGATTAACTCCAACGGCAGCGGCTTATCCAGCGGGAACTGCACCGAGCCTTTCGCGCCTTTGTAGGCTGTCAGTTCATCCTTAAAGGCCTCGATGCCGCTGGGCGCTGGATAGAACCCAATATGCGTCTTGTAAGCGGCCATGTGGACTAAATTGCCGTTGAGAAAGAATGTGGGCACCTGGTAGCTGATCTTTTCTTCCACGCCCGGCGCTGCGGCCTTAATGGTCGCGCGCAGTCCCTCCAGAATCGCCCTTATTTCTTCGGGAAAGGATGCGATGTATTCGTCAACTGTGCTGAAGTGCGCTTTATCCTTTTCCATGTGCGCAGCCTCTTTTCGGGCAGCTATCCCTGCCCATATTTGCACTATCCCTGGTCCAGGCGGAAGCCGTGGCCGCGCACGGTAACGATGTACTGGTGATCGGGGTCAAGCTCGGCCAGGCGGTCACGCAGGCGGCGCACCAGCGCGTCAATCGCCTGTTCGCTCACGCCTTCGCCGACCGCTTCCGGCCACACCGTCTCGACCACGTTGTCGCGCGTGCAGACGCGCCCCAGATGGTTGTAAAGCAGTTCGATCAGCCGGTACTGCGGCAGGCTGAGGGGCGGGTCGAGTTCAACGTCGTTGATGAACACGCGGCGGCCCTCGCGGTCCAGGCGCAGCCGCCCGGTGAGCAGCTCTGGCGGCGCGTAGGGCAGGGGGGTGGTCGCGCCGGAGCCGACAAAGATCATGCGCGTGACCAGCGCGAGCTGGATCTCGTCGCCGTCGGCCAGCTCGCGCGAGCCTTTGATCTGCTGGCCGTTAACCCAGGTGCCGTTTTTGCTTTCCAGGTCCTCAATGAAGTACCTGTTTCCCTGGCGATAAACGCACACGTGCTGGCGCGAAATCTGGCGCACATCCAGGCGGATGTCGCACTCCTCGCCGCGCCCCAGAATCACGCTGTCCTTGTGAATGCTCAGATGCTGGTCAGGAGACTCGTCTTCGCCCTTAACAATCAGAATAGGACGTTCCTGTGGTTTTTCGGCCATCGTAAAACAACTCTCCAGGCAGTTGGCAAATTTCACGTCGGGCGCCAGGGGATAAGGCGCGGCGCACACCCCACGCTATCTATCATACACTACTGCGCCACAGCCTGCAGTTCGATCCTCACAGGCGCGGACTGAACAAAGCCGCTGCTGACGGTCAGCAGGCCCTGATCCGGGAAAATGGGCGTGGCGACGCTCCCTGGCGGCGCGACCACCTGCCCGGCAGACGTGATGCGGTAATAGGCCAGGACCTGGGCGCCGCCGCTGGCGAGCGTCGGGTCTGCCAGCGCCTGGCTGGCAGGGAACTCGATGCGATGCACGCAGCGCTGGCGCGGCCCCAGCAGGCGGATGTTGCCCTCAGGGAACGTGGTGTAATCCTGGCGCGCGGCCCCTGTGGAAAGCGAGTTGGCCGGGTTAAAGACGATGCCCAGGCCGCTGGTGCCGTTGTCCCCTACAATAACCTGCTGTGGGTTGTAGACGATGGGGATCGTGCCGATTGAGCTGTTCTGCACGATGATGTTAATGACCAGCGGCGCGTCTGTGCGCACCGGGCTGGCCGTGACGCGCAGCACCAGCGCGTTGACGGCGGCGCGGCCCAGCAGCGACTGGTGGTTGGCTGTGTTGTCAGCGCTGCGCAGCCAGTCGCAGGGGATGCCTTCGTCCGCGTTGGGCACAAAGGCGGAAATCAGGCGCGGCATAGTGTCCGGGCCGGCGAACAATGCCAGCAGCACAAGCAGAAAAATGCCGACGATGGTGTTCGGGTTATTTCCCCTCCCGGCCACTTTTTAGATCACTCCGTCTGCTTCAGCAGCCAGTCTTCGGCTGCTTTGACGAGCGCAGTTGTGTCGAGCGTTTCAGCGTCCAACCAGATGATACCTGTGTCATGCCCACGAAACCACGTGTACTGCCGCCGGATAAACGCGCGGGTGGCGCGGCGGATGGCCGTCAGCGCGGCCTCCAGCGAGACATCGCCCGCGAGGTGCTGGGCGAGCTGCGCGTAGCCCAGCGCGCTGAGCGCCGGCAAGGAACGAGTATACCCCATCGCGAGCAGGTGTTGAACTTCGTCCAGAAAGCCGCGCGCCAGCATGTCGGCCAGCCGCTGGTCGGCCTGGGCATACAGGCGCTCGCGGTCCATTGTCAGACCGTACTGCCGCACCCGGTAAGGCGGCGGTTGTTTGCGCTGCTGCTGGCTGAAGGGCCTGCCGGTCTCGATGCACACCTCCAGCGCGCGCACCACCCGCCGCACGTTGCGGTGGTCAATGCTGTCAGCGGCGGCGGCGTCGTGCTGGCGCAGGCGGGCGTGCAGCGCGGCGGAGCTGTGCGCGGCGGCGAAGGCTTCCAGCTCGGCGCGCAGCCGGGGGTTGGGCGCGACGCCGGGCGTGGTCCAGCCTTCGATCAGCCCGGTGATGTACTGGCCGGTGCCGCCGACCAGCAGCGGCAGGCGGCCGCGCTGGTGAATATCGGCGATGGCCGCGCGCGCCAGCGCCTGATACTGCGCCAGGCTCAGCGTTTCGTCCGGGTTGAGAATGTCAATCAGGTGGTGAGGGACCTGCGCCAACTGTGCCGGGGCGGGCTTGGCGGTGCCGATGTCCATGCCGCGGTAGACCTGGCGGCTGTCGGCGTTGACGATCTCGCCGCTCAGCGCCTGCGCCAGCTCGACCGCCCGGCTGGTTTTGCCGACGGCCGTCGGCCCCAGGATCACGATCAGGGGGGATTTACCAGTCAAGGCCATTTTCCAGATGCTGCACGATGGGCGGGCCGCTGCGCGGGACCGCGATAACCACCACATCAATGCGCCAGTCTGCATCTTCCAGGTTTTGTTCCGCCAGATAAGCGTAAGCGGCGGTGAGCATCCGCTGGCGTTTGCGCGGCGTGATGCTTTCGAGGGCGACATCCACCGAGTCGGCGCGGCGCGTGCGCACCTCAACGAACATGAGCAGGCCGCCGCGCTCGGCAACGATGTCGATCTCGCCGCCCGCGCAGCGCCAGTTTGTCGCCAGCAGGGTGCAGCCGCGCCGCGCCAGGTACTGCGCCGCGGCCGCCTCGCCCTGCCGCCCGATTTCAGCGGAAGATAAGCCCATTTGCCAGCCTGATGTCGAGTTCCGTGCGATGAATGATACATGAATGCCGCCTGCCGCGCGAAGGGTTTGTGCCTGAATCACAACGGCGGCCAGGGATCCTGGGCCGCCGTTTCTGAGCGGGACGCAGCGCCGCGCCCGGCGCGGCCAGTCACGATGAGCGCGGCAGCACCTTGCGGAACTTATAGCCGTAGACGATCATGCCTTTGCTGCCCTCGGTAGACAGCTTGCGCGTGACCATCTCAACGCGGTCGCCAATCGCGACCGGGCCGTCCAGGTCGGTGAGCTGGGCCGTGATCAGCACGCCTTCGTCCAGCCGGATCAGCGCCAGCGTGTACGGAGCCTGCTCCTCGAACCCTTCGGGCGGCTCCTGAAGGGTGGTGAAACTGTAGATTTCACCAGTTCCGGCGAAGGCAAACTGTTCGGCGGGCTGCGCGCCTGGGGGCGAAACGGTCGTCGTCATGCTTCAGGCTGTTCAGGCGACCGACGACAGCGCGCGCTGGCTGTGCGCGACGGCGTTCATCCCGGCCTCGCGGTCAGCCGCGGGCGGCGCGGCGATCTGCTGGCGCGCCTGGATGCTCACCTGGCCGTCGCTGGTGCGAAAACCGGCGAGACGGTAGCGCTGGGGGTTTAACCGCCAATGGCGAGAAATCTGCATGCTGGTTACTCCTGACTTCGTGCCTGAAAGCTTGTGCTTTTCGGAACAACTCGCCTTATTGTAGGGGCGGTTGGCTATCAAAATCTATCAGAAGCGGCCTGAGAGCTATCAAAGGCTCTCAGTCGGGCCGGTTCCAGGGCTGGATTCAGGGCGCTTTCCAGGCCATCAGGTGCGCAGCACATGCGTTACGGCGGTGCTGCCCAGGCCGCCCAGGCTCTGAATCAGGGCGACGCGCGCGCCGGGAACCTGGTTGTCGCCGGCCGTGCCGCGCAGCTGCAGGCACGCCTCCGCCGCCTGATAGACGCCTGTCGCGCCCGCGGGGTTGCCCCGACTTTTGAGTCCGCCAAAGGTGCTGATGGGCACGCTGCCCGTCAGACTGATGGCGCCCTCGCGCGCCAGCTTCCAGCCTTCGCCGCGCGCCGCGAAACCGGCCGCCTCCAGCGACAGCGCGCTGGTGATGGTGAACGCATCGTGCAGCTCGAACAGGTCCACGTCGCTGGGGTGAATGCCGGCCTGCCGGTAAGCGCGCTGCGCTGACAGGGCGGCCGCCTTGAGATACAGAAAGTCGGCGCGGTCGTGCAGGGCCAGCGTGTCGGTGGCGACGGCGCTGCCCGCGACATACACCGGGAGGGAGGCCAGGCCGGCGGCGCGCTCGCGCGTGGTCAGGACCAGCGCGGCGGCGCCGTCGGCGTCGGGCGCGCTGTCGAACAGGTTCACCGGGTCGGCGATCATCGGCGCGCTGGCATAGCGCCCCGGCTTGATCAGGTTGTGGTACATGGCGTGCTGGCTGCGCAGGCCGTTGGCGTGCGCGTTGATCGAAAACCCTTCAAAGGCGTCCAGCTCCAGGCCGTATTCGTGCATGTAGCGCCGCATCAGCAGCGCCGCCAGCGCCGTGAGCGTCGCGCCGTGCGCCGCCTCGAAATCCGCATCCAGGCTGACGCTGCGCGCCGCGATGCGGGCCGCCGCGATGCTGTCGGTCATTTTCTCCACGCCGACGACCAGCGCGGTTTCGACCGCGCCCGACGCGACGGCCAGGCAGCCCGCGCGCAGCGCCGCCGCCCCCGCCGCCTCAGCGGCCTCAAGGCCCAGCGCCTCGATGCCGCCCAGCCCGGCGTAATCCGCGACCAGGGCCGCGAGCTGCGTCTGGCTGCTGACCGGGCCGCCATAGGCGTTGCCGAGGTACAGCGCGTCAGGTTGAACGCCCCCGGCGTCTGTCAGCGCCTGGCCGGCAGCGTCTGCGGCCAGCCTGCGCAGGCTGGTATCCCAGTGTTCCCCCACCGGCGTCAGGCCGACGCCAACAACAGCTACTTCACGCATGGTTCGCTTAGTCCTTCAGCTTGCCGCGATACCGGCAGTAAGTGGCATAGTCAATGATCGTGCGCCGGTTGATGTAATCACGGGTGGTCGGCGCGCGTTTCTGCACTTCGGTGATGCGGTCGGTCACGCGCAGGTCGAACGCATCTGAGCCGGCGCCGCTGCCGTAGCTGACCATCAGCACGCGGTCACCGGGGCGGGCGATGTCCAGAATGGCGGTCAGCCCCAGCATGGATGAGCCGGAATACGTGTTGCCGACTTCGCCCGAAAGCAGGCCGGTCTTAATCTGCTCTGGCTGGAAGCCGAGGATCTCGGCGGCGCGCGAAGGAAATTTGACGTTGGGCTGGTGGAACACCGCGTGGGCGTAGTCGGCGGCGGTCGTGCCCATCAGCTCCAGCAGCGCCTGGGCAGCGGAAAGCGTGTGCGAGAAATAGGCAGGTTCGCCGGTGAAGCGGTCGCCGTGGCTGGGGTAGGGCTGTTCGGGGCGCCGCCAGAAATCGGGCGTGTCGGTCACATAGCTGTAGCTGCCCTGGTAGACGGCGCAGGCTTCGTCCGCCGGGCCGAGCAGGAAGGCCGCGCCGCCGGACGCCGCCGTGTATTCCAGCGCGTCGCCGGGGCGGCCCTGGGCGGTGTCCATGCCGATGCTGAGCGCGTAACCGGCCATGCCGCTGCCGATCATGCCGATCGAGGCCTGCACGGCCTCTGTGCCGGCTTTGCAGGCAAATTCCCAGTCGGCGGCCTGGATGCTGGGGGTGGTGCCGATGCTCTCCGCGACAATCGTGCTGGTGGGCTTGACGGCGTAAGGGTGGCTTTCGCTGCCCACCCAGACCGCGCGGATCAGTCTGGGGTCAATGCCGGCGCGGGCCAGCGCGTTGCGCGCCGCCTCGATGGACATTGTGACGACATCTTCGTCCAGGCCCGCCACCGCCTTCTCTTTGACCGGGCTGCTGCCCAGGCTGTTCGTCCACACGCGGGCGATTTCTGTGCCGGGCAGGCGGTAGCGCGGCACGTAAGCGCCGTAGCCGACCAGCCCCACCTGGCGGTCAGGCCGCATGAGCATATTCGCGCCGGGCGCGGGGTTAAGTCCGTTGGATGGCATCCGTTCAGTTCTCCTGTAGCTGCTGTACCAATTGGGTAGCGCGTTCCAGGCCGATGTTGTTTTCGGCAATCATTGCCTGCACGACGCGCGCGACCTGGTCGCCAGCGGCGCCGGCGGCGATAGCGAGCTGGCGCGCGTGCAGGCTCATGTGGCCGCGCTGGATGCCCTCGGTGGCGAGGGCGCGCATCGCGGCGAGGTTCTGTGCCAGGCCAACGGCGGCGATCACCTCGGCCAGCTCGCGCGCTGTGCCCACGCCGAGCACCTTAAGCGCGGCGCGCGCCGCCGGGTGGACGCGGGTCGCGCCGCCGACGATGCCGACGGCCAGCGGCAGCTCGATGCTGCCGCGCAGGCTGCCCGCGTCGTCGGCCCACCAGCGCGTGAGGCTGGTGTAGACGCCGCTGCGCGCGGCGTAGGCGTGGGCGCCGGCCTCGATCGCGCGCCAGTCGTTGCCGGTGGCGATCACCACAGCGTCAACGCCGTTCATGACGCCCTTGTTGTGTGTGGCGGCGCGGTAGGGGTCGTGCGCAGCGAACGCGCCGGCCTCGACGATCGCGCTGACGACCTCAGCGCCGGTGAGCGTGTCCGTCGCCAGCTCGCTGGCCGGGATCGCGCCTTCGGCCCAGGCTTTGCGCTGGTCGGCAAGGTTGCTCAGGATGCGCAGGTTAACGCGCCCGCCGGTGATCGCCTCGACCAACGGCCCCAGGTGTTCGACCGCTGTGTTGATCGTGTTCGCGCCCATTGCGTCGCGGCAGTCGTAGAGCAGGTGGACGACCAGCATCGGCGGCGGGCCGGCGATGGCGCGCACCTGAAGGTCGCGCGCGCCGCCGCCGCGCCGCACAATGCTGGCGCTGGCTGTGTCGGCCGCGGCCAGCAGTTGGCTGCGCTGCGCCAGCACCGCCTGTCCGGCGGCTGCGGGGTCGTCCAGGTCGAGCACCTGTATCTGGCCGATCATGACCGGCTCGTCGCTGCCGGCGCTGAAGCCGCCGCCGGCGCGAAACAGGCGCGCGGCGTTGCTCACGGCGGCGATGACCGACGGCTCTTCAATCGCCATCGGGATCAGGTAGTCGCGCTGGTTGACGCGAAAGTTAGTGGCGACCCCTAACGGCAGCGCGTAAACGCCGACCGCGTTCTCAACCATAAGGTCCGCGTGGGCGGCGTCCAGGCCGCTTTCGCCGGTCAGCGCGGCGCGTTCATCCGCGTTCAGGCCGCCCCACTGCGCGAGCAGGTCGGCGCGCTGCGCCAGAGAGCGTTTGTAAAACCCGGTGATGCGTGAGCTTTTCTGTTCGGTCATGGCTCCAACTTTATCAGCGACAGGCTCTCAAAAACTATCAGACCGGTGAAAATTGACACAAAAGCGGCGGGCGTTCGCTGAAACAGGGTCACCTGTGGTACAGGCGTATGAAATCCCAGGCGGCGGGTTCGCCGCCAGCGCTGACCACGCCCCAGCGCAGCGGTGCGGCCAGCGCGCCCGTCCAGGCGATCTCATCGTTGACGCGCAGCACAGCGCCGCCGTCGCCGTCCACGTGCAGATAAAGGCGGTTCGGCGCGGCGGGGAGCAGATGCATGAACTCGAACCACTGCGGGCCGGCATCTGTTCCAACGGAGAGGTAGCCGTCGGCGCTGACCAGCGCCTGCCAGACCGCGCCGGGCGTGTCCAGCCAGACGCCCCAGAAGCCGCTGGAACTGGCGGCGCGCGCGCTGATTTCGAGCGTGAAGGGCAGGCCGGGCGGCGCAGCGGGCGCTTCCAGGCGCGCCGGGCCGGCGGAAGCTGGCAGGCTGGCCCAGCCCGCCGGCGACGCGGCGTGCCAGCGCAGCGGCCCAGCGTAGGGCGGGTTGGCGGCGCCGGCCGCCAGCAGCAGCGCCGCCGCCGCGCCTATTGACAGCAGTACAGTCACGGCCAATAATGCGGATGACCAGTGCGCAGCCGATATGACGGAAGAAGCGGAGGGTGTGGCGATGCGCCGCGGCGGTTCAGGGTTAGTTGTG
>CAZDVL010000007.1:0-43027 GCA_964508745.1 uncultured Anaerolineaceae bacterium | reverse complement strand
GCACGACAGGCACGCCGCCGGACGCGCGGGCAGTTCGCGCCACCTCCACTTTTCCACCGCGCAGGGAACACGCCAGACAGCAGCGCCAGGCCATCTGGCACGAGAGCGCGCCGCGCGCCGGAACGCGCGCTCCGGGCTGGCAAAGCGCGCAAAATGCGGCACAATCGCCGTCTGCGCCACGTCACCCGCAGGATTTACACAGCCATGCCAACCTTCACCACCGAAGCTGACGCCATCACCTATATTTTTCGCTCGATGCGCCGCCTGCACAGCCTGCCGCGCACGACCGACGACCAGTTCCGCAGCACCACGCCCACGCTGCGCCTGGCCGCGGCGCTCAACCTGCTGGACACCCCGCGCGAATACGCCGTCGTCACCGGCAGCAAAGGCAAAGGCTCGGTCACGGTGATCACCGCGCGGCTGTTACAGCACCTCGGCCACACCGTCGGCACGATCACCAGCCCGCACCTGGTCACCTGGCGCGAGCGCATCCGCGTGAACGGGCGCGCCATCCCTGAGCCGGATTTTCTGCGCCTGCTGTCGGCGCTGTCGCCGCACATTGACGCGGTTGAGGACACGCTCACCGAGCGCCAGTATTTCAGCCCGCAGGGGATTTTTCTGGCGCTGGCGCTGCGCTGGTTCGACGAGCAGGGCGTGGCCGCCGCCGTGCTGGAGGTCGGGCGCGGCGGGCGCTATGACGACATCGCCATCGTGCCCAACTACCTGTCGCTGTTCACGCCGATCACGCTGGAACATGTTGAGCAGCTTGGCCCCACGCTGGCGCGCATCGCCTGGCACAAGGCGGGCGTGATCAAGCCACACGGCCGGGCCTACAGCGTGGCGCAGGCCCCGGAGGTGCTGGACGTGCTGGCGGCCGAGGCCGAGGCCCAGGACGCGCAGTTTGACTGGATCGCGCCGCTGGACATGGGCCGCTACGTCGGCCCGGCGGACGGCGGGATGCGCGTGGACATGGGGCGCTATGGCGAGGTCACGCTCTCGCTGCGCGGGCGCTACCAGATCGCCAACGCCAGCCTCGCCGTGATCGGCGCGGGGGTGCTGCACGCCCGCCTCGGCGGCATCCCGCACGGCGCGCCGGAATACAGCGAGCGTATCCGCGCCGGCCTGGCGGATGTCACCTGGCCGGGCCGCTGCCAGCAGCTCCAGGATGCGCCGGCGGTTTACCTCGACGGCGCGATCAACCGCGAATCGGCGGAGTCGCTGGTGGCGAGCCTGCGCGACACGCTCACCGCGCCGGTCATCAGCGTGATCGGCGTGCCAGAGGACAAGGATCGCGCCGGCGTGTACGCCGCGCTCGGCCCGCTCAGCGCAGCGGTGATCCTCACCGAAACAGCGCGCAACCCGTCGCTGCGCTTCCCCGACCCGGCAGTTGCGGTCAGCGAGGCGCAGGCTTACTGTGCCCAGGTGTCCTACGCCGCAGCGCTGCCAGAGGCGGTCAGACTGGCGTTGACGCTCGCGGGCGAGCGGGGCACCGTCATTATCGCCGGCACACAGTCCATCGTGGCCGACGCGGTCGCGCTGTGGGGGTATACTTACGAGCAGATTTAGGGAGGAGGCAGCCGGACATGTCGCAGGAATCCGTCAGTTTTGAGCGCGCCGCCAGCTACTATGACCAGACGCGCGGCTTCCCGCCCGGCGAGGATCGCGCCGCCGCCGCGGTCATCGCCGCCGCCGGCGGCCTCACGCCGCAAAGCCGCGTGCTGGAGATTGGCGTGGGGACCGGGCGCATCGCGCTGCCGCTGGCGCGCTACGTGGCGCTGTACGTCGGCGTGGATATTTCCCCGGCGATGATGGCCCGCCTGCGCGCCAAACAGAACGGCGAACCCATCGCCCTGGTGCAGGCCAACGCGGTACACCTGCCCTTTGCCCCCGCCTCGTTCGACGCGGTGGTGGCGGTGCACGTCTTTCACCTGATTCCTGACTGGCCCGCCGCGCTGGCGCAGTGCGCGCGCGTGCTCAAAGCCGGCGGGCTGCTGCTCCACTGCTGGAACGACCGCAGTCGCAGCGCGATGGGCGCGCTGCGCGACGCCTGGCGCCAGGTCGTGCCGGAACATCTGGAACAGCAGCCCGGCGTCGGCTTCGCCTATAACAACACCTTCGCGCTGGACCACGGCTGGCGCGAAGCGGGGGCCGCGCAGGTTCACGCTTACGTGCAGCAGCGCTCGCCCCAGGACTTCCTCAACTCGCACCGCCAGCGCGTGACCTCCAGCATGTGGAACCTGGACGACGACCTGGTGGCGCGCGGCGTGGCCGCCATCGAAGCGGCGATCGCCGCCCACTACCCTGATCCGCAGGCCCCAATCGCCGACCAGGCGCTGTTCACGGTGAAGCCGTTCGCCCCGCCTACTGGCAGGTAAGCGCGGTCGGCACGCGCGCCTCGGCCCAGCGGCGCTCGAACTCGGCCGTGTACTGCGCCGCGATGTTCGGGTCGGAGATAATCACCAGGTTCTCGTCGTTCGAACGGGTGGCGTTGCTGGAGAAGTTGAACGAGCCGGTGATGACCGTGCGGTCGTCAATGATGAACACCTTGTGATGCAGCACGAACGGGTTGCCGTCCTGCCGCACCTCAACGCCGGCGCAGAACAACTGCGTGAGCGTGCTGGACTCAGTCTGGCTGCCCACCGTCTCGTAAATTCCGCGCACGCTCAGGCCGGCCTCGGCGTGCTGCTGCAGCTCATCGGCGATCTGGGTGACTGTGAACGAAAACGCCATAAAGCGGACACTGCGCTGTGCCCCCGCGATCTGGTTGATGATCTGGGTCAGCACGTCGTCTTCGGGCGCGAAATAAATCTCGACCGGGATACCATCCTGCGTGAACGACGCTGAATTCCCGCGCGGCGAGCGCGGCCCAAAGCTGCGCGCCTCGAACATCTCGTTAAATTCCGCCTGGTATGCATCCACCGCACGGCGCGCGCGCAGCACCAGCATGTTGTTGTTGTTGCGGTAAGCGTCGTTCACTGTGTAGTTCATCGAGCCGGTCCACACCTCGGCCCCGTCCAGAATCATGAATTTGTTGTGCATCAGGGCGCTGCGGCCGTCGTCAACCACCGGGATGCCGGCGGCGATCAGCTCGCTCACCTTGCTGTCCTCATCAGCCAGGCCGTGCTCGTTGTCAGTCACAAAGCGCACGCGCACGCCGCGCCGCTGGGCATCCAGCACGGCGGCGTGGATGTTGGGGTTGTTCCACTCAAACGCGGCGATGTCGAGCGTGCGCTGCACCCCGCTGAGCGCCGCGGCCAGCGCGGTATCAACGCCGCCGACATAATCCGCCGGCTTGCGGCTGCCGGTGGGCGCTGTGAAATAGGACTGCCAGAAACCCTGGCGCGCGCCATAACCCTGCGTGAACGAGATCGTTTCCAGCCCGCCGGGGCCAATCGCGACTTCGGTCGGCAGCACAGGAACCGGCGTGGGCGCGACTGTGAGCGTGGGCGCGGCGGTGAGCGTGGGCGCGGGCGTGTTGGTCGGCAGGCCCAGCACCTCCTCAACGCCGACGCCCGTCAGGCGCGAGACCAGCAGCGCCAGCACAACCACCACCCCCGCGACCACCAGGCTCAGCGGCGAGGTTGGCCCCTTCGTGTTCGCGGATTGTTTACTGGAAGCACTCTGTTTTTTCGTCACAATACCTGCCTTTGCAGTTGCTACATCGAATCCCAGTTAGCTGGCGTATCAGGCATGTCGGGCGTATCAGGCATGTCGGGCACGTCAGGCGTGCCGGGCAAATCCGGCAGGCCGAGCACGTTGGACAGAGCGGCCAGGCCGGACAATAAATTGGTCGTGCCGGACAGCAGATTGGTCAGGTCAGGGGCATCCTGGTCAGGAACATCCGGCGCGCTGGGCGGCGCCGGCGGAGTCGGCGCGGGCGGGGCGGCAGGCGCAGCGGGCGCGGCGGGCGGCTCGCTGGACGGCGCAGCAGGCGCGGCGCCGAACGTCGCCATCAGCGCCTGCAGGTTGGCCTTCACGTCGTAAGGGTCGGCGGCCGCCTGCGCGCTGAAAGCCGCCGGCGAGTCCAGGCCGACGGCGCTGGCGGCGACCTGCATCTTCGCCAGCATGGACTGCTGCTCCTCAGGCGAAAGCTCGGCCAAACGGGCAGAAAAACGGTTCATGCCGCGCATCAGCCGTTTGAGCTGCGCCAGCGCTGTGTCAAATGCTTCGTCGTCGGGGTCCGGCGCGGCAATGCGCGCCACCTGCCCCTCGGCCCACGCCAGCAGCGTTTGCGCCTCGTCGTCGGTCAGCTCATCGCGCACACCGATTTCTTCGTACAGACTTTGCACACCGCGTTCAACCTGCTGCTGCGACATCTGCCACCGCTCCTTAATGGTCTGCCAGCGTTTTCATTGTAACATACCCGCTGAAGCGCCCAAACACGCCGGCGCGGGCGCTTTCGAAGGGCGCGGCCCGCCCGGCAAACCGGCCCGTCTGTTCAGACCGGCGGCCAGGGGAAGTTAGGGCCGGGGCCGTGCTGGGGGTAGCGCCGGCTGTGCAGCAGCTTCTCGGCGCGGCGGCGGAAAGCCAGGCGCTCGCCCTCAGAGAGCAGCTCGCACATGGCCCGGACGAACGCGCTGTCCGCGTCGTCCAGGCAGGCCAGCAGCCGTTCAATGTCGGCCAGCAGCTCATCGGCGACCGGCTGGCCGGCGAAATCCCAGATCACCGTTCGCAGCTTGTGGTCGCGGTGAAAGGCGATGCCGTGGTCAATGCCCCACAGGTGGCCGCTGGGGTCCAGCAGCACATGGCCGCCCTTGCGGTCAGCGTTGTTGATCAGGTAGTCGAACAGGGCGAAGCGCCGAAGCTGTGGGTGAAACGTTTCGTCAAGCGAAAAGTAATTCTGTTCCGGGTCGTGCTCAATAAAAAACTGAACCGAGCCGATCCCGTGCGGCCCCTCGCGCAGCACCGTCGGCGGGACAATCTGCCAGCCCAGCGCGCGCGACGTGTGGAAGGCCGCCGCCTCGCGGTAGCACAGCGTGCCGTCCGGGAAATCCCACAGCGGGCGCTCGCCCCGCTGCGGCTTATAGACCGCCAGCGCGGTCACCTCGTCCAGCGTGACGGACAGCAGAAATGCGTAATTCGAACTCCAGCGCATCACGCCGTGTTCCGCGTCCACCTGCCCCCGCGCCAGGACATCCAGCAGGCGCTCAACCGTGATGGGGACGCGCTCGCCCTGGTCGCCGCCGGTCATGTCCAGTAGTACACCACGCGGCCATTCTGGCGAGGGTCTGCCCTGCCGGCCTGGACCGTCTCCAGGGCGTGCAGGCTGAGGGCGCGCATCTGTGGCCGGCTGCACCACAGCCGCACCACGCCCGGCTCGACATCCTCCGGGGGTTTGTTTTCGTCCACAACGACCAGTTCCTGCGCCACCAGCACGACCATGTTGCGCTCCTCGTCGTAGCCCAGGCCCATCTGCGCCACGCGGAACACCGGCTCAATTGGCTCGCGCAGGTCCATATCCGCCGTGGACAGGTCAGCCACCGTCGGCCCGCCCTCCGGGTTTGGGAAGCGCTCGTCCAGGTCGTCAATCAGCTCGCGCAGCGCCTCGCTCAGCGCCCAGGCCTGTTCCTTCTCAATCACCAGCGACACAAGCTGCTGCGCCTTGCCCGCCTGAAGGTGGAACACGCGCTGCCCTTTCGGGCCAATCGTCCCAATAGTCACAAAATCAACCGGGTTCATCTCAATTTCTGTGTTGGGCATAGGTGGATGCTGCCTTTCACGGACGGTCGGCGGGCGGGGCCTGCGGTTTGTGCTCGCGCTCAGGCGGCGCCAGATGCGCCACATCGTTCATCGACTGGATAAAAGGGCGGCTGTGCCCCAGCACAAGCGTGCTGATGGAGGCTGGCGAGACGACAATGCGCTGGAAATTGTCCAGGTGCATCCCCAGATAATGGGCCAGCGCCATTTTAATCAGGTCGGCGTGAAAGACAACCGCGACAAGCTGGCGCGGGTGGGCCAGCACCAGTTCCTCGACGGCGTCCACGACGCGGGCCTGCATGCCGCGCATGGTCTCGCCGTTGGGGAAGCAGGCGCGCGATGGGTATTCCTGCACCACGCCCCACAGCTTCCGGCGGGACAGGGCCGCGATCTCCTGGCCCTCCCAGTCGCCATAGCGCGCCTCGCCGAAGCCGGGGCTGTGCCGGATGTCCAGGTGTGGGTGATGCTGGCGGATCGCCTCGGCGGTTTCCACGGTGCGTTCCAGCGGGCTGGCGTACAGCGCCTGCAGCGGCGCAGCGGCCAGCCGTTCGCCCAGGGCGGCGGCCTGCGCCCGGCCCTCGTCGTTCAGGTGCACGCCCGGCGTCCAGCCGGCGAGCCTGCCGGTGGCGACATAATCGTTTACCGCATGGCGGATCAGCAGAATAATCGTCATCAGATGTGTCAGGCCGGCCTTTCGCTGACCAGCGATGATAGCATATACTGGCAGGAAAGACACGCGCTACTTAACCGACGCTCACGAATTCCGGGGATGCGTGCAGCCCCGGCGGACAAGGCTCATGACGACACTGATCACTGGCGGGGCCGGCTTTATTGGCAGCCGGCTGGCGCGGCAGCTAATCGGGATGAACCAGCCGGTCATCATCCTCGACAACTTCAACGACTACTATGACCCGGCCCTCAAGCGCGCCAACGTCGCCCCGCTGCGCGATCACGCCGCGATCATCGAAGGTGACATCCGCGACACGGCGCTCCTGGAGCGCCTGTTCGCCGACCACCGCATCCGGCGCGTCGCCCACCTGGCGGCGATGG
Organism: uncultured Anaerolineaceae bacterium; assembly: GCA_964508745.1. Classification (GTDB taxonomy): domain Bacteria; phylum Chloroflexota; class Anaerolineae; order Aggregatilineales; family Phototrophicaceae; genus DAOTWC01. Next base: position 36,280 of record CAZDVL010000007.1, on the reverse strand, counting down.
CCGGCGTGCGCTACTCGGCGGAGCGCGGCCCGCTGTACGCCGCCGTCAACACGCAGGGCAGCGTCAACCTGATGGACGTGGCGCGCCAGCACGATGTCGAGGTTTTTATCCAGGCGTCCACCTCGTCGGTCTACGGTGACGCCCAGCGCATCCCGTTCGTCGAGGACGAAACGCCCGATTTCCCGCTGGCCCCCTACCCAGCCAGCAAACGCGCCGCCGAGCTGTTCGCCCACAGCTTCCACCACCTCTTTGACCTGAACGTGACTGTGCTGCGCTTCTTCAACGTCTACGGCCCCAACGGGCGGCCCGACATGATGCCGCTGCAGGTGATCGACTCCATCCTGGGCGGGCGCACCATCGCCCTCTACGACGGCGGCGCCCTGGAGCGCGACTGGACCTACATTGACGACACCATCGCCGGCATCGTCGCCGCGCTGGAGCGCCCGCTGGGCTACCGGATCATCAACCTGGGGCACGGCAGCGCGGTCCCGCTCACGCGGTTCATCGCCATCTACGAGGCGCTGATCGGCAAAAAGGCCATCACGCGCGACGTGCCGGCCCCGCGCACCGAGCCGCGCGTGCTGTTCTGCGACAACCGCCGCGCCCGCGAGCTGCTGGGCTTCGACCCGCAAACCGACCTCAGCGCCGGCCTGGCGCACACCTGGGCCTGGTATCGCCAGCAGCACGGTTTGTAATTTCTCACCGGACCGTCTTTTCACAACCGCCGTCAGACCGGGCACTTCTGCTATAATGGGTTTATTCTGTCTGACGCAGGGCTGCTGGATGAAACTTGGAATCATATCGGACATTCATGGCGACTATGATGCGTTGATGGCGGTGTTAGACCGGCTCGATCATCACCACAAGGTTGATCGGGTGCTGTGCGCCGGGGACCTGGTGGGGCGCGGGCCGAACCCAGGCGCGGTTGTTCAGGTCATTCGCGCGCGCGACATTCCAACGGTGCGCGGCAACCATGACGACTGGACGAACGAGCTGTCGCCGGAACACATTTCCTTTATTCGCGACCTGCCGCTGGACTGGCAGGGCGAATTTGCGGGCCTGACCGTTTTCATGTGTCATGGCAAACCGGGCAACAATATCTGGGGCCTGTACCGGGATCACATCTCCAAGACGCTGCTGAACATGATGCTCAACACGCTGGAGGCCGACGTGCTGATCACCGGGCACACCCACGTGCCGATGTGCGTGCGGGTTGGCCGGGGCGTGGTCATCAACCCCGGCTCGCTGTACACCTTTGACAACCTGCGCTCATCATCCCACACCTACGGGGTGCTGCGCCTGCCCGACATCAGATTCGACCTGTACGACGTGACCGGCTCGCCGGAACAGCCGCTTCCGTGTGCCTTCTAGCCAACACATAAAGGGTTGAACACATGGCCTCCAAAATCCTGGTCATTGAGGACGAGCGCGCCGTGCTGCAAAACACGCTCGAAATGCTGACGCTGGAAGGGTTCGACGTGCGCGGCGCGGAAAACGGCAGCGACGGCGTGACCTGCGCGCAGGAATACCGGCCCGACCTGGTGATCTGTGACATCATGATGCCCAAAATGAACGGCTACGAGGTGCTGGCAGAGCTGCGCGAACAGCCGATCACGGCGCTCATCCCCTTCATTTTCCTCACCGCCCGCACCGACCGGCGCGACGTGCGTCAGGGCATGAACCTGGGCGCTGACGACTACCTGACCAAACCGTTCACGGTGGCGGAGCTGATGGGCAGCGTCCACGCGCGCCTCAGGATGAGCTGCAACATTCACCGGGTCACAGAGGAACGGCTGGACAAGCTGCGCAACAGCATCCTGCTCACCGTCCCCCACGAGCTGCGCACGCCCCTGACCAGCGTGCTCGGCTTCTCGGAAATGATCGTGACCGAGGGCCAGGAGATGGAGCGGGAACAGATCATGCGCATGGCGCGCCACATTTACACCGCCGCCGTCCGGCTTTCGCGCCTGGTGGAAAACCACCTGATCTACGCCCAGACCGAGATCATTCAGCTTGACGCGCAGCGCGCGAAAAGCCTGGCGACCGGAACCTGTAAAGCGCTGGCCGCCGTCCAGGAAGTGGCGCAGGAAACCGCCCTCAGGGCTGGCCGCGGCCCGGACCTGACGCTGGACGTGAGCGAGGCCGAGCTGGCCATCCAGGAGGAGTATCTGCGAAAAATCGTCAGCGAGCTGGTGGACAACGCCTGCAAGTTCTCGGTCGAACCCGCGCCCGTGACGGTGCGCGGCGCGGCCAGCGACCGGGCCTACCGGCTGGAGGTCATTGACCAGGGGCGCGGCATGAGCGCCGACGACATCGCCCAGATCGGCGCGTACAGCCAGTTCGAGCGCAAATTTTACGAACACCAGGGGTCAGGGCTGGGCCTGGCGATCGCGCGGCGGCTGGCCGAAATCCACGAAGGGCAGCTAGAGATCGTCAGCAAGCCGGGCAAGGGCACGCTGGTCAGGCTGACGCTCCCGCTGGCCTGAGGCGGCGCGCATCCTTTACTTAACTTAACGCGCCGGCGAACTGTGGTACTGTGAAAACAGCAGGCGCTTCGGCGTCTGCACCTCGCGTAATGCGCCGTCCACCAGGGCGGCGCATGTTTTCAGCCCGCGCCGCCAGTCCACGCTTGGTTCAGCGGCCCAAACGATGATATGATCGTCCGCATTCTGGCCAGCAGGCAAACAGCAGGGCAGGCGCAGCCAACCATGACCGACCAACAGCCGCCGCAGGTGCCAGCGGAATACTATAACCGGACGTATTTCCAGCGCTGGAATTACGCCGACCGGGGCCTGGGGCGCTTCAGCATGTACTGGTTCGCCCGCCGCTATTACGCGGCGCTCGTCCGGCGCTATGCGCCACCGGGCGGCGGCCTGCTGGAGATGGGCTGCGGGCTGGGCCATCTGCTGGGGCTGCTGCAGGACGATTTCGACTGTGTCGGCATTGACCTGATGGACTACAGCGTCGAACAGACGCGCCTCAACGCGCCGCGCGCCCAGGCTTATCAGATGGACGCCGGCGACCTCAGCGCCTTCGCCGACGAGTCGTTCGCGGCGGTGGTGGCGCTGCATCTGGTCGAGCACCTGGCCGACCCACAGGACACCATCCGCCAGGTGAACCGCGCGCTGCGCCCCGGCGGGCTGTGGCTGTTCGCCACGCCGCACCCGGAATACAGCCTGCGCCGCTTCAAGGACCGCGAGACCGACGCCATCGGCAAGGACAAAACACACATCAACGTCCAGCCACCGGCGACCTGGCGCGCCTGGTGCGCCACCAGCGGCTTTGAGGTGCTGCGCCACTTCGGCGACGGCCTGTGGGACGTGCCCTACCTGCCGCTGCTGCCGAAGGCCGTTCAGTTCGGGCTGTTCGGGCTGCCGGCGCTGGCCCAGGTGCTCACGCGCACCACGCTGACGCCGCTGGCCGCCGGCGTCAACCAGATCGTCGTCGCCCGCAAAGTTCGCGGCGCCAGTCTGTAAGAATTTTGTGAAACCTGCCACAGGCAGACGCAACTCCGCACAGCCGAGAGGGTTACTGAAAATAGAGATGAAAGCGCCCTGGAAACGCGACTCAGACGCCCCGCCGCCGGGCCTGGACAGCCTGCCCGACCCGCAGTTGGTGGAGCTGGCAAAGGCGAATCAGGATGCCTTCGGGGCGCTTTACGAGCGCTATGTCGGCAGGATTTACAATTACGTTTATTACCGCACCGGCAACCATCACGACGCTGAAGACCTGACAGCGATGGTGTTCTACCGGGCGATGCGCCATATCCAGGGCTATACCGAGCGCGGCGTGCCCTTTCAGGCGTGGCTGTATCGCATCGCGCACAACCTGATCGCTAACTGGCACCGCGACCGCGCCCGCCGCAGGATCATCCCGCTGGAGGAGTTCTCCGGCCCAGGCCCGGACGCCGACCAGCCGGACGAACAGGCCGAAGGCCGCGCCGAACACGCCGCGCTGCTGGATGTGATCCGCCAACTGCCGGAGGAACGCCAGCAGCTGCTGATCCTGAAGTTCATCGAGCGCCTGCCCAACGCCGAAATCGGCATCATCATGGGGCGCACTGAAGGGGCAATCAAGTCACTGTACCACCGCACGTTGATCGCGCTGCGCGATGAGCTGGGCTGGCAGGCCGACGGCACGCCGCAGCCAACGCTGGAAGAAAAAGAGTGAGCGATGCACACTTCATCATCAGATAACGCCCGCAGCGAGTCCTTCCTCACGGCCCTGACCGACGCGCTGCTGGCGGGCGGCGCCGACACCCCCGCGCTGGCCGCCCGCCACGGCATCGCCCCCGCGCAGGCCGCTGAGTACGCGCGCGTCGCCGCCGCGCTGCAGGCCGCGCTGGTGCCGGTGCAGCCGTCGCGCCGCTTTGTGCGCCTGCTGCGCCAGGACCTGATCGGCCCGGAAGACAGCGGCGTGGTTGCCAGCGTGCGCAGCCTGCCGCCGCGCGTGCGCCTCGCCGCCGGGCTGGCGCTGCTGGCCGGTTTCGCCCTGCTTATTCTGCGCCGCGGCAGCGCCGGCAGCCGCGCCGACGGCCTGGCCCTGCCCGCCAGCATCGTGCCGCCCCCCGCCACTTGACCCGCCCACAATAAGCCGCCAGCGTTTATAATAGACTGTTCGTTCGCCGCCGGCCCGCCGCTGGCGGCGGCTGGCTGACCGCTCTGGACCTGAGGCCCTGCTATGCTGCTTTCCGGTTTGCTTGACGCGCTGCGCGCCAGCGGCGCTTATCGCACGCTGCTCGACCAGCTCAACGGCGCGGGCGGCGCCGCTGACCTGCGCGCCATCCGCGCCGCGCGCCCGGCGGTGGCGGCGGCGCTGGCCGCCGACTGGCCGGGACCGGTGGTGTACATCGCCGCCCGCGTGGACCGCGCCTACAATGTCGCTGAACAGCTTCCCGTCTGGCTGGGCGAACGGCCCATCCACCGCTTTGCCGAGCCAGCGCCGCTGTTCTATGACCGCGCGCCCTGGGGCGAGACCGTCATCCGCGCCCGCATCGGCGCGCTGGCGGCGCTGCTGCCGCCCGACGACTTTGAACAGGCCGGCCCGCCGCCGCTGGTGGTGGCGTCGGCGCGCGCGCTCATGCAGCGCACGCTGCCGGTGAACGCCTTTCGCCAGGCGGCGCTGACGCTGCGCCCCGGCCAGCGGCACACCCTCGACCGGCTGCTGGCCCACTGGCTGCGCCTGGGCTATGAGGCCGCCTCTGTCGTGACCGTGCCCGGCACGTTCAGCCGGCGCGGCGGCATCGTGGACATCTTCCCCGTGACGGCGGACGCGCCGGTGCGCGTCGAGTTCTTCGACGACGAGATCGAAAGCCTGCGCGCCTTCGACCCAGCCACCCAGCGCAGCGCCGTCCGCCTGCCGCTGGCGGTCATCACGCCGGCGCGCGAAGCGCTGCCGCAGAACACCCCGCCGCTGGCCGAGCATCTGCGCCCCTGGCTGGAAAGCCTGCCCCCCGGCGAGGACGTGACCAGCCCGCGCCCGGACCTGGAGCCGCTGGCCGGCGGCGTCGCCTTCGCCTATCTCGAACACTACATTCCCTATCTGTACCCCAACCCGGTCAGCCTGCTGGACTACGCGCCCGACAACACGCTGCTGCTGGTGGACGACTGGGCCGAGCTGCGCGACACCGTGGCGGCGGTCGAGGAAAGCGCCGTGCAGAACCGCGCCGACCGGCTGGCGGCCCGCCTGCTGGCCCCCGACCACCCGCTGCCGTACATCACCTGGGACGACCTGCGCGACGAGCTGGAACAGCGCCGCGCGCTCAACCTGGGCGGCGTGCTCGAATATGACGACGACGCGCCCGCCGCGCCCGGCCTGCGCCAGACCTTCACGCCGGAACAGCGCTTCGGCGGGCAGCTCAAGCCGCTGCTGGAACACCTCCGCCGGCTGCGCCACGAGGGCGGGCGCGCGGTCGTTGTGACGGCCCAGGCCGCGCGCCTGACCGACCTGTGGCGCGAGCAGGAATCGTACATCCCGGCGGCCGGCGACGTGACCGCCGCGCCCGCGCCGGGCGCGCTGCTGTTTGTTAATGGCACGCTGCACGAGGGCTGGCGGCTGCACACCGAACAGGGCGACGTGCACCTGTTCACCGACCACGAAATCTTCGGCTGGTCCCGGCCAGAGCCGCGCCGCCGCAAAGCCAGCGCCCGCCCGCGCGCGCCCGAAACCGGCTATGCCGACATGCACGACGGCGACTATGTGGTGCATGTGGACTACGGCATCGGGCGCTTCGCCGGCCTCACGCGCCGCACCTTCGCCGGCAGCGAGCGCGAGTACCTGCTGGTCGAATACGCCGGCACCGACCTGCTGTTCGTGCCCATCCACCAGGCGGACCGGCTCACGCGCTATGTCGGGCCAGACGACCGCCCGCCGGCGCTCAACCGCCTGGGCAAGCCCGACTGGATCAGGATCAAGGCCCAGGCGAAAAAGGCCGTCGAGGACGAAGCGCGCGAGCTGCTGGAACTGTATGCACAGCGCGCCCGCCAGCCCGGCCACGCCTTCAGCCCCGACACGCACTGGCAGCATGAGCTGGAAGCCAGCTTCCCCTACGTCGAAACCGAGGATCAACTGCGCGCCGTGCGCGAAGTCAAGGCCGACATGGAGCTGCCGCACCCGATGGACCGCCTCATCTGCGGCGATGTCGGCTTCGGCAAAACCGAGGTCGCGCTGCGGGCGGCGTTCAAGGCCGTCACCGACGGCAAACAGGTCGCCGTGCTGGTCCCGACGACGGTGCTGGCGCAGCAGCACTATGACAACTTCACCCAGCGCCTGGCCCCCTTCCCCATCAAGCTGGAGATGCTGTCGCGCTTTCGCACCAAAGAGGACCAGCAGCGCCTGCTGCCCCGGCTGGCATCCGGCGAGATTGACATCATCATCGGCACGCACCGCCTGCTCAGCGACGACATCGCGCTGAAAAACCTGGGGCTGGTCATCATTGACGAGGAACAGCGCTTCGGCGTGACGCACAAAGAGCATTTCAAGCGCCTGCGCACGCAGGTGGATGTGCTCACGCTGACCGCCACGCCCATCCCGCGCACGCTGTACATGAGCCTGACCGGCGTGCGCGACATCAGCATGATCGAAACGCCGCCGGAGGACCGCCTGCCGGTCATTACCCACGTCGGGCCGTTTGACGAGCGCCTGGTGCGCCAGGCGGCGCTGCGCGAGCTGGACCGGGGCGGGCAGATTTTCTTCGTCCACAACCGCGTGCAGTCGGTGGATACCGCGCGCGAGCGCCTGGAAGAAATCGTGCCTGAGCTGCGCACGGCCATCGGCCACGGCCAGATGGACGCGCGCACCCTGGAGCGCGTGATGGTCGCCTTCAGCCGGGGCGAGTATGACGCGCTGGTCTCCACCTCGATCATCGAGAGCGGCCTGGACATCCCCAACGCCAACACGCTGATCGTGGACCGCGCCGACTGGTTCGGCATGGCGCAGCTTTACCAACTGCGCGGGCGCGTGGGGCGCAGCGCGCAGCAGGCCTATGCCTATTTCTTCCACCCCGACGAGGGCCGCCTGACACCGGAGGCGCGGCAGCGCCTGGAAACGCTGGCGGAAAACACCGCGCTCGGCTCTGGCTTTCAGATCGCCATGCGCGACCTGGAGCTGCGCGGCGCGGGCGACATCCTCAGCACGCGCCAGACCGGCCACGTGGCCGCCATCGGCCTGCACCTGTACACGCGGCTGCTGGCCGACGCGGTGCGCGGCCTCAAGGGCCAGGCGGAGCAGCCCGCCGACGCCGCCGGCGTGGCGATTGACCTGCCGCTGGCCGCCTACCTGCCCACCGCCTGGATCCCGGAGATGGAGCTGCGCCTGCAAATTTATCGGCGCATGGGCGGGCTGGCCAGCCAGGAAGACATCGAGGCGCTGCACAACGAGCTGCGCGACCGCTTCGGCCCGCTGCCGCCAGCGGTCGAAAACCTGCTCTACCAGATTCGCGTCAAGCTGCTGGCGCAGGCCGCCAACGCGACCGCCGTCGCTGTCCCGGAAGACACCGTGCTGATCAAGCTGCCCTACCTGGCCGAGGTGGACCGCGACCGGCTGGCGGCGCGCCTGGGGCAGGACATCACCGTGACGCGCACCGCCGTTCAATTTCCGCTGAACGGCGGCGACGGCTGGAAAGGGCGCCTGCTCACGGTGCTGGCGCGCCTGGGGGCGGGCGTGCGGGCCGCCGCCGGGGCCTAGTTAGTCCGCGTCCGGCGCGGGGTCGCGCCGCACATCCGCGAACTGGCCGCCGCTGATTTCCGCCAGCGCCGCCAGCGCAATCGGGAAGATGGCGTTGTGCGCCCCCGCCGCCGCGTACACCAGCTCGTAACGCCGCAGCGACTCGTCAATCAGCACCGGCAGCCCGGCCGTGCGGTGGCCGAACGGCGGCACGCCGCCCGGCGCGTAGCCCCAGTGGGCCACGCACTCGTCGGCGCTGGCGGCCTTCACTTTCTTGCGGCCCACGCCGTACAGCGCCGCCAGCTTGCGGTCGTCCACGCGCTGGTCGCCGCTGGCGAGCACAACCACCGGCTGGCCGTCCACCAGAAAGGCCAGGCTCTTGACGATCTGCCCCAGCTCACAGCCGATGTTGTCGGCGGCCTGCTGGCTGGTGGCGGTGCTGCTGTCGTAAAACACAATCGTGATGCCGGTGTTGTGCTGGTCCAGCACAGCCTGAACATCGTCCGGTGTAAGCGGCTGCATCGTTTTGCCTCCCGTATGTGTGCGCGAAATCCAGTTAAGCGGCGCGCCGCCGCGCCCGCGCCGCGCTGACGATCACGCCCAGCAGCACCAGCAGCAGCGCCGCGCCCCCGGCCAGCAGCGGGTACAGGCGCTCGTAGGTGCGGTCGAACACGGTGATCGAGTCAATCAGCAGCGGCGGGCCGCCCGGCTCGCCCAGCGCCGCCTCGACCGCGCCCTGCGGGAACAGCGCGTGTGCCGGCAGGTAAGTCTGCTTCCAGCCGTCAGCCAGCGTGGTCGTCGTCGGGCCGTCGCCCTCGCCCTGCCAGCGCACCAGCAGGTCATAATGCGCCGGGACGCGAAAGCTGACCCAGGGCGTGCGCACGGCTTCGCCAAACTGCGCGCCCTCAGCCGCCGCCGTTTCGGCGTCCTCCGGCAGCGTCAGCCGCCAGCTTTCCGCCTGATACACGCCGGGCGAGAGCGTCGGCGTCTGCCCGGCGATGTACGCGCGCAGGCGGTCGTACAGCGGCAGCGGCGTGAAGTCCGGCTCCACCAGACGGAAATAGTACCAGCTCTGGCCGCGCTCAGCGTCGGACGGGCGCTTATAAAACCAGTAGAAGATCACGCCCAGCCAGGGCCACTCGTCCTGCGCGCGCTGGTAGGCCAGCGGCATGTAGCGCGCCGCCTGCTCCGGCGTGACCGCGCCGTAGTTCTCGCGCCCGGCCACGTCGGGCGGCACATCGGGCGCGTTCACCGGGTTCCAGGCGGCCTCGCTGATCCAGATCGGCTTGTGCGCGTCGCCGTGCTGCACCATCAGGTCGCGAATGTAGATGTGGCGCGCGTAGGTCAGGTCGGTGACGCGCAGCCGCTGGTCGGTCGGCCCGCTGAAGAAGCCGTAGCCCTGCGTGGACATGACATCGAAGCAGGCCCCGGCCCCGGCCTGATACATGCGCTCCAGAAACACCAGGTCGCTGAGGTTCTCCGGCGTCAGCGACACCGTCGGCGACAGCGGCGCGCTGATGACGACAATGTTCGCGTCAACGGCCTTGAGCGCGGCGTAGGTGCGGCACAGCAGCTCGGTGTAGGCTTCGGGGTTGACCGGCTGGCTGCCCCACTCCGGGAAGATGTTCGGCTCGTTCCACACCTGGTAATGCGTGATGCGCCCCCGGTAGCGCTCGGCGACGGCGCGGGCGTAGTTCACAAAATCCTGCACGTCGTCGGGCGGGGCGAACGGCCCAATATCCGGGTCAGCGCGGCTCCAGGCCGGCGGGTTGTCCAGCCGCGCCATGATCTGCAGGCCGTACTGATCGGCCAGGTCAACGATCATGTCGTACTTGGCCCAGGCCGAAACCGCGTCCGGCTGGCCGTCGCCGTCGAGGTCGTTGCGCCGGTCCTCGAAGTCGCCGCGCCCGTGAATCTCGATGTCTTCCCAGGGGAACTGCTGCCGCAGCCAGCGGAAGCCAGCGTCGGCGATCATCTGCACGCTGCGCTCGCGCTTCTCCGGCTCCACCTCAAGCTGCAAAAAGGTGTTGATGCCGTAGGGGTAATCATGGGTGTGCTGGATGGGCGTCAGCGGGCTGGTCTGCGGCTGTGGGCGGGTGACGTTGCCAGCCCACTCCACCGCGCCGCGAAGCTGTGCCAGCGGCGTTTCCTCGCCGGTGAGCCGCCACAGCAGCGACCACGCCGCGCCCCGGTTCGCCAGGTCCAGCGCCAGCAGCGCCGCCAGCGCCAGCAGCGCGCCGCCGGCCAGCAGCAGGCGCGCGCGAATGTGAAAGCGTCGGTCAGCCATGCGCGCCGATTATACCCGCCCACCCGGCCGTGTACAGGGACAGCGCCCAGCGTCAGCGCGGGCGCAGCGCCTCATATTTATGATCTTGACTAACAAATTTATGATCTCAACTAACGAACTTGAAACATGCACAACATCATTACATTGCGAACCTTGCAAAGCAGCACCCCACCGCTACAATGTGTGGCAATCATCACAAATTTCATGCTCGCTGTGCGCCGCAAACACGGCGCTGTAGAAAAGGGTATTGACCACGATGGGACAGACAAGCGACGCTGCGCGCCAGTACGCGCGCGCCCACGCCGAACAGTTCCGCCAGGAGCTGCACGAGATGCTGCGCATCCCCAGCCTCAGCGGCGACCCGGCGCACGCCGGCGACATCCGCCAGATGGCGGAGTGGCTGGCGGCGCACCTGCGCGCGCTCGGCCTGGCGAAGGTGGCGGTCATGCCCACCGCCGGCCACCCGGTCGTGTATGGCGAGTGGCTGGGCGCGGGGCCGGACAAGCCAACGGTGCTGGTCTATGGGCATTACGATGTCGTCCCCGCCCTGCTGGAAGATGGCTGGCGCACACCGCCTTTTGAATCCGTCGAGCAGGACGGGTTTATTTATGCGCGCGGCGCGACCGACGACAAAGGGCAGTTGTTCATTCACGTCAAGGCGCTGGAGTCCTACCTTAAGACCAGCGGCAGCGCCCCGGTGAACGTCAAGCTGCTGCTGGAAGGCGAGGAAGAAGTGTCCTCGCCCAACCTGGTGCCGTTCATTGAGGAACACCTTGACCTGCTGCGCGCCGATGTCTGCATCATCAGCGACACGTCCATGCGCACGATTGACGAGCCGGCCATCCTGCACAGCCTGCGCGGCATGACCTACCTCGAAATCGAAGTGCAGGGGCCGTCCGACGACCTGCACAGCGGCCTGTGGGGCGGCGCGGTGCACAACCCGGCGCTGGCGCTGGTGGAGATCCTCTACAAGCTCTACAACCCGGACAACACCATCGCCGTGCCCGGCTTCTACGATGACGTGGTCCCGCTGACGCCCGACGAGCGCGCCATGATCGCCAAGACCGACCTCACCGAGGCGCAGTACAAGCAGTCAACCGGCGTGCCGGCGGTGTGGGGCGACGCCAACTACAACATCCGCGAGCGCATCTCCGCCCGGCCCACGCTGGACATCAACGGCATGTGGAGCGGCTGGACCGGTCCCGGCCCCAAGACGATTGTGCCCGCCAAAGCCGGCGCGAAGATCAGCTCGCGGCTGGTGGGCAACCAGGACCCGCACAAAATCTACCAACTGATCAAAGACTATATCGAATCGCTGGCCCCGCCGACGGTGAAGGTCACGACCAGCCTCATCACGACCGGCAAGCCGGCGCTGTTCCCCTTCGACATCCCGGAGATGCAGGCGGCGGCGCGCGCCTATGCGCGCGGCTGGGGCGCAGAGCCGGTCTTTACGCGCGGCGGCGGCAGCATCCCCGTCGTGGCCGAGATCGCCGCCATGATGCACATCCCGGTCGTGATGATGGGCTACGGCCTGGACGACGACGGCCTGCACTCGCCCAACGAGCGCTTCAGCATCGAGATGTTCCATCGCGGCATCGAGACAGCGATCGTCTATCTGGAGGAACTGGCGCAGATGCCGCGCTAACGCGGCGTCGCGGGCAGCAAATATCGTATGAGTTCGTGAGTGACCTAAGAAAGGGAAACATGCCACACAATTTCGACCGAGAGTTAGAAGAGCGTCTGGTGCGCTACGCGCGCATTGACACCCAGGCGGACGAAACATCCACGACATCGCCCAGCACCAGCAAGCAGTACGACCTGCTTAACCCGCTGGCCGACGAGCTGCGCGAACTGGGCGCCCAGGACGTTATTGTTACCGGCTACGGCGCTGTGCTGGCGACCATCCCGGCCACCGTGACCACCGCCGCGCCGGCAGTGGCGTTTCTGGCGCACGTAGACACCGCCCCCGCCTTCAACGGCACCGGCGTCAAGCCGGTCGTGCACCGCCAGTACGACGGCGGCGCAATCACCTTCCCTGACGACCCGCACCTGACCCTGTCGCCCGCCGAATCGCCCTACCTGGGGCAGAAGATCGGCGACGACATCATCACCGCCAGCGGCACAACGCTGCTGGGCGCCGACGACAAGGCCGGCGTCGCCATCATCATGACGATGGTGAAGCACCTGCTGCAAAACCCGGCCATCGCGCACGGGCCGATCCGCATCTGCTTCACGCCGGACGAGGAAATCGGCCGCGGCGTGCACCCCGACCTGCCGCGCGACCTCAACGTCGCCTTCGCCTACACGCTGGACGGCGCTGAACTCGGCGAGATCGTCTACGAGACGTTCTCGGCAGACAGGGCGGTCGTGCACGTGCACGGCGTCTCCATCCACCCCGGCAACGCCAAGGACAAGCTGGTCAACGCGCTGCACCTGGCGGCTAAAATCGTCAGCACGCTGCCGCACGTCACGCTGACGCCGGAAACGACCGACGGCCGCCAGGGCTTCATCCACCTTTACCAGATGGACGGCACCGCCGCCGCCGCCGAACTGCAGTTCATCCTGCGCGACTTCGAAGAAGAAGGCATTCGCGCCCAGGGCGAGCTGCTGAAACAGGTCTGCGCGGCTGTCGAAGCCACCGAGCCGCGCGCCACGATCACCTGCACCATCACGTCGCAGTACCGCAACATGCGCTACTGGCTGGAAGACGACATGCGCCCGGTTGAGCTGGCGCGCCAGGCGTGCGATGAACTGGGCATCGCCCACTTTTCCACGCCCACGCGCGGCGGCACCGACGGCTCGCGCCTGACCGAGATGGGCGTGCCCACGCCCAACCTGTTCACCGGCATGCAGCACATTCACGGCCCGCTGGAGTGGGTCAGCGTGCAGGATATGGCGCGTGCCACTGAAATGTGTATCCAACTTGTTCAACTCTTAGCGTAAGAAAAGGCGACATGGCCAACAAATCTGGCGCTTCTTCCGCCGCGGCCAACCTGCCGCAGGCGTCCTGGCTTCCGCTGATCATCGTCATGATGGTCCAGATACAGTTATCGTTCAACGCCTTCAACGTGTCTATCGCCGGCATCACCCAGGACCTGGGCATTCCGGCGACGGCGGTCGGCACGGCGCTGACCACCGGCACGTTCGCGATGGCGTCGTTTATCCTGGTGGGCGCCAAGCTGGGCGCGAAGATCGGCGTCCGGCGCGCGCTCCAGATCGGCGTCGCTATTCCGGCTATCGCCGCCACCGTCATCGCGCTGGCAACCAACGGCACACAGTTGTTCGTGGCGCAGGCGTTCTCTGGCGCGTCGGTGGCGCTGTCCGCGCCCGCGCTCACCGTGATGATCGCGGCCAACTACAAGGGCAGGCAGCAGGCGCAGGCCATCGGTTTCCTGGCGTCCGCTATCCCGCTGGCCCAGGTGGTCTCGCTGCTGACCGCCGGCTGGCTCGCCACCAATGCCGGCTGGCGCTGGTCGTTCGCGCTGCTCGCCGTCATCGGCGCGGTGAACTTCCTGCTGAGCTGGCGGCTCAAGCCGGTCGAGCCGCAGCGCGACCTGGTGATTGACGGGCGCGGCGCGGTGCTGTCATCCATCGCCGTGCTGCTCATCAGTTTCGGCTTCAGCGGCCTCAACAGTTGGGGCGTTTTCTGGGCGACGCCGAGCGCGCCGTTCAGCATTCTGGGGCTGTCGCCGGTGCCGCTGCTGCTGTTCCTGGCGGTGGTGTTCGCGCAGGCGTTCTTCGCCTGGACGCGCAAGCGCATGGCCGAGGGCAAGCCGGTGCTGTTCTCGCTGAAGGTGCTCGACACACCGGAAGAACGGGCCACCGTGTGGTGCATGGCGACGATGCTGTTCGTCGGCACCGCCGCCAGCTTCCTGCTACCGCTCTACATGCAGGTTGTCCAGGGCCTCACCGGTATGCAGACATCGCTGGCGATCATCCCCTACACGCTCTCGATCTTCATCGCCAACACGCTGGTCGTGCGCCTGTACGACCGCTTCTCGCCCGGCCAGATCGCGCGCGGGGGCTTCGTGGTGGTGGCCGCCGCGCTGACGCTGCTGGCGTTCGCCATTCGCAACGACTGGGGCCAGGCCGCGGTCGTTGTCGGCCTGGTCACGCTCGGCCTGGCGCAGGGCTGCATTGTCGCGCTGGTGTTCAACACGCTGCTGAGCGCCTCGCCCAAAGAGCTGGCGGGCGACGTGGGCGCGTGGCGCGGGCTGACGCACAACATCTCCGGCAGCGCCGGCATCGCCGTTGCCACAACGATCGCAGTGGCCCTGCTGGGCACGATCACCCTCCAGGATGCCACCGCCAGCCCGGCCATCACGCCGGCGCTGATCGAGCAGGTCAACTTCGACAACGTTGATTTCATCACCAACGACCAGTTAGATGCGTTCCTTGTCACCACGACCGCCACGCCCGAAGAAAAAACCCAGGCGCTTGACATCTTCTCTGAAGCCCGGCTGCACTCGCTGAAGATCACGCTGCTGCTGCTGGCCGGGCTGGCGCTGCTGGCGATCATCCCGGCAGGCCGGATGCCGCGCTTCCAGAAGGGCGATCTGCCCGTCGGCTACCCCGAAGAGGCCAAACCGGGCGGCAAACGGGCCGCCGCATAACACACACACTCGTAAGCGATCAAAAGGACTGTCATGATGGAAATCACGATCAAAACCGATAACCTGCTGCAAACACCGTCTGACCTGTGCGTCCTCGGCGTGTTTGAGGACGCGCCTCTGCCCGCCGAGATCGCCGGTCTGCTCGAACCCGCCGACTTCACCGGCAAAGCCAAGCAGACGCTGCTGCTGTACCCGCGCGGCGCTGTCGCCCCGCGCCGCCTGCTGCTGATCGGCCTGGGCAAGCACGCGGACGCCAGCGCCGACACCATCCGCCAGGCGGGCGCGCTGGCCGTCCAGCAGGCGCGCACGCTCCAGGTGGCCGCGTTCACGATGGGCGCCAGCATTGACATGCCGCTGACCCCGGAAGTTGTGGCGCAGGCGCTGGCCGAGGGGCTGGAGCTGGGCGCGTACCGCTACTGGCACTACCGCACCGGGCTGACGGCCGCGCAGACCTTCGAGGTGCAGCGCGCCGACCTGTTCACCAGCAGCGCGAACGCGCAGGCGGCGCGCGCGGGGGTGGCGGCCGGCCAGATCATCGGCCGCGGCGTCGAGTTCGCCCGCGACCTGGTCAACAGCCCCGGCTACGCCATGACGCCGGCGCGCATGGGCGAAGAGGCTGTGGAACTGGGCCAGCGCGCCGGCCTCAAGGTCACGGTGCTGAACAAAGCCCAGCTTACCGAACAGGGCTTCGGCGGCATTCTGACCGTCGGCCAGGGTTCGGCCAACGACCCGCGCTTTATCGTGATGGAGTACGGCACGGCGGGCGCGGGCAAACCGACGATCTGCCTGGTGGGCAAAGGGCTGACGTTCGACTCCGGCGGCCTCTCGCTCAAGCCCGCTGATGCGATGGACACGATGAAGTCAGACATGGGCGGCGCCGCCGCCGTGTTCGGCGCGATGCAGGCCGTCGCCGGGCTGAAGCTGCCGCTGCACGTGGTCGGCCTGGTGTCCTCCGCCGAGAACATGCCCAGCAGCACCGCTTACCGCCCCGGCGACATCATCAAAACGCTGAGCGGCAAAACAATCGAGGTGCTCAACACCGACGCCGAAGGCCGCATCATTCTGGCGGATGCGCTGTTCTACGCCCAACGCTACAACCCCGCTGCCATCGTCGAGCTGTCCACGCTGACCGGCGCGATTGTCATCGCGCTGGGGCCGCACGCGACCGGTCTGTTCGCCACCGATCAGGCGCTGGCGGATAAGCTCAGCCGCGCCGGCGAGGCCAGCAGCGAGCGCGTGTGGCAGTTCCCCATGTGGCCTGAGTACCATGAGATGGTCAAGAGCGAAATCGCCGACCTGAAGAACATCGGCGGGCGGCCTGCCGGCTCGATCACCGCCGGGACGTTCCTGGCGGCTTTCGTCGGCGACTACCCCTTCGCCCACCTGGATATTGCGGCTACCGGCTGGGCTGCCAGCCCCATTAAAGCTTACGAATCGCAGGGCGGAACCGGCGTCGGCGTGCGCCTGCTGACCGAGTTTCTGCGCCACTACGCCTGACCGCGCGGCTCACAGCGGTTTCTAAGGTGACTTTCGGGGCATGCTGCGAACACGGCATGCCCCGACGCCTGTTCAGCGCAGAGTTGTAGTGTAATTTGCGCGCGCTGCGCTATAGTTATGCGGCAAGTCACTTGTTCGCTCTGCGGGAAAATGTTGTGTCATGAGTGTGCTAACCAGAGACCAGAAAAGGAAATAGTGATGCAGCGGCTGCTCGATGCGATTGAAAAAATAGGCAATAAAGTTCCACACCCGGTGCTGATGTTTCTGTACCTGATTATTCTTATTATCGTGCTGTCCCACCTGCTGTACCTGGGCGGGGTCAGCGTCACCGAGCAGATCGCTGTGCCGGTGCCGGTCGCCGCGGAAGGCGAGTTCTACGCCGACAGCACCGCGCCGGGCATCATCGCGCCGGAACAGCCTTACGATGAGGACTACGAGATTCAGGAACGGACGATCGCCATCGAAAGTCTGCTGACGACCGAGGGTATCCGCTTCCTGTTTACGTCGTTCGTGCGCAACTTCCAGGGCTTCGGCGTCGTCGCCGTCACCTTCATCGCCATGATGGGCGCGGGCGTGGCGGAGCAGGCCGGCATGATGTCGGCCATGATCCGCAAGCTGGTGCAGGTTGCCCCGCGCCGCTGGATCACCTTCATCATCGTGTTCGTCGGCGTGCTCTCCAGCGTTGCCAGCGACGCCGGCTACCTGATCCTCATCCCGCTGGGGGCAGCCGCCTTCCTGACACTGGGGCGCCACCCGATCGCCGGCGTCGGCGCGGCCTTCGCCGGTGTCAGCGCCGTCTTTGCCGTCAACATCATCTTCACGCCGATTGACAGTATGATAACCGAGATCACCAACGAGGCGATCGCCCTGGCCGGCGGTCAGCCGATCACGCTGGCGGCCAACTTCTTCTTCTCCGCCGCGTCATCAGTGGTGATCGCGCTGGTCGCGACTGTCATCACCGAGCGCGTTATCGAGCCGCGCCTCGGCAAATATCTGCCAGCGACAGCCGAGGCCGAGGGCCAGTCCGACGATGGCAGCCTGAGCGTGGAAGAGAACCGCGGCCTGCGCTTTGCGCTGTTCGCCTTCCTGGGCTTCGTGGTCTTTATCGCGCTGCTGTCCATCCCGCAGGGTGCGCCGCTGGCCCGCTCCGACGGCTACATTGACGGCAACTCGCCGCTGATGGACAGCCTGCTGTTCATCATCACGCTCGCCTTCCTGATCATGGGCGTCGCCTATGGCCGCGGGGCCGGCACGATGAAAACCGCCAACGAGGTGATCGCTGCCGTCACCAAAACGTTCGCCGGCCTGGGCGGGCTGATCCTCATGCTGCTGGTCATCAGCCAGTTCATCGCCTTCTTCAACTACACCAACATGCCCACCGTGCTGGCTGTGGCGATGGCCGGCGTGCTGGAACAATCCAATGTCGGGGCGCTGCCGCTGCTGATCGGCATGACGATCGTGATCATGCTGCTGAACATCATCATCCCCGGCATCGTGCCCAAGTGGGCGATCTTCGCGCCGGTGTTCATCCCGATCTTCATGCGCCTGGGCGTCGCGCCGCAGACGGTGCTGGCCGCCTACCGCATCGGCGACTCGCCGCTGAACGTCATCACGCCGCTGATGGTGTACCTGCCGTTCGTCGTGACCGTCGTCCAGCGCTACGACAAGAACGCCGGCCTGGGGTCGGTGGTCGCGCTCATGCTGCCCTACTCGATCGTGATTGCGATCGCATGGATTCTGTTCTTCATCGCCTGGTTCGTGCTGGGCATTCCGCTGGGGCCGGGTTATCCTGTCAGCGTGCCGTAAGCCGGCTCCGCAGGCAGCCCGCAGCCAGAACTGAAGGATCAGGCTGCCGCCCAGGGGGCGGGCCAGCCTGATCCTTATCCTATGGAGGTAGCGTATCGTCTATGGCCAAACAACCCGAAGCGCCCGCTGTCAGCAGCGGGGTGATCAACACTATGTCGTGGCTGCCGCTGGCGATCATCATGCTGGCGCAGATTCAGATGGCGTTCAACGTCAACGCGCTGCCGGTTTCGATCGGCCCGATTGTCGAGGAACTGGAAACGGCGTCCACCAGCATCGCCACCGCCCTGGTGGTGTACTCGCTGTTCGTCGCCGGCTTCGTCATGCTCGGCGCGAAGATCGGCAAGCTGTTCGGCGAGCGCCGCGTGTTTCAGGTGTCGGCGCTGGCGCACGGCGCGGCGATGGCGCTGATGGCGTTCAGCACCGACGCCGACATGATGAACAACGCCCAGGCCATCGCCGGCCTGGCGGCGGCGGCGCTGGTGCCGACGCTGGTGGTGCTGATCGCGGCCAACTATGACGGCAGCCAGAAGTCACAGGCGCTGGGCATCCTGGCCGGCACGCCGGCGATGGCCGGCGCGGCGGCGTTTTTCATCGCCGGCTTTCTGGCGACCAACCTGAGCTGGCGCTACTCGTTTGGTGCCCTCGCCATCGTGTCGGTCGTCGTCTTCTTCCTCAGCTTCCGCCTCAAACCGATCCCGCGCCAGCCCGACGTCAAGATTGACATGGTCGGCGCGGTGCTGATCGCGCTTTCGATCATCATGATCAGCCTCGGCTTCAACAACCTCAACGCCTGGGGGCTGGTGCTGGCCCGCGCAAACGCGCCCTTTACGGTGCTCGGCCTGTCGCCGGCGCCGTTTATGGTGATCCTCGGCCTTGTGCTGGCTCAGGCTTTCTTCGCCTGGTCAAAAAAGCGCGTCGCCGACGACAAAACGCCGCTGTTCGCGCTCGAAGTCCTGGACTCGCGCGAGGAACGGGCGACGACGCTCGCGCTGCTGATCATCAGCGGCCTGGGGCCGGCGGTGAACTTCCTGATCCCGCTCTACGTGCAGATCGTTCAGGGGCGCACCAGCTTCCAGACATCCGTCGCGCTGGTGCCCTACACCGTCGCGATCTTCGTCTCCGCCGCGCTCAGCGTCCGCCTGTACAAGCGGCTGTCGCCGCGCTGGATCAGCCTGGTCGCCTTTGTGGTGGTCGCGCTGGCGCTGGCGCTGCTGGCCTTCACCATCGACAACGAGTGGGGCATGCCCGTCGTCATCCTCGGCCTGATCCTGCTGGGCATCGGCGAGGGCACGCTGATCACGCTGGTCTTTAACGTGCTGGTGGCCGCCTCGCCCAAAAAGCTGGCGGGCGATGTCGGGGCGCTGCGCGGCGTGGCCAACAACCTCTCCACCGCCATCGGCACGGCGGTGGCCAGCGTGGCCGCGATGACGCTGCTCAGCCTGTTCATCACCAACGGCCTGGCCGGCAACCCGGACTTCCCGCGCGCGCTGCAGCGCCAGATCAACTTTGACAACGTGGACTTCGTGAGCAACGACCAGCTTCAGGAAGTGCTCGGCAGCACAACCGCCACCCCCGAACAGATCGCCGAGGGCGTGCGCATCAACGAGGCGGCGCGCCTGAGCGCGCTGAAGGGCGCGTTCCTGATTCTGTCCGGCGTGGCGCTGCTGGCGGTGGTTCCGTCTCTGGGGCTGCCCGCCGACACAAAAGATGAGGGAGTCGCGGCGTAAGGCCGCGCGTGACCTAACAGAATAAAACAGCCGGACCAGCCGTGGCG
Organism: uncultured Anaerolineaceae bacterium; assembly: GCA_964508745.1. Taxonomy (GTDB): domain Bacteria; phylum Chloroflexota; class Anaerolineae; order Aggregatilineales; family Phototrophicaceae; genus DAOTWC01. The sequence goes on along the minus strand of CAZDVL010000007.1, from coordinate 16,140 downwards.
AACGCGCCGCGCCTGGCCCGGCCTGTCTGCCTCACGCCGTTTTCAGGTTGAAGCGCAGGCTGGCGACCCGCAGGCCGAAGGCCGTGCCGATGCACAGCAGCGAACTCAGCTCCTCGTCCAGGCCGAACCACATGGCGGCAGAAAAGACAATCGCGCCGACAATCGCGGCCATCGCGTAGATGTGGCCGGGCATGAATTCCTCAGGCACGCGCGCGAACAACACGTCGCGCAGGACGCTGCCGAACGAAGCTGTCATCACGCCCAGGATGGGGGCCACCAGGTGGTTGATGCCCGCCTGGAGCGCGAAGGAAGTCCCCAGGTAGGCCCACAGGCCCAGCGCCAGCGCGTCAATCGCGGTCAGCAGCGGCGTGTCTGCCGTGACGATGCGCTCCACCGGCCGCGCCAGCCAGCGGCCAAACACCCGGTTGACGATCAGGCCGCGCTGCACCACATAGCCCAGCAGGCTCACGACCATGATCGTGATGGCGTAGGCCGGCGTGTACAGCCAGAACACCGGGATGCGCCCCAGCAGCAGGTCGCGCAGCGTGCCGCCGCCGGTGCAGGCCACGAAGGCGACGACCATCGAGCCGAAAAAATCCATGCCGCGGCTGCGCGCGCGGTACATGCCGTACAGCGCCGACAGCGCGATCGCCACCCATTGCAGCGTGAACTGAAAGGCCGTGTAGGTGACGGTGTACGGGGCAGTGACAAACAGGTCGTTGAGCGCGTCCTGCAGATAGCGCGTAATGTCGTCAGGCATACAAAAACCCTTCGTTTTCGATAAAATACAGCGGGCGCTATTTCATGCGCAGCTCGCGCAGGTTGTCCATAATCAGCAGCCCGCCCAGCCCCACAAAAGCGGCCAGCAGCAGCCAGTTCAGGAATTCGACGGCCAGAATCGCCGCTGTGACCACGCCCAGCGTGACCGTCACCGTCAGCAGCAGGTTGACCACGCGCCGGCGCAGAATGGACTCGATCACGACAAACAGGCCCACCGTGAGGATGATGCGGCCCAGCCAGTTATCCGGGTAGAACACGACCGAGAGGGCGAACACGAGCAGCAGCAGCCCGGCGCTGAGCGCCGCCCACAGCTCGACAATCCGGCGCTGGCTGGCCGGCGTGGTTTCAGGGCGGTGCTGGTGCTGCAGGTGGGCCTGCGGGTCCCCCCAATGGTGCTGCTGCACGCGGTCAAGGTAGCCCTGACAGGCCGCCAGCGTTTCCTGCAGCTCGACCCGGCGCGTGTGCAGCGTGTCCAGCGCCTGTTCCTGCGCGGCCACGTCCTTGTGATACACCTTGTACAGCTTGTCGGCATGGCCGCTTTGCTGCAGCGCGCGCACTTCCAGCTCGCGCAGGCGCAGCGCGTCGCGCTGCTGGGCGATTTCCCCCTCAAGCGCCGCGAGCTGCCCCTCCAGGCCGCTGATGTGCGCCCGCAGGGACTGCACGGCGGCGTCTGGCGGCAGGACTTTGTTCAGCCCGGCCCACCCCAGCGGGTCGTGCCACGCCTGGCGCACCGTGCTGTCGCGGTTATATTTCGGCCCGGCGGGGGCGCGCTCGCCGCCGACCGGGTCGCGCGTGTCGAGGCCCCACAGCCCGCGAAAATTCTCCACCCAGGGCAGGTCCGGCTCAAGCACCACCGGCGTCCAGGCCGCGGGCTGCCCCGGCCCGACGCGCAGCCCGTCGCCGCGCGCGTAATCCACAAACGGCACGCCCAGCGCCAGCTCAAGCTGCTGCGCCAGCTTTTCCGCGTTGCCCTGGCGCAGGCGCTCTGTCCAGAAGATGCGCGCGGCGTGCAGCAGCCGCTTGACCGGCAGCAGAAACGCCGGCTGAACGTTCATCAGGTATTCGCCGCGCTCAAAATAGCTGGCGTGCGACCCGGCCCCGGCGTAGACCACCGGGTGCGTGCCGTCATATTTGTCCAGGCAGGGGTCGTCCCAGCGCCGCCGCAGGTCGTCACCGCTGTAGTCGTGCGCCGCGTAGGCCACCCACAGCGGCTCTGGCGTGTCCTCGTCCGACAGGTAGACAAACACCTGCTCCCAGTCGGCCTCGTGGTCGTTAACGCCGTAGAACGTCGAGCGCCAGTTGTTCATCGGGTAAAAGTAGAGGTAATGCAAAATCAGGTAGCCGCCCGCGCGCAGCGCCCGGCCATAGTACACGTACTGGGGGTTGGCCTGCTGTGCGCGGCGGTACTGCTGTTCGGCGGCGGCGGTTGTGCCCCCCGGAACGCCCCCGCGCGCCAGCAGCGACAGGTCCGTCAGCGCGCCCAGGAAGCGCGACGCCAGCCCGACACGCGCCAGCCGGCCTGGCGCATAGAACGCTGGCCGGTCCTTGCGCATCCGCCAGCGCTGGTACTCCCACCGATCCAGCGGCTCCTGCACGAAGCGCAGGTACAGCGTGTGGCCCGGCGCTGTGTGGCTGTATGCGCCCAGCTTGTCCGGCGTGAGCTGCCCCACGTCACACAACAGGGTTAGCTGCCCGCGCCGGTCGCGCTCCCACAGGGCGCACTGCGCCAGGTAAGCGCCAATCTCCCAGGGGTAGAACAGCTCCCCCTGCGTAAAGTGAATCACCGGCTCATACTGGCGCAGCAGCGCGAAGTCGTTCATGTCAGCTCGTCCTCAGCCTGGCGGCGGCGGAACATATCCTGCACCTCAGACTGGTTCAGGTAAAAAGCGATCATCACGCTGATCAGCATGGAGAGGTAGCGCGGCTCGCCAGCGAAGTAGGCCACCAGGTCGAGCGCCATCACCGCCCCAAGCTGGATCATCATCAGCGCCCACGCCCAGCGCCGCCGGCGCAGCAGGCCCAGGCTCACGATGGCGCCCAACAGGCTGAGCGCCAGCCGGGGCCGGTAATACTGCGAGGTCAGGCTGCCGCCCAGCGATGGCGCCAGCAGGATGCGCGCCGACACGCTGCTGAACACCAGCAGCGCGAGCAGTTGCAGCAGAATAATGATAATGATGCCGAACGGAAGGCGCCTGTACCTTCTCAATGGACTCCCCTGACTCCGCGCCGGGCCGCCGGCCGCCCCCGAAAGCATACTCTCTTTTTGCGTGCTGTCCAAGATCGTGTAATATTCTGTTAACCTGACCGCGAGCCAGCAGCTGCGTGTACTTCGGCTGCGCCCGTGCCAGTTCGCTCTTAGTCTGTTTTTGGGAGTCCTCAGGCAGCAGAAAGTGACGATCTTATGACCGCAGCGGCACAGCCAGCCACCAGCTCAACTTCCAATCCTGTTCTGAATGACCAGTCGTTTCAGCGCGCGCAGGCCGGCGCGGGCGCGGGCGCGGCGGCGATGACCGCGCGCGGCGCCTACGTTAAGACCATGTTCCTCATGGTGCTGCTGGTGATCGCCGCCGTCTTTGGCTGGAACCAGGTCCGCGTGATCGAATTTAATGGGCAGCAGTTGGCGCTGGCGCCAAGCTGGACCTGGGGCGTGATGCTGCTGGCCTTCATCGTGGCGCTGATCGGCGCCTTCGCGCCGAAGGTCGCGCCGATCGCCGCGGTGCTGTATGCGCTGCTGCAGGGCACGATGCTGGGCATTGTCTCCGCCTTCTACAACCTGGAGTTCGAGGGCATCGTTTTGCAGGCGGTGCTGCTGACCGTCTGCATCTTCACCGCCATGCTGCTGCTGTACACGCTGGGCATCATCAAAGTGACATCGGGCTTTGTCATGGGCGTCATCGGCGCCATGAGCGGCCTGCTGCTGCTCTATGTCGTCGCCTGGCTGCTGTCGCTGTTCGGCGTCAACCTCGCCTTCCTCTACGCGCCCACGCCGCTGGGGATCGGCATCGCGCTGTTCATCGTCGTGCTGGCGGCGCTTAATCTGCCGCTGGACTTCGCCTTCATTCAGCGGGCGGCGGCGGCGAAAGCCCCTAAATTCATGGAATGGTATGGCGCTTTCGGCCTGATGCTGTCAATCATCTGGATCTATGTGTCCATTCTCCGCCTGCTGGCGCTGATGCGCATGAGCAGACGCTGACGCGCTGGCCCGCGCGGCCCTTGACGGCCGGCGGCAGCCGCCCTAAGCCCTGGCATCTGTCGTTTGTCGTTGGCTGTTGTTTTGCTGGCAAATACCGGTACGCGCAAGTGAAAGGAACATAACTGTGAGCAATGTTGTCGTGATCGTGTTCGACACCGCCGCCGAGGCGGGCCAGGCGCGCGAGAGCCTGAAGGAAATAGAGCGCGCGGGCCGCCTGACGCTGGACGACGCCGCTGTGGTCGTCAAGGATGCTGAGGGCAATGTCACCGTGCGCAACGAGCTGGACGCGCCCATCGCCCAGGGCGCGCTGGTGGGCAGCGTGCTGGGGCTGATGGTGGGCTTCGTGTTCTTCCCCATCGGCGGGCTGGCGCTGGGCGCTGTCGGCGGCGCGCTGGTGGGCAAATCGCTCGACCGCGGCATCGACAAGCAGTTTGTCGAGCAGCTCAAGGAAAAACTCCACCCGGACAGCTCGGCCCTGTTCCTCTACATTCGCCACGCCGACCCCGCCGCCGCGCTGGCGGCCCTCAAACCCTACAAGGGGACGGTTTACCACACGTCGCTGTCAACAACCCTGGATGAGCAGCTTGAGAGCGTGCTCAAAGAGCGCAAGTAGTCCGTTTATAGCATAGTGGGAGGGAAACTGTATGGCCCTGGGTGTGCTTGAAACACTGATCGTCGCCATCATCGCTATCGTCATCGGCGCGGTGGGCTGCGTCTTTGGCTACGGCATCTGGCGGCTGGCCCTGCCGTTCATCGGCGGGTTCTACGGCTATGTCATCGGTTCAACACTCGTCGCGCCGGAACAGTGGTTCCTGGCGCTGCTGCTCGGCCTGGCGGTGGCGATCGTCCTGGCCTTCCTCGCCTACTTCCTGTGGAGTTTCCTGGTCGTGCTGTACGGGGTCGTGCTGGGCGCGGCGGTGGGCGTGATGCTGGCGGTCGCGCTCAACGCCAACCAGGGCGGCGTGATCATGTGGACCTTCCTCATCGTCGGCGCGGCGGTGGGCGCGGTGCTGGCCGCCCTGCTGAAAGACCGGCTCGTCATGGTGGTGACGGCCTTCAGCGGCGCCGGCGCGGTCCTCTACGGCCTGGGCCTGCTGCTGCCCAATTTCCTCAGCTTCCTGACCGACACCAGCAACAGCATCATCGCCGTTATCATCTGGATGGTGATGGGCCTGATCGGATATCTGATCCAGACCGTCCTGTTTACCGGCCGGCTGACCGGGGGTTACGCGCTTGAGACGCGCTAATCAACCGGCCTGACGGGCGCGTGATGGCTCTCGAACCGGTTCTGCGCGTCAGCGGACGCATCCTGGCAGCGGTGTTCATCCCCGCTGCCCTTGCGTTGACCCTGCTGCTGTTCGCCGGCAGCGCGCTGGTCCGCGGGGTCTTCAGCGTCCCCCACACAGCCATCGCGCTTCTGGAGGCCGACAACTTCCACCGGCAGATCGCGCCCGCCGTCCTCACCGCCGCGCTCGACTCCCTGCCCGGCCAGCTCACCGTCGGCGGCATGCCGGTGAATATCGCGCCGCTGGTCGCCGCGCTGCGGCAGGCCGACATCGCGCAGCTCGCGCAGCAGATCGTCCCGCGCGAGTGGGTGCAGCAGCAGATCGTCAGCGCCATCGTCAGCGCCCTCAGCGGGGCCGGCGCGCAGGCCGAAACGTCCGCGCGCGACCGCGCCGCGCTGATCCGCTACCAGCTCACCGGGGACCGGGCCGCCCGGCTGGCCAACCTGCTGCTGGAAACCGCGCGGGCCTGCACACAGTCCGAAATCAGCCGGCTGCGCCTGCTGCACAGCGTGCGCCGCGACGGCCTCAGCGCCCTGGCCGCGGTTGATTTTGTGTGCGCGCCGCCGGCCGGCGACGAGCTGAGGGGCGTGATGCGCGACGTGATCGTGGTCGCGCTCGCCCACGTCGCCGACGGCCTCACCGCCGACCTGGCGAGCTACGCCGCCAGCGTTGACCTCAGCGGCTTCGGCATCGACACGCCCGCGGGCCGGATCAGCCTGGCCTGGCCGGGCGTGCAGCTGGCGGCCGGCTCGTTCACGCTGGTTTACAGCCTGCCCGCCGACGTGCGCGCGCCGGTCGAGGAAGCGGCGCAGCGGCTGCGCAGCGCGCTGCAGGCGGTCAACGAGCGGGTGACCAGCGAGATCGAACAGTCGCAGCAAAACCTGGAAAATCTGCGCCCGCCCGCCGCGGGCGAGCAAACGCCTGTGCCCACGCTCACGCCAGCCCCCACCGCGTCGCCAGCGCCCACCAGCGCCGCGCCAGCGGCGGAGCCGCCCGCCCCGGCGGGCACGTCGGCGTCGGCGCTCGCGCCGCTCGCGGAGCCGCTGAGGGCCATTACAGAGCACCTGGCGCAGCAGGGCGACCGGCTGGCGCAGCGCGCCGCCGTCGTCGCTGGCGCGCTGCTGCTGCTGACGGCCATCACCGCGCTGCATCTGCTGCGCACCATCAGGGCGCTGGGGCTGTGGGCCGGGGCTGTGCTGCTGCTCAGCGGCCTGACCCTGCTGGGCTGGCCCATCTCCGCCGGCCAGCAGGCCGCGCCCGCGGGGGCCAGCGCGCTGCCGCCCTCGATCGCGGCCCTGCAGGTGAATTTCACGCAGACTGTGGCGCAGGCTGTGCAGCAGCAGATTAACAGCCCGCTGCAAGCGTGGAGTATAATCCTGGCTGTGGCGGGGGCGGCGCTGCTGCTGGCCGCGCTGTATGCCATCTGGCGCGGCAGCCGCGCCCCGGCTGCGGCTGGCCTAAACCCGCCGGCCTGACCGCGCGCCGTCAAATCGTCTATCGCACGAGCTGGCTTATCTGTATCTGACTAATCTATCGCGGAGAACACAATGTCAAAGGAAAGTACGCTGGTTGTTTTCACCCTCGACAGCAAGGAGAAGGCGCGCGAACTGCTGAAGCAGCTCGATGAGCTGGATGCCGCCGACGACAACATCGAGATCACCGAAGCCGCCTTCGCCACCAAGGTCAGCCGCGGGCGCGTTAAACTGGAGCAGTTCAACGACCTGGGCGCCGGGCGCGGCGCGTTTGGCGGCGGCACGATCGGCCTCATCGCCGGCACGGTCGTCGCCGGGCCGCTGGGCGCGGCTGTCGGCGGCGTGGTGGGCGCGGCTGTGACCGGCCTGTACACCCACCTGCGCGACTCCGGCGTCAACAACAGCTTCATGAAAGAAGTCAGCGACAAGCTGGAGCCGGGCAAGACCAACCTGTTCATCGTCTACAACGGCACGCTGAGCGACAAGATGCTCGCCGCGCTCCGTGACTTCGACGCCAGCCTGTCACACGGCACGCTGCCCGCAGAGGCGACGGCGGCGCTGGCCAGCGCTTACGCCGAAACCGGCGAGGAAGTGACCGGCGAGCTGGATGTCTACACCGCCGAGGCCACCGAAGCTGACGCCGAACCCACCGAGACTGACCTGGCGCCGACCGTCGCCGCGGCCGCTGTCGAGACAGCCGAGGCGGCCGCGCCGGTGGACAACCTGACCGTGATTGACGGCATCGGCCCGAAGATCAGCCAGGCGCTGGCCGCCGCGGGCATCACAACCTTCAACGACCTGCACCGCGCCAGCGAAATCCACCTTCGCGAAATCCTGACTGCCGACCGCATGATCATTCCGACCAGCCTGCCGACCTGGCCGCGCCAGGCGGGCCTGGCCGCCGCCGGCGACTGGAAGGAACTCCACAAGTACAACGCCAAACGCAAACTGGACAGCGCCAAAAAATAGCGCGCACGCCGCGCCTCAACCTGAAAGCGGCCCCCGCCACGAACGATGTGGCAGGGGCCGCTTCTGTCTGTGATGCGCCTCAGGCGCCGACCAGCGGCGCCCGGTTTAGTAAGCGTAGCGGAAAGCGGTGATGATCACCAGAATGCCGGCGATGATCAGCAGCAGGCCGAAGGCCGGCAGCAGCGCCAGCATCCCCACGATCGGGTTCAGCAGCAGCCAGATGCCGATAATCACCTGCGCCAGGCCCAGCAGAATCGCGCCCCAGCGCGGGCCGCCGCCCGCCTTGAAGCCTGCGAAGATGCCGATCACGCCGTGAATCAGCGCCGAGATGGCGATGAACAGGAACGCGATCTGCACCGTGAACAGCGCGCCCAGCACCGGGTTCGCCAGAATGAACAGGCCGGCCACGATGCTGATAATCGCGCCGATCATCCGCCAGACCCAGTACGCGCCGCGCCGCGTCAGCGAGTCGATCAGATCAAACAGGCCGCCGATCAGCCAGATGATCGCCATGATCTCGACCCAGACGAGGGCGGTGGACACCGGGTGCGTCACGAAGAAATACCCGCCGACGATCAACAGGATGCCCCAGATGATCAGGGCCGCGCGCGACAGCCCCGCACCCTCCTGCGCCGCCGGTTGAACTGCCTTAGCCATCTTTTTTCTCTCCTTACTTACCCGAACGGATTCGCGTTTTACTGTCTGCGTCGTCTCCGGCTGATCGCCGGGGAAAACCCTCAACAATACCGGCGCCAGCCAGCAGCTAAATAGTACGCCAAACCCGACAATTACGCTATGATCTACATGTGGATGGCGGCCAGCCGCCACCCACATGACACCGAACCGGTACGCGCACTCTCACTGGGAGCTTCTGAAACCATGACCACTGCCCAGACCCCGCCGGGCGCTTCGCCCGCGCAGCCCGCGCCGCGCCAGGCTTCCTACCCCCGGCCGATCAAGCGCCGCCTGGAAATTATCGCCGCGCTGCTGCTGTCCATCACGACCGTCGTCACCGCCTGGAGCGCCTACCAGTCCTCCCGCTGGAGCGGGGACATGTCTGTGCTGTTCAACGAAGCCAACGCGGCGCGCGCCCAGGAATCGCGGCAGCTTGCGCTGGCAGACAGCCAGCTAACCATTGATGTGGGCGTCTTTCTGAACTATGTCGAAGCGGTCGCCAATGAAAACAAGGCTCTCAGCGATTTTCTGTACGCGCGTTTCCGCCCGGAAATGAAGGTCGCTGTGACCGCCTGGCTGGCCACCGACCCGCTGGAAAACCCTGACGCGCCGCCCACCCCGTTTGAGATGCCAGAGTACGTCCTGGCCGCGCGGGAAGAAGCGGCCCGCCTCAACACGCTCGCCGCGGAAAAAAGCGCCGCTGCCCTGGTGGCCAACCAGGTGGGCGATGACTACACGCTGCTGGCAATTCTGTTCGCCGCGACACTGTTCTTCGCGGGCATCAGCACCAAGTTCCAGAGCCTGCGGGTCGCGGTTCTCCTGCTGATTATCGGCTGGCTGCTGCTCTTCTTCTCTGTGTTCACCATGATAGGCTACGGGGTCGCCTAGCCCGGCGCTGCCGCTTGCGCTTTACGGCCCGCGCAGGCACAATGAATGCACAGTACTCGGTGTGTGCGGAGGCTTGATTATATGACCGCTTCGGTTTTGCTGTGGGGACTCGTGGCTCTCATCAGCGGTGTCTTTTTCAGCGTTTATGGCTATTCGCTGTTCCGCATGGTGCTGCTCGCCATCGGCTTTCTGGTGGGCTTCTCCGTCGGCATGAACCTGGCGGCCTCACAGCCAGACCTCATGCGCATCCTGATCAGCCTGGTGCTGGGCGGCCTGCTCGGCTTCCTGCTCTACGCCCTGTTCTCGCTCAGCCTGTATATCGCCGGCGCGATCCTGGGGTTGATTATCGCCCTGCTGATCGCCTCGATCCTGGGCCTCAGCAGCGACGGCCTGCTGTCCTCGGTCGCGGTGGTTGCCGGCCTGGCCATCGGCGGCTTCTTTGGCCGCTTCCTGGGCGAGCTTGTCATCATCCTGGCGACCGCCGCCGCCGGCTCTTACGCCATCGTCTATGGGCTGGCGCTGCTGTTCCCGGCGGCCTTCGGCGCTGAGGCCGGCGGGCCGGGGGGCAGCCTGCTGCCCGTCTCGGCGCTCACGATTATCATGATCGCGGCGCTGGCCCTGGTCAGCGGCCTGGCGCAGTACCAGATCCTGCAGCTGCGGCAGCGTGCGATCCGCCGCTAAGGCACTGGAAGCTCACGTTATTTACGGTACAATGATCGCGCATGGAACTACATAAGGACAAGAAACCGTATGCCATTCGGACCCGTTGAACTGCTTGTCATCGAGTTTCCCGGCAGCCACTTCACCGGCGAAATCACGCCGGCGCTCGCTGAGCTGGTGCAAAACAACACCATCAGCATCATTGACCTGCTGGTGATCCACAAGGACGCCGCGGGCAATGTGGTCGCGCTGGAAATTAACGACCTGGACGACGACGATTACGCCGTCTTTGACGCGGCGCTGCCCGACGAGCTGGCCGGGCTGCTGACCGAGGACGACGCCCTGAGCATCGCGGCGGCGCTGCCCAACAACTACACCGCCGGGCTGCTGCTTTTCGAGAACACCTGGGCCGCCCGCTTCGCTCAGGCCGTGCGCGGCGCCCGCGGTGAGGTCCTCCTCAACGAGCGCATCCCGCACGCTGTGATCGAAGAACTGATCGCCACCCACAACCAGCTTAACGCCTGAAGTTTGCCGGTTTAACGCTTGAAGGAGTCGTGATATGCGCAGCAGACGACCGATCGTTGTACAGCCCCGGCGGGGGCCGGGCCTGGTGGAAACAGTGGCCCGCACCGCCGTCATCGCCGGGACGGCCAACGCGACCGTGAACGCCATGAACAGGTCAGCGGCCAACAAGCAGCAGGCCGCCCACGCGGCGGCGCAGAGCCAGGCCGACATGGCGCAGATGCAGGCGCAGTTGGAAACCCTGCAAATGCAGCAGATGCAGGCCGACATCCAGGCCGCCCAGGCCGCGGCCCAGCCGGCCGCGCCCCAACCGGCGGCGGCCCAGTCCGACCTCATCGCGCAGCTTCAGCAGCTTGCCCAGCTCAACCAGGCTGGCGTGCTGTCCGACGCTGAGTTCGAGGCCGCCAAAGCCAAGCTGCTCAATATCTGAGCGCCCGACACACCCGCGTCTTGCGCAAAGAGGCCGTCCGTGTGGCGGCCTCTTTTGATTCTTCAGCCCCCGGCGGCGCAGACATTGATAGGCTGGCCGGAAAGTGGCATAATCTGCCTGTCTCCCGCGCACAGCAAAGGTATAAAGCACAGGCGTCCTTATGAGCGAAAACACCCCCTTAAGCGTGTATGTAACCGGCGCGACCCAGGGCCTGGGGCGCGAAGTGATGCGGCAGCTTGTCGCCAGCGGCCACCAGGTGGCCGGCACTGCCGTCAGCCTGGACGACGCCCATCTGATTCGCGCGGCCGGCGGGCTGCCGGTCTACAACGACCCGTTCCGCCCCGCCGAGGTCATCAGCACGCTGAAGATGATCGCCGCCGATGTCGTCGTCAACCTCGCCCCGCAGGCCGCCAACAGCCAGCCTCTCCAGGGGGTTGACTGGGAAGGCGAACAGCGCACCATCGCCGACAGCACGGCGGCGCTGGTCGAGGCAGTGCAGGCCGGCGCGGCCCGCTTCCTGGTCCACACCAGCTTTACCTATCTCTACGGCGACGCGGGCGGCGGCTGGGTGGACGAAGACGCCGCGCCAGCGACAGACAGCGACTTCTTCCAGGCCGCGCTGGCCGCCGAGCAGCGCGCCCTGGCCGCCCCCGGCTGTGTGCTGCGCGCCGGCAGCGTCTACGGGCCAGAGAACGTCCAGACGGTGGCCCTCAGCGCCGCCCTGATCGCCGGGCACGCTCTGCCCCTGGGCGACGACAGCCACCTGGCCAACTGGGCGCACGCGCACGACCTGGCGCGCGCGGTCGTGCTGGCGGCCGAGCAGCAGCCGGCGGGCGCGATCTTCAACATCGCCGACGACCACCCCGCGTCGGTGACGGCCTTCGTCAGCGCCCTGGCCAGCAAACACGGCCTGGCCGCGCCGCGCCGCCAGTGGCTGCCCCCGCTGGGCCGCCAGGTGTTCATGCACCCGGCGCACCAGGCGATCCTTGCGTCCTCGGCGCGCGCCGCCACCGGCCGGGCCAAGGCCGGGCTGGGCTGGCAGCCGCGCTATGCCGATTATCACGCCGGCCTGGAACAGACCCTGCTGGCCTGGCGCGCAGTGGTCGCGCCGTGACCGCCGCGCAGGAAACGGCCGTGCTGAAAGCAGTGCTGTTCGACCTCGACGACACGCTCATTGACTGGAGCGGCTTCGACCACAACTGGGAACAGCGCGAGCGCACGCTGCTGCGCAGCGTGTTCGACTACGCGCGCGCCGAGCTGCACCCGCTGGAGGACTTCGAGGCGCTGCTCAACACCTTCCTGATGCGCACGCACACAGCCTGGGAGAACGCGCGCGCCAGCCTGCGCGCCCCCAACCTGGGCACGGTCCTGGCCGAAACGCTGGCCGACCTGGGCGTTCCCGCCGCGCGCATCAACACGCGGCGGGTGCTGGAAGCCTACCCCTGGGGCACGACGCCCGGCGCGGTGGTCTTTCCCGACGCGCTGGAGATTCTGCCGCTGCTGCACCGGCACGGCGTCCGCACCGGCATCGTCACCAACGCCTACCAGCCGATGTGGCTGCGCGACCGCGAGATCGAGCAGTTCGGCCTGCTGACGCACTTTCCCGAATGCCGCATCTCCGCCGCCGACGTGGGCTATCTCAAGCCGCACCCGGCCATCTTCGAACACGCGCTGCGCCTGCTCGACGCCCGGCCTGAGGAGGCGGTCTTTGTCGGCGACAACCCGGTGGCGGACATCGCCGGGGCACAGGCGGCCGGTCTGCAGGCCGTCCTGCGCGTGGTGCACCCGGCCCCGTCGCTGCTCAGCGGCCTGATCGTGCCCGACCACGCCGTCAACAGCCTGTACGAGCTGCCCGACATCCTCGACCAGTGGTTCCCAGGCTGGCGCCTATGACGCTGCCCGCCCTGCCCGTCGCCGACCGCAACCTGATCCTCACCGGCTACACCGGCCCCAACCAGCCGCCGGTGGGCCGGCTGGCGGCGGCGCGCCTGGGGCGGCGTTTCATCAACATTGACACGCTGATCGAGGACCGCGCCGGCATGGCGCTGGACGAGATTCGCGCGCTGTTCGGCGCGTCGCGCCTCAAGACCCTGGAAACGGAGATCGTGCTGGAGGCCGCGCTGTACCGCGACACCGTGATCCGCGTCGGCGGGCAGACGCTGCTCCACAGCGGCCACTACGACCGGCTGGCGGCCACCGGCCCCGTGATCTGCCTGGTCGCCGCGCTCGACGCGGTGCTTCAGCGCCAGCACCTGGCGCTGGGCGCGCGCTACCACAACCCTGACGAGCGCGCGCTGGCCATCGGCCACCTCAAACGCGAGTGGGCCGCCCGCCGCCTGCCCGGCATCCATGTCATTGATACCACCTACATGAGCGAAGATGCTATGATCGAAGCGGTTGTTGCGCGCTGGCGCGAACTTGTCATCTGAACGCAGTTTATGGAGGGCGCTTCCTGTGGCTGAAATCGCTAATTCCTTCCCGCGCGCCGCCGGCGTGCTGCTGCACCCCACCTCGCTGCCGGGCCGCTACGGCATCGGCGACCTGGGCGAGTGGGCCTACCGTTTCGTGGATTGGCTGGAGGCCACCGGCCAGAGCGTCTGGCAGATTCTCCCCCTCGGCCCCACCAGCTACGGCGACTCGCCTTACCAGACGCTCTCAGCATTCGCCGGCAACCCGCTGCTCATCAGCCTGGATAAACTGGTCAGCAGCGGCTGGCTCACCGCCGCCGACACCGCCAGCATCCCCGATTTCCCAGTCGGCCAGGTGGATTACGGCTGGGTCATTCCGTACTATAACACCATGCTCAGCCGCGCCTTCGAGCGTTTCGACGCCGACGGCGACGCCGCCGTCAAAGGCGACTTCGAGGCCTGGTGCGCCGAGAACGACCGCTGGCTGGGCGACTATGCGCTGTTCGCCGCGCTCAAGGACCTTTACACGGGCCAGCCCTGGGTGGAATGGCCGGAGGCCGAGGCGCTGCGCGACCCCGCCGCGCTGGACGCGGCGCGCCGGACGCACGCGCGCCGGATCGAGGAACACCGTTTCCGCCAGTGGGTCTTTCATACACAGTGGTTTGAACTCAAAGCCTACGCAGCCGGCAAAGGCATCCGCTTCATCGGCGACATCCCCATCTTCGTGGCGCACGACAGCAGCGATGTGTGGGCCAACCCGTCCAAGTTCTACCTGGATGAGAAGGGCCACCCGACGGTGGTCGCGGGCGTCCCGCCCGACTACTTCAGCCCCACCGGCCAGCGCTGGGGCAACCCGCTGTACCGCTGGGATCGGATGAAGGCGAGCGGCTATGCCTGGTGGCTGGACCGCATCCGCGCCTGCCTGAACGTGGTGGACATCGTCCGCGTGGACCATTTTCGCGGCTTCGCCGCCTACTGGGAGATTCCCGCCAGCGAGGAAACGGCCGTCAAGGGCGAGTGGGTCCCCGGCCCCGGCGCAGACTTTCTACAGGCGGTCCGCGACGCGCTCGGCGTCCTGCCGATCATCGCCGAGGACCTGGGCGTGATCACGCCGGATGTCGAGGCGCTGCGCGACGGCTTCGACCTGCCGGGCATGAAGGTGCTGCAGTTCGCCTGGAGCGACCCGAAAAACCCCTTCCTGCCGCATAACCACAGCCCCAACAGCGTCGTCTACAGCGGCACGCACGACAACAACACCTCGCTCGGCTGGTGGCAGCAGGAAACCAACGACCACAGCCGCGCGCTGCTCAGCCAGTACGCCGGCGGCGAAGTGACAGAGCCGAACTGGACGCTGATCAGGCTGGGGATGATGTCGGTCGGGCACACGTTCGTCGCGCCGATGCAGGACGTGCTCGGCGTCGGGCCGGAAGGGCGCATGAACACCCCCGGCCGGCCGTCGGGCAACTGGACCTGGCGCTTCGTCCCCAAAGACCTGGACAACCCGGCGCGCGACCGGCTGGCGCAGTTCACCTGGCTGTACCAGCGTCAGCCCGGCCAGCAGGAAAAAATGTACGGCGACGCGGCGGTAAGCTAGGGCGCGCCCGCCGGCGGCGGGGCCGTGTCCGCGCGGCCCCGCATCTCACAGCCGAACACGCGCCCAAAATGCGCGACAACCCGCGCCGCGACGGCGTCCGCGCCAGCCGCGCCGCCCGCCAGCGCCGCCATGCTGGTCACGCCCCGCTGGCGCAGCCCGCAGGGAACAATGCCGCTGAAGTACGCCATGTCGGTGCTGATGTTGAGCGCGAAGCCGTGTTTGGTCACCGCGCGCGCGCTGATGCGCACGCCCAGCGCACAGATTTTGGCCGCGCCGCCGGGCGTCTCTACCCACACACCTGTCAGGCCCGCCTGCGTCAGCCCGGCGATGCCGAAGTCGGCCAGCGCGCCGATGACGACCTGCTCCAGCGCGCGCAGATAGCCAACCGCGTCGCGCCGTTCCAGCGCCACAATCGGATACCCGACAAGCTGCCCCGGCCCGTGATACGTGACGCCGCCGCCCCGGTCGGCGCGGCAGACCTGCACGCCGCGCCGCTGGCGCTCGGCCTCGTCCCACAGCAGATGCTCAGCCCGGCTGGCCGAGCCGAGCGTGAAGGTGTGCGGGTGCGACAGCAGCAGCAGCCGGTCAGGCGTTTCGCCGCGCGCGCGCGCCGCCGCCAGCCGCCCTTGCAGCGCCAGCGCCGCCGCGTAATCCAGCTCGCCCAGCCGCCACACCTCGCAGATTCGGCTCACAGCGGCCCTGTTGGCCGCGGCGGGCGGTCGAGCAGCGTGTCCAGGAAGGCGAGCGTGGCCGCCCAGGCGGCGCGGGCGTGGCCCAGCGCGGCGGCGTCGGCGTCATCGCTGAAGATGGCGTGCCCCGCGCCCTCCAGGACAACGACGCGGTGCGGCAGCGGCAGCCCGGCCAGTTCTGTGCGCAGGGCTGCGATCTGCTGGGCGGGAATATATTTGTCGTCAGACCCGTAGAGCGCCAGGATCGGCGCGTGCGCCCCGGCGAAGCGCCCCAGAAAGTGCTGCGGGAAGCCGGCGTAGGCCACCGCCGCCTCCAGGTCGCGGCGCGTGAGCGCCGCCTCAAAGGCCAGGCTTCCGCCCAGCCCCAGGCCGACCGCCGCCACGTCGCCGTTGCACTGGTGATGCGTCTCCAGGGCGCTCAGGGCGGAGTCAAGGCGGCGGTAGGCCCCCTGGCCGAGTGTGTCGAGCAGGCGCAGCGCCTCGGCGGCGCTGGCCGCCGTCCGCCCGTCGTACAGGTCCGGCGCGATCACGTAATGCCCGACGCTGGCAAACTGGTTCGCCAGCCGGCGCACCG
>CAZDVL010000006.1:43241-44600 GCA_964508745.1 uncultured Anaerolineaceae bacterium | reverse complement strand
GGCGGGATGACCGGCAGCACGGTGAGGATCATCCACTCTGGCCGGTTCTCGCTCTTGCGCAGGCTTTCGACCACGCGCAGCCGCTTGGTGGCCTTTTTCTTGCGCTGCTTCGAGCGCGTGGTGCGCACTTCCTGCCAAAGCTCCACCGCCAGCTTGTCGAGGTTCATGTCCTTCAGGATTTCGTAGAAGGCTTCAGCGCCCATGTCGGCCTGAAAGACCTGGCCGTAGCGGCTTTTGAGTTCGCGGTAGCGCGACTCTGGCAGGAACTGGAGCGTGTGCAGGTCCTGAAGCTCCTGGCGGGCTTTTTCAGCGCTCTGGCGCACGTGGACGATGCGGCTGTCCAGCTCGCTGCGCTGTACGTCGAGCGCCTGGGTGGCGCTGCCGGTGATGGCCGCCGCCTCATGGTCGAGCTTCGCCAGGTCGGCGGCGCGCATCTGGTCAATCTCGGCCTGGATGTCGTTGAGGTAAGCGTTCACAGCGGCCTGGATGCGCCCGATGTGGTCGTTTTCGACCATTTCGCCCTTAGCGGCGATGACGACGCCGGCCGTTTCAAAGTTGACATCGCTGGGGGCTGGCTGGCCGATCAGCGCCTCGACGCGGCCCTGGACGGTCTGCGCCTCCTGCATAATACGGTCGCTGAGGCGGGCCAGCTCATTGTTATAGTGGGCGTCCACTTCGGCAGCGCGCGTGTTGAAGTCGCCCAGGACAGTGTCGCGCTCCTGACGGGCGGCGGCCATCTGTTCTTCCAGGTCGCCGCCGAGCGCGAGTTCCTTCTGCGCCAGGTCCTTTTCGATGCGCCCCAGGGCCTTCTGGCGCGCGTCCTCGTCAACGTGGGTGACGACGTACTGCGCGAAATACAGCACGCGGTCCAGGTTGCGGCGGCTGACATCGAGCAGCAGGCCGAGGTAGCTGGGCACGCGGCGCGTGTACCACACATGCGCGACCGGCGCGGCCAGCGCGATGTGGCCCATGCGTTCGCGGCGCACCGAGGCGCGCGTGACCTCGACGCCGCATTTGTCGCAGACGATGCCGCGGTAGCGCACGTTCTTGTACTTGCCACAGTAGCACTGCCAGTCTTTGGTCGGGCCAAAGATCGCTTCGCAGAACAGCCCTTCTTTTTCCGGGCGCAAGCGGCGGTAGTTAATGGTCTCTGGCTTGGTGACTTCGCCGTAGGACCACGACAGAATCTGTTCAGGCGAGGCCAGGCTGATGCGCAGTGCGCTGAAATCCTTCGCTTCCAAGGCCATTCTCCTCTGCGCTAGATGCGGATTTATGTAGCTGTTGGTTTACTGCTGCAACATCGTTTCAGGCTGCAAACTGCTGATAAGCGGAGTCGGCGCGGGCCTGTCACGCGAAAAA